>NZ_JAJHVW010000010.1:0-246018 GCF_027583855.1 Rhodococcus sp. BH5
GCCAACTGCCAGGCACCTCAGGGCAGCGAAACGGGGGTTCGTAGCGCCAACCGCATCGCGTTCGCCGACCCGAACACCTCGCAACCGTGGGACAGCAAGCCCAAGGTGGACCCGGACAAGCTCAACCTGAACCCGATTGCCACTCAACTCGCACCGATGCTCGGCGCCACCCCGAAGTAGCCGTAAACAACTGGCACCGTCGACCCTCCGCGACGATGATGATGTGATGTCGGAAGGAACGCCTGAAGGCGAGTCACAGAGCATGTCACGAGGTTTCGACGAACTTGTCGCCGAAGCGGAATCCGCCTCCGTCGACGGGTGGGATTTCTCGTGGCTCGACGGACGCGCCACGGAGCAGCGTCCGTCGTGGGGGTACCAGAGGCTGATGGGTGAACGTCTCGGCCGCGCCGGCGCCGCATTGGACATCCAGACCGGCGGCGGCGAAGTCCTCGCCGCTGCACCGTCACTCCCGCCGGCGATGGCAGCAACCGAATCCTGGCCACCGAACATCGCCAAGGCCACCGCCCTTCTGCGTCCTCGAGGTGTGGTGGTGGTCGCCGATCCGGACGAGCCGCCGCTACCGTTCGCCGATTCGGCTTTCGACCTGGTGACCAGCCGACACCCAGCGACGGTGTGGTGGACCGAAATCGCGCGGGTACTCGAACCGGGAGGAACGTACTTCGCTCAACATGTGGGTCACGCCAGCGTGTTCGAACTGGTCGAGTACTTTCTCGGTCCTCAGCCGCAGGCTCGTCGCGGACGGCACCACGAGGACGAAACTGCCGACGCGATTGAGGCCGGGCTCACCGTCGTCGACCTGCGTTTCGAGCGTCTGCGCATGGAATTCTTCGACATCGGCGCCGTTGTCTACTTCTTACGCAAGGTGATCTGGATAATTCCGGGATTCACCGTCGCGCAGTATCGGGACCGGCTCCGCGAACTCGATCAGCAGATCCGTCGCGACGGATCTTTTGTCGCGCACTCGAGTCGATTCCTGATCGAGGCACGCAAGAGCTGAGCGCACCGCGACGGGCCGCACATCCCGAACGTGATCGATGCTGCTAGTCGGACTCGTCGGCGTCGCTCCGCGAGCCGATCGCAGCGGCAAGATAGTCGCCGAGTTCACGCTGAAGGTTCGCGTCGAGTGCCCGGGCCAGTGCCGAATGTACCGACGCCACACCGAGTTCACGCATCGTCTGGAGCATCTCGGCTGTTCCGGCAACCTCGTCGCCCTCCGGGAGCCAACCGACCCCGTGCTGATCGACGATGCGATCCTTTGCCGCCTGAATCAGGTCTTTGGCGATCCCGTCCACAGCGTTGTGAAGCTTTTCGTGCACATCGACCAGTTGATCGAGAGTGAAACCGTAGTCGAGGAGACTCGAAAATCCGCTGAGCAAAGCAGGATCGGTGAAAACGCAGTTCTCTCCTTCGATCTGTACCAGTCCGAGATCTACGAGACGATGCAGTTGACCATCTGCATCTCCCCCGAGAAACTCGCGTACGACGGCCATCTCGATACTCACGGTGTCGCTGCGGGACCATGGTTCGGTGACCGCGTGCTGCAGACCCAGCACCTCTGTCAGGTCTTTCCCGCTTTCCCACCCGGTGATGAAGTCGTCGATATGCGCAGTGGTGAAACCTCGTTGAAGAAGCGTGTCGATCAGCTTGAGGCGTTCGAGGTGCGCGTCGCCGTAGATGCCTACCCGCCCACGCTTCTCCGGCGGAGGAAGCAATCCACGTTCCTGATATGCCCGTACATTCCGCGAGGTGGTGCCCGCAGCGCGCGCTAGATCGTCGATGCGGTACTCGGTCACCGCCTCGTCTCCTCTGCCGCGTCGGTCGTCACGATTCCAACTTAGTGGCAACACCAGGCCGATCAGAACCCGGGATCAGGTCTGCGCGGTGTCTTTCTCGCGCACCGTGCTCGTGTAGTCCCGAAGATCCACCGATTTCAATTGGTTCACGTACTGGGTCGCGAAACCGGGAAACATAGTGGCATTGAATCCTTCGTCGGTGAGATACCAACTCGAACATCCCGAGTTCCACGTGGTCTTCGACAGCCGACGCTGCAACTCGACGTTGTACGCATCTTCGACATCTTGACGAACATCGAGTGCCTTGAGGTCGCGCTCGAGAACGATCTTGATCGCTTGGGCGAGATAGTCGAGTTGCGCTTCCATGTACACAAGGGCGGAGCTGTGCCCCGGACCCGAGTTGGGTCCGAAGGTGAAATACAGGTTGGGATAACCGGATACCGCAATGCTCTTGTACGCACGCGCCCCGGATTTCCACTCCTGAGCGAGCACACGTCCGTCCCGGCCGATGATCGGGACCGGTGTTCCGGTCTTGCAAACGTCGAAGCCGGTGGCGAAGACGATGCAGTCGAATTGATGCTCGATCCCTTCGACCGTGCGAATGCCATGTGGCGCCAATCTCGCGATCGGCCAGGTCACGAGTGTGCAATTGTCTTGCTGGAGAGCCGGGTAATACTCGCTGGTCATCAGCAACCGCTTGCACCCTGCCCGAAAGTCGGGAGTGAGTTGTCGCCGCAACCACGGGTCCTTCACCTGCATGCGCAGATGAAGACGCCCGACTGTTTCCACCACCCTCGTCAACGGGGATTCCCACACCACCCCGAGAGCTACCGATTCGTGTCCCCAGTACCAAGCCCGACGCGCCAGAGTCTGGACGACCGGATGACGACGGTACAGATCCTTCGTGCGAGATCGGGTGCGTAGGTTTGCTCGCGGCAATGCCCATCCCGGTGTTCGTTGGAAAACCTTCACTGATCGTGCAGTTTTCACGAGTTCAGGGACGATCTGGACGCCACTGGCCCCGGTTCCGATCACTGCGACCCGCTTGTCGGTGAAGTCGTAGTCATGGTCCCAGCGAGCACTGTGAATCTTGTGTCCTTCGTAGCTCTCCAAACCCGGAACAGCAGGAAAGCTGACGTTCGCCAGCGGACCGGACGCCATGACGACGGTCCGGGCAATGACCGCTTCACGGCCCTCGAGCGCGATCGCCCAGACACCTGTCTGCTCGTCCCACTCGACGCCCGTGACGTTGCACCGAAACCGAATCTTCGGCTCGAGGCCGAACTCTTTCACCATCGTTCGGATGTAGCCGAGGATCTCCGCGCTGGCCGAGTAGGTGTGCGACCAGTCCGGGTTCGGGGCGAAACTGTACGAGTACAGACGGGACGGAATGTCGCACGCAGCTCCCGGATACGTGTTGTCGCGCCACGTCCCGCCGACCTCCGTGCCGCGTTCGAGAACGACGAAGTCCTCGATACCGTTCTGCTTCAACCGAATCGCCGCTCCGATTCCTGCGAAACCTCCACCGATGATCGCCACTGACAGTGGCTCGGCAGTACTCATGCGAGTGGCTCGTACGTAAGTTCCTTGGCCCAGGTCGGCTCGGAATTGAGCCTGCTGCCGGAAAGTCGGCCAGTGACCTTGACCATCCGATCGGCAAGCAGATGGTAGGGATGGTTGCGATTGATGACCATGTTGCCGTGCCACTTCACCACCCGATACATCGGGACGCGGAGCGCGGCCGGACTCCGTTCGCCTACGTTCCTGAATCGCTTCATCGCGGTGTAGAGCCGTTCCTCGTTCACTCCCATGTCGACGATGTTGTCGCGCATCTTGTTCAGCAGCGGGATGTAGCGAAGTGTCCCGATGATCAACGCCGGATTCAACCAGGCGCCGACGGTTTCGACAACGAGCTTGCGCGTCGTCGAGTGCCCGAGCATCTCGATCACCGCAAAATCGACCGCCAGATGCCTGGACTCGTCTGCATTGATCTTCTTGAACACAGCCTGACAGACCGGATCCTCGATCTCGTCCATGATGAACTTGACCAGGGCTCCGTCGAGCGCCACCTCGAGCATCGGTATGACGGTCCCGAGAATCGAGAGCGACAAACCGTCGGAATGCTTGTCCAGCCAGTCGATGACGAGCTTGACGTTGATGTTGGGCTCGGGCATCTCGTCGCCGTCCAGCATTCCCCACCGACGCATCAGCGCGAGTTCGGCGTTGGCGTGCTTCTGTTCCTCGGCGTGGAAATGCCGATAGATGTCTCGGAGAGTTTCAGTCGGCGCCTTGAGAGCCATCGCAGCGAAGCCACGGGCACCGACGTTCTCGATCCACATCAGGTCCGACATGAACGGTTTCAGCTTCGCATGAAGCTCTGGACTGATCGTCTCGGCGCCCGGAGCATCCCAGTCGATGTCCACCAGAGCCCATTGGCGGTCCTTGATCTTGTGCAGCATGCCGTCGAAATCGAAGGACATGTCACGCTCCTTTCGTGCTCGGCGAGTTCGTCTCCGGCGCCGCCGAAGTTCCAGATGATCCCGACTTCTGTTTCGGTGCAAAGCGATTGAGAACTCCACAGCCCCACGTGTATGCAACGGGTAGATACCGTTTGAGTCGCCAGATCACCTTCGCATCGAACTGCGGCACCACGTAGAGTCGACCCTTGTCGTAGGCGTCGAGAGTGGTGACGGCGATGCGCTCCGGCGAAAAGCCGGTTCGCCGCATCAACGCTTGCGCCAATTGTGTTGCTTCCGCGGTGATTCGGCCGTCGAGAGCAACATTTGTCTTGACGAAGGTCGGACACAGCACCGTCACCCGCACTCCCGTACCGGCAAGTTCAGCGGACAAGGTCTCCGAGAGCGACATCACGGCGGCTTTACCGACGTTGTAGGGCGCCATCAGCGGCGCAGCCGCAAACCCAGCAGCCGAGGCCACGTTGATGAATCCCCCGGCCCCGCTCGCACGCAGTTGTGGAGCAAATATCTCACAGCCGTGCACGACACCCCACAGATTGATCCCGAGTGCCCACTCCCAATCGTCGAAACCGATCTCGCCCACCGGTTTTCCACCGATACCCACCCCGGCATTGTTGATCACCAACGAAAGCGGACCCGCAAGTTCGAGTTCCGCGAACAACGCCAGGTCCTGAACCTGCTCACGAATTGACACATCGCATTTGACGGCGTGCGCGGTACCACCGATCTCGTCGATGAGTGCCACTGTTTCCTTGGCCCGTTCCAGCGAGATATCCGCGCAGATCACCTCACCGCCTCTGCGCGCCAACTCCAACGAAAAGGCACGGCCGATTCCGCTGCCGGCGCCGGTCACCACTGCGCGGGCATTGTGGGACGACTTCGATCCGCGATTCTTGGTCGGTTTCCTGGTCGGCACCGGTCGGCTCACCTTGAAGACGCTTCGACTGCTGTGTGTTTCTCCATCTCCAAAGAGTCATCCACAACCGTGCCAGTTGTCAATGGCCTAGAATTCGATGGCGGAATACGCGGCAGTCGAACCAGTACCCGGACTGCTCGAATGAAGTCTTTTGTCGACCGACCGTGACCTAAACGGGGTGCGCGGTCTTCCAATGCTCGGCGATGTCGATGCGCCGCGCGATCCAGACCTTCTCGTGTGACTGCACGTGGTCCAGAAATCGCTCGAGAGCGGCCGCACGGGCAGGGCGGCCGACTATGCGGCAGTGCAACCCGATCGAGAGCATCTTGGGCGATCCGGCCGTCCCCTCCGCATACAGCACGTCGAAGGCATCGCGTAGGTGCGCAAAGAACTGATCACCGCTGGGAAATCCTGCGGGAGAGGCGAAACGCATGTCGTTGGTGTCAAGGGTGTACGGAACGACCAGGTGCTTCACCGATTCTGCGCCACGCGGAACGTCGACCCAGTACGGCAGATCGTCAGCGTATGAATCGGAGTCGTAGACGAAGCCGCCGTGCTCGACCACCAATTCGCGGGTGTTCGGTGAATCGCGCCCGGTGTACCAACCGAGGGGCGCCGAACCCGTCAGATCTCGCAGAATCTGCACTGCCTCGGCCATGTCTGCGCGTTCGCGCTCGATGTCCACGGATTGGTAAGACTTCCAACGTAATCCGTGGCACGCGATCTCGTGGCCCAACTCCTGAAAAGCACTGACTGCTTCGGGGTTCCGCTGCATCGCCCGCGCCACCGCAAAGACTGTGAGAGGCAGGTTTCGCCGCTCGAAGGTTCGCAGTACACGCCACAACCCGGCCCGGGAGCCGTACTCGTACAGCGATTCCATGCTCATGTGTCGATTCGGAAATGCCTCTGCCGGAGTCATTTCCGACAGAAATGTTTCCGAAGCCGCGTCCCCGTCCAGGACGTTGTTCTCGGCTCCCTCTTCGTAGTTGAGCACGAACTGAACCGCTATCCGCGCGTCGCCGGGCCAGTGCGGATGCGGCGGATGAGGGCCGTACCCCACCATGTCCCGGGGATAGTCGTCGCGCGGATAGTCGCTCATGCCAACAACTTTACCGTCAGCGCCCGGAGATCACAGCGCGAGCAGCGTCGGTGAGTACGCCGAAGACTCTCAGCCGCGCCAGGCCACCGTCCGGGAAGATGTCCAGGCGAACATCGGTGACCTGGACTTCGGAATCGATCGGAAAGCGATGGCGCGTATCCGGACGCAGCGTCGTGCGCGGCAACAGTTCGATCCACTCCCCCTCCGATGTCCGCCCGGTCAGAGCGCCCTCACCTGGACTGTTTCCGAGGAAGTACGAGGTGTCGATCTCGACGAAACTCAGCACGCCTTCACCCGCGAGTTGTACTTGCACCCAGTCGTTTCCGTTGTCGCGGCGCCTGGCGGTCTCCCACCCGTCACCCATCGAAGCAGCGCGTCCGGGAAACAGGATATTCTGCGGTGAGCTGTAGAACATGTTGGAGCAATCGGTCACGCGGCCACCGTTTTCGAGTGCTGCGAGGTCCAACGGCCCGGCATCGAGGAAACGCGGGTCCGGCCGCGCTTCGCCGTGAACACGGAATCTCGCCACGCCGCCGTCCGGGTAAATGGTCAGCTTGACGTGCGTCCACCGCTCCTCCGACGCCACCGAGAACGGATTCTCCGAGTCACCGTGCACGGTCGAGCGCTCGACGATGGTTGTCCACTCGCCGGATCCGGCCAGGTCGGCGGGATCCGGATACCCGTCGACCGAGATTGCTTCCACCGAGATCTCGGGCGGGTAATTGCCCTTGAACCACGCGGTGTCGACCACGACGCCTCGCACCACTCCGGGAACACCGAGTCGAACGATCGCCTCGTCATGGCCTGCCACCCGGCGGCGACGCGTCTCCCAACCGTCGTACACCTGCCCCTTGTGACCGAACGTCGCCGGCTGGTACCCGGCCTTGCCTGGGCGGATCAGGGCCTCACGCTCGGCAAACGCCTCGTCGTTCGCCCAGATGACGGCTCCGCCGAGGGTGCGCAGTGCGAGATCGGGCAGCAAGGTGAATTCGGTGGTGCTCATCGGTCAGTGTTCTCCTGTGATCGGTGTGGTGCGTCCTACGAGGTGACGGAGTGCGTTGGTGTCGGCGCTCGGGGCGAGTCGGAGAACTTCGGATTCCGGATAAGCCCCCGCGTCGAGCCCGCGCAGTACCACCGCTGCGAGCGCCTGGGCGGTTGCAGGTTCGTCCATCACGTCGCCACCTTGGCGCCCCAAGTACGACTGGATGCGCGGGGCAGCGGCGCCGAGCGCGTTGCGATAGAAGCCGAACGTGGCGAGCCAGCGGGTGACCAGATGCCCGGGGTGCATGTCCCACCCCTGGTAGTAACCGCGTTCCAGGGACCGCGTGACGAGGCGATGGTGCCGAGTGATCGCGTCGCGGATCGCCGTGGCGCTCCCGACAGGCGCGACCTGAGTCGACCCGTCGCACACCCAGACACCGGTCTGCGCGGCAGCAGCCAACATGACAGCCTTTGCGTGGTCTGCCACCGGATGTTCGAGCGACTGATGACGCGATGCAATTCCGCAAGCTGCACTGTAATCGTAAGTGCCGTAATGCAAACCGGTCAGACGACCGGCACCGCGATGGATGGCCTGAGCAACTGCCACCGTTCCGTCGGCCGCGATGACCGCCTGCGGGCTCTCGATCTGCAACTCGAACCGAAGCGAACCGAGCTCGAGTCCGTGCGCCTTCTCCAGCTCTTCGCAGAGCAACACCGTCGCCGTGACCTGCTCCACCGCGCGCAGTTTGGGAACGGTGAAGACAAATCCGTCCGGCACTCCGCCGGCCGCGTCGAGCACAAGCTCGAGCGTCCTGATCGAGCGCCGACGCTCACCGGCCGGCAACCCCTTGAACCTGATGCCACTCCAGTTCGGCCCGGCAGGATCAGCGCTGAGCGCGGCAAGCGTCTGTCCGGCCGACGTCGCTGCATCGTCTTCTTCTTCGTCGCTGCGGCGTCCGTACCCGTCCTCGAAATCGATCCGAAAGTCTTGGACCGGCTTGCGGCCGAGTTGAACTCGCACATCAGCGAGCGCATTCTCCGTGTCGAGATCGGCGAACACATGAGCATGGGAATCGAGAAGCGCGATCGCCTGCTCACCCCAGAGTCGAGGGGTGTCGACGGTTGCACCCGCGGCACTGACGTAAATCGTGTGCACGGGTTGGATCTCGTCACGGTTTCCCGGGTACTGCGCCGCGAGCCGCTCGTCCACCGGATCCAGAAGTCCGTCCAGACGATCGTGGACGGCGGCGGAGAGTCGGGATTCTGTCATCGGACGATCTTCTCAGAACGTCCGCGAGCCCGCAGGTTCTCACGCCGCCGATCCAATCCGAGTCAGCGGCCCCCGACGAACGGAACGTTGACGAAGCTCGGCCGGTCTGCAGCCAACTCGATGTGCTGCGGTTTGAGTTGGCTGTCGGCGAGCATCGGGCCGAGCGCCAGGTATCGCGGCACGCTGGCAGCGTAGACGTCGACGCGGAGCCGGTGCCCCGGTTGCAGCACTGCGTCCGTCGGGAGCATGTTGATGTCGACGGTGGTGACCTCACCGGGAACCACCGGCTGACGCGTGTCGATCGTCAGATAGTGGTGCGGTTCACTGTAGTCACCGTTGGCCGAGCGAGTGCTCTTCGAATCGTCGACTGCCCGCAGCGACGCAGTCAGAGCGCCGTTCGTGATCGGTGTCGATGTTCCGTCCGGTGCTACGTCGTTGACCGTCGCTGCCCAGAATCCGTCCGTCGCGTCCAGGACGGTCTCGAGGTGGACGTTGATCGGGCCCGAGAGTGAGGTCGGCTCCGTCACTGCCTCACCGGTGAACGTCAGGCCCTCCGCTTCCTGGAATCGGGAATCCTTGGAACACGTCGCACCGAGCACCACGGAGATCCCGGCAGTTCCCTGAGTTCCGTCACCGGAGCAGAAGCCTCGCAGTCCTGGTGTGACTGTCAATCGCGCTGCGGCACTGGGCGGGTCATTCGTCAGCGAACCGTCGTACGCTGCGTGGGCGGCAGTACCGCTGGGCGCAGAGTTCAGATACATACGTTCGTAGCTCGCACCGGCTCGCGGGAACTGATCGTCCGTGATCCATCCGCCGCCTTGCTGGAACATCGTCACCGGACCGTAACGATCGATTCCGTTGTCGATGCCCTTGAGCCACTTGTCGAACCACGCACGTTCGAGCACGTCGAGGCGCGGCGGCGCACCGTCCTTGCCGAATCCTCCACCGGGAGTGACGTGATAGCCGTTCCCCATGATCAACTGCTTCTGCCCGGGCGGCAGATCGATTCCGTTGTAGATCCGCGGCTCACTGTTGGCGAAGATGTCGTGCCAACCGCCGTAGACCATCGTCGGAACGGCGATGTTGCCGACGTCAGCGGCTCGGTCCTGATAGAACTGCCCGTCTTGCGCGACTTGCAGAGTCGACGGTGACACGTCCTCGATTCTCTGAGCCGTCATCGCTTGCACCAGTTCGGGAATCAGCGTACCGGGATCCTCGAGGCGGCTCGCCAACCACAGGGGATCGAAGTTTCCTTGCAGGATGTCCTGAACGTTCGGGATGAGTTTGAGCCCGTTGACCGCGGTCAACCACAACGGCATGAACCCGACTCCGAGGCCGCCACCGGTTCCGACGATGTCGCGCAGCAGATCGTTTCCAGGTTCGACCGGGAAGATCGCCTTCAGTGCAGGTGGATTGTTGCTCGCCGCCTGCACCGAGTTGATCGCGGAGTACGAGATGCCCGCCATCCCTACTTTCCCGTCGGACCACCCCTGCTTGCTCATCCAGTCGATGACCTCGACCGAATCCTGTTGCTCGCGCTTACCGAGCACGTCCCAATTACCTTGGGAGAAGCCGGTTCCACGTGCGTCGACCACTACCTGCGTGTATCCGTTCTGGACCAGATCACGGTTGACGCCGAGAACCCTGGCGCCTCCGCCGGCGATGACGCCCGTCAACTCCGACACTCCGTCGAACGGCGCCGCGAGGTCGAGCGAGTTCGCAACGTCCATCAGCGTCTCACCGACCTGCGGGATCGACAGAGCTGAATCCACCAGTGTGTCCAGCAGTTTCGTGTACGGCGTGATGTTGAGGACCGAAGGCGTCTTCGATTCCACGGCCCGCCCGGATGCATCCGCCGGTCGGTACACATTCGCTTGCAGAACTGTGCCGTCACTCATCGTGATGGGCACGTCCCACTCGATCGAGACCCCCGGATACTGCGGCGTCGCCTCCGTTGCCGCGAGCCAGGCCTGCCCGTCCGACCCTCCCGTCGGATCCGCAGAAGCGACGGCGCTCGGCACCGTCAATCCCACGACGCACAGCCCCACCGCAATCGTTGTCGACCTTCGACGTAGAAGTCGTGTCCTCACGAAAACCCCAATTTTCTGTTGTGATGACCCAGCCCTGCCCCCACGACAGTGACCGGTGTCACGAACTTACCGGATAGTAACTTCCGTCCCATATGTCGTCAATAGGTCTGAATGCCGACCGGACGGCTAGCTTTGAAGATGTGTCACGATCACCGCTTCCCGTCCGCGACGGCCTGAACCCCAGTCGCATCCGTCAGCCCGACGACGGCATGTGGACGACGACGCTCGACTACCTGCTCGAACGGTTCCCCCAGGACGCCGTCCGATTGCGGGAGAAGGTCGCAGCCGGGGAGGTCGTCGACGAGAAGGGTGTCGGAATCACCGAGACGAGCGCTTTTGCTCCCCGGCGGTTCGTCTACCTGTACCGCGACGCTCCGGTCGAAGCGCGGGTGCCGTTCGAGATCGACATCCTCTACCGGGACGAAAACATCCTGGTCGTGGACAAGCCGCACTTTCTCGCGAGCACGCCCCGCGGGCGATACATCGCCGAATCGGCCTTGGTGCGGTTGCGTCGGGATCTCGATCTGCCGGAGTTGAGTCCAGCGCATCGCCTCGACCGCGTCACGGCAGGACTGCTGCTGTTCACCGTGCATCAGGCGGCCCGGCGCGGCTATCAGACCATGTTCGCCGACCGCCGCGTCACCAAGGAATACGAGGCCATCGCGCGTTACGACGCGCAGGTGAGCACTCCCGTGGTCGTGCGCAGTCGCATCGTGAAAGAACGCGGCGTGCTCAAGGCCGCGGAGATCGAGGGCGAACCCAACAGCGAGTCGCGGATCGAACTGATCGAAACGCGAGACGGCTTCGCGCGGTACCGGTTGACTCCCCATACCGGCAAGACCCATCAACTTCGGCTGCACATGACCTCGCTCGGGCTCCCGATCCACGGCGACAACTTCTATCCCGACTTCTACGACGTTGCCGCAGAAGATTATTCGAACCCGCTGCGCCTGCTGTCGAAGGTTCTCGAGTTCGAGGATCCGAAGACCGGCCGGCTGCAACGGTTCGAAAGTCGGCGGACCCTGTCCTGGCCGGACGAATCAGGCCGTGGCGACTCGCCGTAGGGACCCCGGACCCTTCCACTGCGCCTCCGATACCGGGAGGATGGAAGCGCAGACCGCACCGCAAGAGGAGACCAGATGAGCAAGACCGCCGTCGTACCCGAAGCCGTACGGGAGATCGAGCGCAAGTACGAGGCGCCGGCCGAGCAGGAAGTTCCCGCCTTGGGCGGACTTCCCGGTGTTGTCGGCGAACCGGTCCACGACTCGATACAGCTCTCTGCCACCTACTTCGACACCGCGGACTACCGGTTGCTGGCCGAGAAGATCACGCTGCGCAAGCGTGAGGGTGGCGACGACGCGGGGTGGCACATGAAACTTCCCGCAGGCCAGGACACTCGAACCGAAATCCAACTTCCCCCGGACGAGAGCACCGATGTGCCCTCGCCGCTGTCGAGTCTGATCCGGGCGATCATTCGCGGTCACGATCTGGTGCCGGTCGCCCTGATCATCACCGATCGGGAGCGCACCAGGCTCAACGGCGAAAACGGTGTGCTGCTTGCCGAAGTGGTCTCCGACACCGTCATCGCCTGCAAGGCAGACGGTTCCGGAGAGTCGACGTGGCAGGAAGTCGAGGTCGAACAAGGCGCAGGCGGGCAAGAGCTGGCCGATGCAATCGAGTCGGTTCTACTGGACGCCGGGCTGGAGCGCTCTGCGAGTCCGTCCAAACTCAAACGAGCACTGGGCACGTCGGTCACACCGTACGCCGGTCACGAGGTCACCTCGGGCAAGGCGTCGAATCCGCGGATCTTGTTGCGTAATTACCTCATCGAACAATTGCGCGCACTGGTCGCCGCGGATCTCGGCACGCGTCGGGCCGACGACGAAGCCGTTCACGACTTCCGGGTTGCGGCACGCCGCATCCGCAGCGCTCTGCAGTCGTACGCCGGCCACTCTCCCAAGACCGACGATCTCATCACGGATCTGCGGTGGATCGGTGGAAAGTTCGGTGACGCCCGCGACGTCGAGGTCCAGTGGGAGCGTCTTGTGGAACGCCTCGGCGAAATCGACGAGATGCCCGAGCGAGAAGCTGTGCGAGCTCGAATCGACGAGTTCTTCTCTGCACGTGGTGAAACCGCCCAGGAAACAGCCCTCGAGGCGCTCGATTCCGAGCGATACACCACGCTGCTCGATCGCCTCGACGAGTACGTCGGCGACCTCGAATTCGACACCGCCACCCACCGCGTCGGAAAGAAGGCATCGGCACGAGAGTTGGCCCATACCCTGCGGCACCTGGCACACAAGGTCGGTAAGCGGGTCGATCACGTCTTCGATGCCGATAGCCGCACCGAGCGTGACGAGCGAATGCACCGCGCCCGCAAGGGAGCCAAGCGGATGAAGTACGCGATCGAGGTCATGGAACCCGTGTCGAAGAGCCGAGCGAAGCGTGCACTGAAGCATTTCAGCCACTTCCAGGATGTTCTCGGCGAGCACCAGGATTCCGTTGTCGCCCAACATCATCTACTTGCAATGGCAGCCGAGCAGGAGCATACCTCGCTCACCAGTTTCGGATTGGGCATGGCCTACCGACGAGAACTGGAAATAGCCGACGGGCAATCGACCCTGCTACGCAAGACGTGGAAGGAAGCCGTGAAGTCAGCATCGTCACTCTGGTGACGTTGCTGTAACCAGTCGACCGATCTCGATCATTTCAGAGGGAGTAGACATGAACACACTTGCAGGACACCAGGATGTCGTCGCCGGTATCGACGGATCCGAGGCCTCGACGGCGGCGGCCCGGTGGGCGGCCTCCGTCGCGAACGCGGTGAACTCACGACTGATTCTGGCGCACGCCCTGCCGCAAGAGGGCCCGATCTACAGTCCCGCTGCAGTGATGTTGCAGTCACAGTTCCTCAGTCAGATCCGCGAAGACGGCGAAGCGATCGTCGATGCCGCCGCCACGGTGATTTCGGCCGAATTCCCCGAACTGACCATCGAATCCGAGATCGCGCCAGGGCCGGCGTCGACGCATATCCTCGAATCCTCGGGTACCGCACGCCTGATCGTGATGGGGTCGACCGGATCGGGTGCACTGCGCTCACGGCTGCTCGGATCGACCGCACTGAAGGTGGCCAATCATGCAACCTGTCCGGTCACCGTGTGGCGTGGTTCGGCGGAGAATCCCGGTCCGGATCAGCGTCCCGTCATCGTCGGAGTCGACGGAAGCGCGTTGAGCAAGAAGGCCGTCGAGTACGCGTTTCGTTATGCCGATCAGTTCGACGCGCCGCTCATCGCGGTCCACACCTGGCAGGGCTCGTCCACCTTCCGCGAAGGCGGAGCGGGAATCCTGATCGACTGGGAGGCTGTCGAGCAGGAGGAATCGGCGCTACTGGCGGAAAATCTAGCCGGTATGGCCGACCAGTACCCGGACGTGCCGGTCACCCGCATCAGTGAACCCGGTGCCGCTGCTCCCGTCATGCTCAAATACGCCGACGACGCACAGTTGATAGTTGTCGGAAGTCACGGCCGCAGTGCGATGGCGGGCGCCGTGATGGGCTCCACCAGCCAGAATCTGCTGCACCATGCGCCAGGGCCGGTCATGATCTGTCGCGCCTGAATTGCTGTGCGCCTTTATTAACCCCCCGCGGTTAATAAAGGCGCACAGCAGGGGTCAGGCGAGACCCGTGCCCACCAGCTGACCTACTCCGTACGTCACGGCCATGGCCAGCGCGCCGCCGATCACCACGCGTAGCACCGCTCTGGTCTTGCGAGCTCCGCCGAGCGTCGCGCTGATCGTCCCGGTCAGCGCAAGTGCGATCAGCACCGCGAAAAATGCGATGGGGACGCGGATGCCTGTCGGCGGCACCAGAATTGCGACCAACGGGATCGCCGCGCCGATCGTGAACGAGATTGCCGACGAAATCGCTGCATGCCACGGATTGGTGAGATCGTCTGGATCGATACCCAATTCGACTTCTACGTGCGCCGCGAAGGCATCGTGCTCGGTTAATTCTTCGGCGACGCGGCGGGCCGTCTCCGGACTCAATCCCTTGTTCTCGTAGATCTCGGTCAGTTCCTGAAGTTCAGCCTCCGGGGTCTCGAGGAGTTCCTTCTTCTCCTTCTGCAGGAGTGCGCGTTCGGTATCCCGCTGAGCGCTGACCGAGACGTACTCGCCCAACGCCATGGACACAGCGCCGGCAACCAGTCCAGCAAAACCTGCTGTGAAGATCGCGGAGCGCTCGGTCGTGGCTGCCGCAACACCGACCACGAGACCTGCGGTCGAGACGATTCCGTCGTTTGCACCCAGAACACCTGCACGCAGCCAGTTCAGGCGATTGTTCAAACTCGGTGCGTGAGGTTCCGATTCCCCACCGGGCGCCCCGTCGGTCAACTGCACACTGTCTCCGGACATGGCAACAGATTAGGACGATCAGTCCGGTTGCGATAGCAATCTGAGCCTGTCCTTCGCGCACTGATATATTCCGATTGGCACCCCAACCAAGCATTTGTTAGGTTTGAAATCGGCAGACATCTGGAGGCATTGTGAGCGCAGTACGCACCGCTTTTGTCAGCGGCGGAACCGGTGGAATCGGGTCGGCGATCGCCCTGACCCTTGCCGAACGCGGACACGACGTCGCCTTCACCTACCGAAACAACAAGGGCGCTGCCGAGCAACTGAGCGAGCAGATTCGAGCGCATGGCGTGCGCGCCCACTCGTACGCTCTCGACTTGACCGACGAGTTGTCGATCAGCGCCGCCGTCAACGATGCGGTCGATGATCTGGGCACATTGACGACGCTGGTCCACGCTGCGGGACCGCACGTCCCGATGACGCACCTCTCACGTGTGACGCCGGCGTTCTTCACCGAACAACTCAACCAGGAGGCCGCGGCGTTCTTCACCCTCGTCCACACCGCCCTGCCTGCGCTGCGTGCATCCTCGGGTTCGGTGGTGGCGGTGACAACCGCGGCAACGGATCGCTTTCCCGTGCGCGACGGACTCTCCGCTGGCACCAAAGGGGCTGTCGAACAACTTGTTCGCGGATTCGCCGCAGAGGAAGGACGCTACGGCGTCCGGTTCAACGCTGTAGGACCAGGCATGTTGACGGACGGAATGGCGGAGCGCCTGATCAGCTCCGCCGAACTCGACCAAGGCGCGCTCGACGTGACGATGAGCCGAATCCCGTTGAAGCGCTTCGGATCAGCTGCCGACATCGCCGAAGCAGTATGTTTCCTCGCAAGCGACGCGGCCGGATTCATCAGCGGTCAGAAGCTCAACGTCGACGGTGGCTACACCGTCTGAGCGCTATCCGCCCAACTTGCGAAAGACCAGTCGCACGGCAAGTTCGAGGTGCGCCATCACCTCGTCCGTCGTCATCCGGCCCGCAACCCACGAGACGAGACTCGACATCCAGACGTCGTCGATCACCTTCACCGCGTCCAACTGCTGCTGCGAGACTTCCTCGACACCGATCGCCTTCGCGAACATCTCGGTCACGACCCCACCGAGCGCGTTGAGTTCCGGGGTCGCCGACGCGTCCGCGAACATGTACGCCCGAACCAACGCTTCGTAACGGAGGTGATCGGTCTCGAGGACCTCCGTATTCTTGCGCAGCACAAACAGAATCCGGTCCGACGGAGTCTCGCCCGGGATTACAAAGTCTTGGAATCTGTCACGCAAACCCTCGAACATCCACAACAATGCGACGACAAGCATGTGGTTCTTGGACGGGAAATACCGGTAAACAGTGCCGATCGCGACGCCGGCGCGATCGGCCACCGATCGCATCTGCACCGCGTCGTAGCCGCCTTCGGAGGCGGATTCCATTGCGGCGTCGACAATCCGGCGAAAACGCGCTCGCTGCGACGGCGTCGTACGACGTCCGGTCACCGAGCTACGTTCGACCACCGACTGGTCTGCCTTGTCGCCACCTGCCATGTCCACAACCCTTATTAGACGTCGTTTTGCCGACTCCCAATGTAGCCGCCCAACGCAATTGTCGGGTGCATGACTGCCCGCTTCCGAACTGCCCGCCATTGGAACTGGCCCAGATCAGGAAGCGCGCCGCGGCCGATCGGATCGGCCGCGTCTACGTGGATCTTCCGACCAGTCGCGAGAGGGTGCGCGTCGGCCCGGAGCTGGAGTCCGGCGTCTGTCGGGTTGTGGTGCCCGTCGTTCCGGTCGGCGTTGACCGCCAGGGGCAGGCTGGGCGCGGCGAGCGGGCGGCCTACGTCGATCGGTCTGTGGCTTCTTGGCAATGCCGAACCGAGGCTTGCCGAAGACCAGCGGTATCCAACCGCGACCGCTGCTCTCTGCCGAGGCGACAGCCTCGGGCTCACGGAAGGCTGCGTGCGCGATGAGCCCGAACATCAGCAGGGTGGTGATCATCGACGTTCCGCCCGCCGAGATGAGCGGTAGTTGCAGACCGGTCACCGGAATCAGGCCGACGACGTAGGCGATGTTGATGAACGCCTGCACGACGATCAACGTCGTTGCCGTCGCTGTCATGACTTTGAGGAACGGATCAGTGGACCGTTTCGCGATCCGCAGCCCGACGATCAGAACCGCGGCAAAGAGAGCGACGACGATCAGCGCGCCGACCAGACCCAACTCTTCACCGATCACGGCAAAAATGAAGTCGTTGTGCGCCTGCGGGAGATAGCTCCATTTGGCGTCGGACTGTCCTAGACCGCGACCGAAGATGCCTCCGTTCGCCAGTGCGTACTTGGCCTGAGTGCTCTGGAAGTTCAAACCCTGCGGGTCGAGATCAGGATTGAGGAAAGCCTTGATGCGATCCGAGCGGTAACCAGCAGTAAGCCCGAGCACGAGAAATGCGACTGCGGAACCGAGTGTGAGGCTGATGAATGTCTTCATCCGGAACAGCCCGAACCACAGCACCGACATGAAGATGATGCCGATGGTGATGGTGGTTCCGAGGTCCTTCTCCAACACCACCAGAACCAGAACCAGCAACGTCGTACCGCCGATCACCGGCAGCGCGCGGTTGACGTCCATCCGCGCCTTCATGAACGACGCAACCGTCGCTGCGGACCAGATCGCCAGAGCAAGTTTGGCCAGCTCCGACGGCTGGAAGGAAATGCCCGCGATCACGAACCAGCTGCGAGCACCCATTTGTTCCGAGCCGATACCTGGAATCAGCACCAGGACAAGCAGAACAAGACACAGGATCAGCAGCCACGGGGACGCTCTACGCATCGTTTCGGTCGGCAACCGCACGACTGCCACGAACATCACCAAGCCGATCGCCGCGAACATACACTGGGGCCAGAATCTGGCATAGGACGTCCCGGACAGCACATAGGATTCGACGCCCGAAGACGACAGCACCATCAGCAGTCCGAACGCGACGATCAGCACGACCAGACCGACGATCATATGGAAATCGAACAGAGGCCGATTGGTCCACATCGCCGTTCGAGCGCGGAAGGGTGTCGATGTGCGGTCACGTTTGTCCGACGCTCCACGGGGTGAGTTAACTGGCTCTCCACTCCCGCGACCGTTGGGCTTGTCTTCACTGCGACCGGTCACCACACAAGTATCGTCCCACGACTCCTAACTCATGGGTAACACAAGTCCCATGAGTCACACGGGCTCGGCCTTCCGAGGTCCATGTAGACCCACGAAATACCAGGTCACGTCCTTCGCCGGCGTCGGTCTGCCACCGCCCCCGCCAACGAGAGCGTCAACATGACCACGCAGACGGCAAGCGCGATCCCGAACGCACGTCCATATCCGTCGGGCGAGCATCCGAGTACACCGAGATACAACCCCGATACCGCGGCCAGCGAGATGGTCGCTGACAGGCGCTGAGACAGTTGAAGGAAACCCGCCGCAACACCGTTCGCGCCCGGCGGTGCATATTCGAGAGTCAGCACCCGATTGGGCGCGTCGACCAAACCGCTGGCAACTCCCGACAACACCGCCAGGACCACCAGCACCGGGATCAGATGTTCCCGCGGAATCAGATTGACCGCTGCGATGTACCCGAGGATGACAAGGATCTCGCCGACTATGGCAAAAACCACTGCACTTCGGCCGAACCTGGCAACCAGCAGCCATCCGAAAGCCGACGTCAATGCCATCGCGAGTGAGCTACCGGTCATGATCAACGCCGCACTCAGCGGGGCGAAGCCCAAACCTTCGATCAGATAGAGGCTGAGCACCGCGTTGACGGCGAGGATGGATCCGAACCAGAAGAGTGCAACCGTCGTACCCAGTCGGAAGCCCCGTGAGGCGATCAACGACGGAAGCAGTACCGGCGTCCCGCCGCGCTCGGCGTACCGACGTTCCCAGAACCAGAAGGCAACGGCAACGCCGAACGCACCGATCAGGAAAGCCGCGGCGACAGTAACACTGGTCCGGGTCACGATGGGCCACAACAGGAGCCCGGTCGTAGTCGCCAGCAGACACAGCCCAACCGGATCGATCGACGCGCCCGATCGGGTGGTTCGATCACGGCGCAGAAAGCGAAACGCCAGAATCAGTGTGATCAGAGCAAACGGCACGTTGAGAACGAGAAGCAACCGCCATCCGAAGTCGGCGTCGGAATACTTCAGCAGTACGCCACCGAGGATCGGTCCGGAAACGCCGGCCAGACCACCCGCGGTGCTGTACGCGCCCAACGCCTTCGCCCGAGCCTTTCCGGACACCCGGTCGGTGATGATGCCGAGCACCTGCGAACTGATGGTGCCTGCGCCGATCCCTTGCCCCAGCCGGGCCAACACGATCATCGACGGATCCGACGCACACGCTCCGAGGATTCCCATCACCGCGAAAATGCTCAGGCCCGCCAAGAACAAGCGTCGACGCCCGACGACGTCACCGAGTCGGCCCGCCGGCACCAGGGCCAAGCCGAAAGTCAGCGAATAGCTCGCAAGGATCCACTGCACCTCCGAGGTCGACGCGCCTAGCGACGCCCGGATCGACGGAACCCCGATTCCGAGCACCGCCGAATCGAGAAGGGTGGTGAAACCCGCAGCTACGCAGACGACGATTTCCCAGCGGACGGCCGAACCGAACTTGGTGGATTCGGCCGTCGCTGTGACTGTGTGGGACAGGACCCGTTACCCCGCAGCTTCAGACGCGGCCCGACGCGTGAGCGGCGGTCGCAACCCCAAGTGCTCTCGCAGCGTCGACGTGGAGTACTCGGTGCGGTACGCCCCACGCTCCTGCAGTTCCGGGATCAACCAGTCCACGATCTCGTCGAGGCCGGTCGGCACCAGGTACGGCGAGATGTTGAAGCCGTCCGAAGCTCCGTTGCGCACCCAATGGACCAACTGATCTGCGACCTGCCCCGGAGTGCCCGCAAAACCCGAACGCTGCGAGGTCTCGATGGCGACCTGACGTAGGGACAGATTCTTTGCCTCGGCGAGAGCCCGCCATTCACGTGCGATCGCAATGGGGTCGTTGCCGTCTCGTGCGGAACCGCGCGTCTCGGACACCGGGCGGGCAACCGGATCTTCCTCCGGTAATGGACCGTCCGGGTCTCGGTCGGAAAGGTCCTTCCCCCACACCAATCCGACGAGGGACAGTGCGGTTTGGCCGGTGAACTGACCTTCGAGGACCCACCGCGCCTTCTCTTCGACCTCGGACTCGTTCTCCGCCAACACGATCTGCGTGCTGGGCAGGATCTTGACGTCGTCCTCCGGTCGCCCGACGCTACGCAACCGAGCCCGAATGTCGTCGGCGAAGTCGAGTGCGCCGTCGAAATGCGTCCCGTGTCGCGAGAAGATGACGTCGGCGTGCGTCGCCGCGAAATCGCGTCCAGTCGGCGAATCGCCCGCTTGAAAGATGACCGGATGTCCCTGTCTGCTGCGGGGAAGCGTCGGCGTCACGGAGATGTCGAACTGCGAAGTCTGGCGGCATACGTCGCTCACGGCTCCCGGAGTCGACCAGTTCTCGGACGTGCGAGAGTCCGAGATCGCGTCGTCGGCCCACGAATCCCACAGTGCCCGTGCAGTTTCGATGAACTGCCCGGCACGCTCGTAACGCAGGGCGTGGTCGAGGAAACCACCGCGACGGAAATTCTCTCCCGTCCACGCGTTGTCGGTGGTGACCGCGTTCCAGCCGGCCCGTCCGTCGGAAAGTAGATCGAGGCCGGAGAGTCGACGGGCGAGGTCGGCCGGTTCGTTGTACGTGGTGTTCTGTGTCGCGACCAGCCCGATCTTGTCGGTGATACCGGCGAGGGCGGCCAACTGCGCAATGGCGTCGGGGCGGCCGGCGATATCCAGATCGAGAATCTTGCCGTTCTGCTCGCGAAGGCGAAGGCCCTCACCGAGGAAGAAGGCGTCGAACAGACCTCGCTCGGCGGTGAGTACCAAGCGCCGAAACGTCTCGAAGTCGATCTGGGATCCGCTCGAGGAATCGGACCAGATGGTGGTGTGGTTGACCCCTTGGAAGAAGACGCCGAAGTGAACGTGAGCGTCGGGTCGAGGTACGGCGGAGCGTGATGCAGTCATAGCCGAAATGTCCTTAGCGCGAAGTCAAGTCAGGAGGAGTGGACGAATCGATTTGCGGGCCGCTGCAGGCCGAGGTTGCCCCTCAGAGTCGATCCCGGAACCGGGCGTCGCGTCAACCCGGCCTTGGACAGCGTCGGAAGCACGAATTTGGCCAGCACCGGAAGGTCCTCGTCGATCACGAGAGCATGGAAATGAACACCGTCGAGGTGTCCGGCCAATTCCTTCAGAACCACGGCCGCTTCCCCCGGATCTGCAGCCAGGAGCAGTCGGCCGGTGACGACGGCATTCCCGTACGAGTTCAGCTCGGTCCTCCGCTGCGCCGCAGACAGATTCGGCGTATCGAATGCCACATCGACCTCGGCGACCACCAATGACGCGCCCTCATCGCGCGCCTTGGCAGCCGACTGTGCAATGGTCTCCACCGAATCACCCGAAACGAGAACAACATCCGGCTGGCGTGGATCGATTTCGCCGTAGCGGCCGAACACCACCAACTGGCCTTGAGGCGGCCGCGGAACGATTGCCGGCCCCTTCACCGAGAACGTGTCGCCCTCGAAATTGACGTAATGCAGACGATCACGTTCGAGGAAACGCCCACTGAGATAGTCACGAACGACGGCGTCGTCCTCCCACGAGTCCCAGAGATCGGTCACAACGGTGACCGAATCCCGCTGCTCTTGCTGACGCGCCGACTCCGTTGTTACCGGAGCCCTCCCCCACGCCCTCGCCGCGGCATCGTCTTCGACCGGAACAGCAAGCCAGCCGCCACGCCCACGCGAGGAGTAGTCCAACGTCGCCAATTGCGAGGACGTATGAAACGGTTCGGCGTACGTGGTCCCGACGACGGGGACCAGCCCGATCGTGCTGGTTGTCGCCGCCACGTACGACGCCCTCGAGACGGCATCGATGCGGCCGACGACGTCACCACTCGGGGGGAGGATGGAATCGTCGAACGTCGCGAACGTGAAGCCGGCATTCTCGGCAGCCGCGACGCGATCGCGCACGGCTTTGCCCGTGAGCAGCTGGTCCGGGCGGTGTGAGCTTCGGCGCCAGGCAGCGGGGTGAGTGCCCTCGCCGTCCAGTTCGATACCCACGGCAAATACAGTCATGTGTCCTCCATCGGTCCTGGCGGTAGCACCCACACTGCGGTTAGGTAGCGGGTTGCTGCGGCATCATCGAGCCAGGTCTCTCAGCCACTCTGGATGGTGGATGCAATCTATGCGGGCCACGCTGGGCAAGTCAAATCACGCTTGTCGAATCATATTGACCTACAACATATTTCAATACAATCATCCTGATCGAAAGGGTTGCGCAACGCTAGCCGACGTAGACACGAAAGAGCCCCGCCCGACTCGCGCCGGACGGAGCTCTCGGTGTGCGCTGGAACGCTACTTCGCGCCCATCCATGCCTGATCGAACAGCATGATGCCGGTTGCAGTCGGAACCACACCGTGCACGTTCTTCTGCCAAGCCCAGAACGACGTGAGCCCGCCGATCGGCGCCGACGGAACCGTCTCGTTCCACAGCGTCTGAATCTTGCCGATGATCGCCAGGGTCGACGAATTGTCCTTGGCTTGTTGTAGATCTGCGATCAGCTGATCCATCGCCGGGTTCGCATATCCAGCAGTATTCGCCATCGAGGTGCTGTTGGTCGTGGAGAACAATCCGAGATCGAGAATCGACTCGTACATTCCGATGCCCGCGTGCGCGAGGTCGAAATCGTGCTTGACGTAGACGTTCTGCACGATGTCGCCGGCGTTGTTGGCCAAGATCAAGTTCACCTCGAACCCGACGGCCTGCAACAGTGACTGCACGGCGAGGCCGATCGCGTGGTCCTTCGGCTCACTGAGAACGACGTAGTCGAGGCTGCCGTCGTACCCGTCTGCCTTCGCCTGATTCAGAAGTTCCTTCGACTTTTCGGGGTCGTAGGCAATACCCGGTGTGTCTACATGCCATTGAGACGTCGGACCGAACAACTCCGAGCCCGGCAGTCCCTCACCGTTTTCCACTCGCTGATCGATCAACGTGGTGTCGAGCGCGTAGCCGATAGCCTGACGGACGCGAACATCCGAGCCCGGTCGGCCCTCACGGTTGTTGACAATCTCGGCACTACCGGCATTGAGCACGTCGATGTAGCCGGGGTAGCCAGCGGACTTGGCGGAATTGATCGCCGACGTGAGGCCGCGAATGTAGGCGACATCGAGCTGACCGCTGTTCAATGATTCGAGATTGGCCTGCGGGCCGTTGAGCGCAACCATCCGCAACTTGTCCAGCTTGGGAGCGCCGCCGTAGTAGGACGGGTTGGCTTTGAAGATTCGCTCGACGCTCGGTGTGAAGACATCTTCGGTGAAAGGTCCGGCTCCGACGGCGGTGAACTTGTCGCCCTGCTGCGAACTCGGGGCGACGATCATCCCGTGCCCGAGTGCGAGCATCGACGGAAAGCGCATCCACGGCGTCTTCAGCTTGAATTCCACCGTCGTCGGACCGCTTGCCTGCGCCGATTCCACCGAAGCCAGCCACAGTTCGGCGCCATTGCCCTTGCCCGCGTTGTACCGATCGATGCTCGCGATCACGGCGTTGGCGTCGAGGGTGGTGCCGTCACTGAACTTCACACCGTCGCGAAGTTTCAGCGTCCAGGTGGCTCCGTCGTTGGCTGTCTCGAGCGATTCAGCCAACTTGGGCTCGAACTCGCCGCTCGCAGTGTCGTAACTCATCAGGACGTCGTACACAGCAGCGAAGGCCTCACCGCCGGAACCGCCGCGAGCGGCCGTCTTCGTCGGGTCGAGTGAGGGAACGAGCACCTGTACGCCGTACGTCATGGTCCCGCCGGCCACCGCAGTTCCCGGATCGGGCTGCTCGTTGACCATGCCGGTCACGACGTCCGCCGACGCGGTCGTCGTATCGGTCCCGCTGTCGTCACCGTTGCTCGCGCAGCCCACCAACAGAACCCCGGTGCCGAACAATGCGACGGCGACCCGGCTGACTTTCCCGATGCGCCAAGATCTCGAGTGCGACACGGAGATTCCACCTCACTTTCAGTAGACGCAGCCACGGATCGGCCGCAATCGGCTAATAGTGATGTCCTCTGTGGAGTGACGCCCAGCACGTTCCCGGTGACCGGAAACATTCACGGAGACAAAGGATGCGCAAAACTGAGATGATCGGGCCGAGTGGTTGACGGCGACTGACATCCGAATACGAAAAAGCTCCAACCTTATGTTCGAAGAACATGAGATTGGAGCTTGTCGAAAAGAATTATGGTGGCCAGGGCCGGGATCGAACCGGCGACCTTCCGCTTTTCAGGCGGACGCTCGTACCAACTGAGCTACCTGGCCGGACGGCACCCGAACCGAATGCCTATCGCATTGCTTTGTTCTCAACCGATTGGTTGAGAACAAAGCTTTGCGACCCTGACGGGACTCGAACCCGCGACCTCCGCCGTGACAGGGCGGCGCGCTAACCAACTGCGCCACAGGGCCTTGCTTTTTCCTTGCTGTGAAACCGTACTACATCTTCGAGCCGCTCCCAAACCACTGTCCTGGCCTGGCATTTGTGCATCTCAAAGCGTGTCGTGCGGGTCAAACCATACTGCATCGTTTCGCTTTCGCAAAACGTACCCCCTACGGGATTCGAACCCGCGCTACCGCCTTGAAAGGGCGGCGTCCTAGGCCGCTAGACGAAGGGGGCCCGCCGGATCTCTCCGAACTAGTACCCCAACGGCGTTCCGTTGGGAGCTTGGATAGCTTATGGCACGGCATTCGGAAATCACAAATCGCCTGTTCACGGGCAGAAAAGTGCACTATTCAGTGTCAGGGAACTCGACTTGGGGCCACCCGTCACGATGGAACGTCTCCAACCACTGCGGCGTAGCCATGGCTTCGAGGACTACTTCGAGAGACTCCTCGAACCACTCGCCCAGATCTCCACTGGAGGCAATCAGGTCTGCCATGTACCGCTGACCGGCAAGGCTCGCTGCCAGTACACGCGTGAATTTGTCCGGGTCGGCGTCCTCTCGGAGCAAACCGTCGTCCTTGGCACGCAATGCCAACTCATAGGCGGTCTTTCCCCAGACCTGCCCACCACCGGACTGCACATCCTTGTAGAACTCGGGCTCGATGATCAGCCGGAATTCCGCCTGCACGATTACCTCGGCACGGAAGACCTCGGCAATGTCGAGCACGAGACCGTGCAAAGCGACGAATGGATCGAGGTCTGTTCTCTTGGCCCAACGATCAGTAATTCCAGTGAAGGTTTCGATAGCCGAGGTCAGAACCGCTCGCGCCAACTCTTCCTTGGACTGGAAATGGAAATACATGGCGCCTTTGGTGGCGCGGGAGCCCTCGAGGATCGTGTTCACCGACGCAGCTGCATAGCCGCGCTTGGCGAATTCGACTGCAGCCGCTTCGACCAGGGCGGCGCGGGTACGCCGCGCACGCTCTTGTTGACGTGCCATTTACGGTGTTGTGCCTCTCGCAGAGTTGGTACGCAGAGCCGCCGTGATCGGCGCCTGTCATCCCCCGAAACTTCACAATATCCCCTCCAACACACCCTACGTAAGGACTAGAGCCATACCCGCCAAAAGTACTAGACGCAATCGGCTGTTCAGGGGACAAGAACCGACTTTATGCCCAAAAGACACCAAGTGGTATGGTTTTGGCCGCTCGGGTGCGCCGCAGGGGGTGCGCATCCGAGCTTTTTCGTGCCCGAGATTCTGATAATTCGACCTCGCAGACGGAACTGCTTCGCCGACCGATGTACAGCAGTCCCAAGGTTTTAAACAACTAGTGCAATTGTTTATTCCCCCTTTTCCGTCGAAACCGTGCTGGCAGCATCGAAACAACACAGTTAGACTGTCTAAATGAACGTTGGAGAGGGTCGCAGCAAGGCTCGAGACGAGATCGACGTACTTTGGGACGATCTGGGTGCCTTCGTCCGACGTCTACGCACCAAACGCAACGACCACAAGCTCACGCCGAGCCAGATCCAGGCCCTCGGCCACCTCGACCGACAAGGTCCGTCGACCGCCAAAGAGTTGGCAAAATTCGAGCGCGTCACACCGCAATCAATCGCAAAGACCGTGGCCGCGCTCGAAGAACAGGGCATGGTGACGCGAAGGGCGGATCCATCGGACGGCCGCGCGGTCTTGGTCACGATGACCGAACTCGGCACATCGACCCTTCACGAAGACCGAACGAAACGAACAGAGTGGCTGGCTGAGGTCATCGACGCCGAGTGCACCGAAGCCGAGCGTGACTTGCTTCTGATCGCCGGCCGAATCCTGCGCAGACTAGGCCAGGGCGAGTCCCCAGCATCGACATCGATATCAGAGGAGTCACTGATGAACTCGTGACCACCGTCGTCGAAACGCCGACCCCCCAAACTCCCGTTCCACTGAAACTGAGTCTTGCTCTCGGCTCCGGAACCGTTCTTCAAGCGCTGAACTCGTCGATGATTGCCGTGGCAATCGTCCCGATCGCCACATACTTCGGTTCCAGTTCAGGCACAGCGTGGGTCATCTCGGCCCTCTACATCGCGACTGCGGTCACGGCGCCGGCGGCTGGTCGACTCGGATCGATCCTCGGCGCCAAACGCGTCTACCTCGCCGGATTGGGCCTGATCGCTGCCGGATCGATCCTCGGCTCGCTCGCCCCGTCGCTGGGCTGGCTGATCGCCGCACGAATCCTGCTCGGAATCGGCACGGCGACACAGTATCCGAACGCAATGACCGTCATCCGCGAATACGCTGACCGCCACCGGACTCAAACCCGTTCAGCTATAGCAACACTCACCATTTGCGCTCAATCGGTCGTCGCGCTGGGGCCCACTCTCGGCGGGTTGTTGGTCGGCACACTCGGTTGGCAATCGATCATGTGGGTGAACCTCCCACTTGTCGTCGTCACTGCCGTATGGGTCTTCTTCGCCGCCCCTAGCGACTCCGCCCTGCCCGACCGGGCCGGCGCCGCTGCGTTGTTCAAGTCTCTCGACCCACTCGGTATCACCCTGTTTCTGGCTCTGACGACATCGACGATGCTTTTTCTCCTCTCTCTCGCCGAGCACGCGAAGTGGTACCTCGTCCCGTCGACGGCCCTCTTCGCGTTCCTGTTCGTCTGGTGGGAACGTCGAACGGCCTCGGCGTTCATCGACGTCCGCGCCGTCGTCCGAAACCGCGCACTGAGCATGACTCTCGGCCGGACCCTGCTGACTTACACAGCGTTCTACTGCATCTTCTTCGGACTCCCCCAGTGGCTACAGGTAGCCCGCGGAATGTCACCGATCAGCGCCGGGCTCTTCATGCTGCCCGTCGCTGCGGTCGGGATCTTCGCGACCATGTCCGCGTCCAGGGTGTACGGGAAATTCGGCGCACGGATCACCCTCCTGATCGGCACCGCCGCGTTGGCTGTCGGCGGGATTCTGATCGCCTTTGTCGAATCGAGTTCGACTCCCCTAGTGGCACTCCTGCTGATAGCGGCGATCCTGGGCATCCCCAACGGCTTCAACAACATGGGAAACCAGAACCTGATCAACTCGGTGACCACCTCCGCCGACGTCGGAACTGCGATCGGTCTGTACCGAACAATCCAGTACATCGGCGCCAACCTTGCGGCCGTCGTCATCGAGTTGACCATGCGCGGAACCATCGACGACGCGGGTCTGCATCGCACGGGCGGGACCATCGCCGTCATCGGAATTGCCCTTCTGGTGGGGGTGGTGTTTTCACGGACTCTGCGGTCCCGTTAGACTCTGCGCCGCGCCCCTATAGCTCAGTTGGTAGAGCTACGGACTTTTAATCCGCAGGTCGTAGGTTCGAGTCCTACTGGGGGCACAAACACAGACCCGGCGCCTCATTCAGAGGCGCCGGGTCTTGTGCATTCGTGCCACATCGATTCGTGCCACATGAATGCAACAGCAGGTCATCGAAGCAGGAACTCGAGGGTCACGCGCTCGAATGCCTCCTTGGCTTCGATCATCACCCAGTGCCCGCAGTTCGGAAATACATGCAGTTCGGCGTTCGGAATCAGTCGCATCGGAATCATCGGCATGTCCGGTGGACACTGCCGATCATCGAGCCCCCATGTCAGCAAGGTCGGGCATTGCACCTTGTGCATCATCGACCAGTACGGCGGCACATCCGAGTTGGACATCATCTGCTGCTGAGCGGCAAAGGCTTTGGATCCGTACATCGCGGTCAATGCCTGGTGCGAGGCCGGATCGTTGGCGGTTTGCCATCGTTCCTCGATCCGCTCCTCGGTGATCACGGATCTGTCGTAAACCATGCACTCGAGCCAGCGAACCAACTTCTCACGGCTGGGAGCGTCGGCGAATTCCTGGAGGAGACGCGTACCTTCGCTCGGGTTCTGACTGAAGATGTTCGGGCCCACGCCTCCGATGGTGACCAATCTGCGGACGCGGTCAGGGAACCTCATCGCGACGTTGACCCCGACAACTCCGCCCATCGAATTGCCGATCATCGCAGCGGATTCGATTCCCAGCGCATCCATGAATCGAACCACCGCCGAGGTTGCCGTGAGAACTGGATGACCGTCGACGGCATCGCTCACGCCGAAACCCGGGAACTCCAGGAGGTAGCAGTGGAAGTGCTTTGCGAACACCTCGAGGTTCCCCCGGTAATTCCGCCATCCACTCACGCCGATCCCGGAGCCGTGCAACAGGATCAACGGCGGACCATCGCCCGCCTCGTGATAGCGCAAAGTCCCCCTGTCGGTAGCGACTTCGCGTTTGGCCCTTCGTAAGTCACGTCCATACCGCAAGATTAGAACGTGTTACAGATTTGCGACGGCTGATTGCGGAACTTCGCAATCACTGTCAGAAGCATCCCCCGCTGCCTCGACGCCCACTGCGATTCGTGGACTTCTGCTCGCTCGGTTTCGACTTCCCCGTCCCAGCCTTCACACACCGGTTGGGGCGCCGCACCTGCTCGAAGTGCCCGGCGCTCACCACATGACCGGCCACGCTGACCTTGACCGGCGCATCCGCGCGGGCGGTTCCGACTTGCGCCGATCCCAACGTCAGGGCGCAAGCAGCCACAACGACCAGCGCTACCTTCTTCGAGATCTTCATATGCACGGCCACTTCGACACGGGTCCACTCCAGATGCTGAACAGGTGCGCGCACCGAAGGAACACGCTCGGCGTCGACGATATTCAGTCAGGGTGGCCGGCCGCGATCCTTTTGCTCACCAGCATCTGAACAGTCGACGACAAAAGTTTTGGCGGCACGTCAACATCCCGAGGGCGTCAACGAGCCGACGCCCAACGTACGCACCGTTACTGAGAAATCCGTAAATCCGGGCAACCACACAGCGACGGGCGTGGACGTTCGCGTTTGGACTCGCTACGCCACAATCAAACGCCGAACCGCCTCGACTGCCGCCTCCCGACGTCGAGGGATGGAACGAGACGACTTGAGCGCGAGCATCCGGGCGATATCCGTGATCAGCAGGATCAACTCCGTGGGATTCCACGCGGGGTCGATGTGTCCCTCGAGCTGCCCCTTGCGGATTTCCGCAACTTTAGGCCGGAAGGTCTTGCTTCGTATGTCGTCCTCGCTCATGACGTCCGGCGCTTCGAGATCCGCCCATTGCTGCAATCGGGCGTTCTCGGGATGGGCAACGTAGTTGTCGAAGAGGCGACCTGCATAGCCCGGCAAGTCGTCACCTCGAAGTGCTGTCTCCGCGGTTGTTTCGGACGTCCACTGTTCGGTCACGGCAGCGAACAACTCTTCCTTGCTTGCGAAGTACGCATAGAGACGGTCTTTGCTGGCACGCGCTTGCGCGGCGATCCGATTGATCCGCGCGCCGGCCAGCCCGTACGTGGCAAATTCGTCCTTTGCGGCCGCCAGAATGCGGTCCCTCGTAGCTTCCCCTGCTGAGCGCATGTTCACAGCCTAGAACGAATCGACCGTTGCCGAACCATCCGGTTCGGCGTAGCGTGCAGAGTTGACGAACAATTTGGTTCGCGAACTTCGGCCAACTCACCCGCCGACGCAAGGAGAGACATGAATCTCGATGACGCTCGAACCGCATTCACCCGGCTCCGTGGATCGGAAAGTGGTGTTTCACCAGCAGAACTCGACGAAGTGTGGGCCGCGCTGGAAACCGTCGCCGCCGAAGAAATCCTCGGCGAATGGAAGGGTGACGACTTCGCCACCGGTCATCGTCTGCACGAAAAGCTGTTCGCGAGCCGCTGGTACGGCAAGACTTTCAATTCCGTCGAGGATGCAAAGCCATTGATCTGCCGAGACGAAGACGGCAACCTCTACTCCGACGTCAAGAGCGGCAATGGCGAGGCAAGTCTGTGGAACATCGAGTTTCGTGGCGAAGTCACGGCGACGATGGTCTACGACGGCGCGCCGATCTTCGACCATTTCAAGAAAGTCGACGATTCGACGCTCATGGGCATCATGAACGGAAAATCGGCGTTGGTTCTCGACGGCGGACAGCACTACTACTTCCTGCTCGAGCGAGCGTGATTCGCGCCGAACAGAATTCGACGTCCGCCATGCAGATGACAGCGGCGCTCTCACACGGCCCGCACTCCCCCTTCACACTCGACACCGTCGAGATCGACGAACCCCGCGCAGACGAGATCCTGGTTCGCATCGTCGCGACCGGCCTGTGCCACACAGATCTGTTCACGAAGTCGGTGCTACCGGAAAGACTCGGCCCCTGCGTGTTCGGGCACGAAGGGGCGGGGGTGGTCGAGGCCGTCGGCTCGTCGATCGACAGCATTGCGCCCGGTGATCACGTGTTGCTGAGCTACCGCAGTTGCGGTGCGTGCAGGCAATGTCTCAGCGGTCATCGGGCGTACTGCGAAAGCTCACACGCGCTCAACAGCTCTGGCGCACGCACCGACGGCTCGACGCCGATCCGGCGAGACGGAACCCCGATACGGTCCGCCTTCTTCGGCCAGTCCAGCTTCGCGGAATACGTCATCGCCTCTGCCGACAACACCGTCGTCGTCGATCCTGCGGTGGACCTGACCGTCGCGGCTCCGCTCGGCTGCGGGTTTCAAACCGGCGCCGGCGCGGTACTGAATCTGCTTCGCCCCGAGCCCGACTCGACGTTTGCCGTTTTCGGGGCAGGCAGCGTCGGACTCGCAGCGCTGCTGGCGGCGAGGGCTGCCGGCGTTTCCACCCTGGTCGCCGTGGACCCCGTTGCGCAGCGGCGCGAACTCGCCGAGGAATTCGGCGCCGTCACTGTCGATCCGACCACCGAGGACGCGGTCGAAGCAGTACGCGCCGCCACCGACGGAGGTTCGACACATTCCCTCGACACCACCGGAATCGGCTCCGTGATCAATCAAGCCGTCACATCACTTCGAGCACGGGGAACACTGGCGGTAGTCGGACTCGGAGCGTCCACGGTCGAGATGAACATGGCCGACATCATGCTGAGCGGAAAGACAATTCGAGGATGCATCGAAGGAGAGTCGGAAGTCTCGACGTTCATCCCCGAACTCGTCGAACTCTTCACTGGTGGCCGGTTTCCGATCGACCGCTTGGTGACGCGCTACGCCTTCTCCGATATCAACAAAGCCGTCGAAGATCAAGCGTCGGGGCGCGTCATCAAACCCGTTCTCGTGTGGTGAGGGGCGAAATGTCTCATTCGTCGACCCGACGGAATTCGCCCTAGACTGCGCTCCTGCACTAGACGTCGGAGCAAGGTGGGGACGATGACAGAACACACCAGTACAGGCGCGGGCCACGGCCGGGCCGTAATGCCGATCATCCGGATGCGCGCACGCAGCCGCGACGAGGACCATCGAGCATCGACGCCACTCGAACTGTTCTTCGACCTGTGTTTCGTGGTTGCAGCCGCACAGGCCGGAGTTCAACTGGTGCATGCTGTTGCCGAGGGCCACTACGCCGACGGCATCGCCGGCGATATGTTCGTCTTCTTCGCGCTGTGGTGGGCGTGGGTGAACTTCACCTGGTTCGCGTCTGCCTACGACACGGACGACGTCCCCTACCGGGTCGCGACCTTCGTACAGATTTGTGGCGTGCTCGTCTTCGCCGCGGGAATCCCCGACGCATTCGACGGAACCGACCGTACGACGGCCATCGTCGGCTACCTCATCATGCGAATTGCGCTCACCTGCCAATGGCTTCGAGCCGCCAGCGGTGAATCCGGTGCAGCGCGAACCACTGCTCTGCAATATGCCGCCGGGCTCGTGATCGTCCAGGCCGGCTGGATCGTGCTGCTCCTGATGCCGGCGTCGGCGTGGATTCCGGGCTTCTTCGTTCTCATGATCGCCGAACTCGCGGTGCCGGCGATCGCCGAACGCAACCACCAGACGCCGTGGCACCCGCATCACATCGCCGAACGCTACGGCCTCTTCACCATCATCATGCTCGGCGAAACCATCGCTGCCGCGACCATCGCGGTCCAATCCGGCATCCGGGATTTCGACGCCGCCGATCTACTGATTCCGATTGCCGTCGGCGGAGTTCTGATCGTGTTCTCCGCGTTGTGGATCTACTTCGCCGTCCCGATCCACGAGTACCTCGCAGACCAAGGCAATCGCGCCGTCCTGTTGTGGGGATACGGGCACTACTTCGTATTCGGATCCGCTGCGGCCATCGGCGCCGGCATCGAAGTAGCCGTCGAGGAAGCAGTTGGCGAAGCGCACATTTCGACGTTCGCAGCATCTGCCGCGGTCACGATCCCCGCCGCGATGTTCCTGATCTTCGTGTGGCTCATGCACTCACGACACTTCAAGCGTGACAGGATCGAGCAGGCTGTTCTACCGGTGAGCGCAATCCTGGTTCTCGCCTGCACATTTGCCGGACACTGGGCGGTCCCGCTCGCCGGACTGGTGGCGGCGGGAACCGTCGGAGTCGGTGTCGGCCTGAGTACTCGGTCGAAGAGCTGACTCAGATTTCCGGGGCTGGAGCCTCGCCCTTACTCTGCGGCTCGTGTTGCTTGAGCTCACCGCGCATCTTGTCGAGATCCTTGCCACGCTTTTTGTACATGTAGCCGAGCGCGACAAGTCCAAGGAACAACGCAACGCCCAGGACGGCACCGACAACGGATGCTCCGCGGAATCCGGGGCCGTCGACGTCGAGGATCCGCTCGCCCGCATGCGCAGCGTTGTTGTTGCCGAGAACAACTGTCAGAGAGAGCAGATTCGGCAGCGCGAAGATCACACCCAACGCGAGAGCCGTGATCTGCATGATTCGAGCATGCTTGCGCTTGCGCACCTGCCAGACCGCCCGGAAGAAGATGAGCGGGACCAGGGTGCACACGAGACCGAACAGCAGCCCCCACGCGATTCCGGCGCTGAAACTGCCGTTCGCCAACGACGCAATGCGCTGCGCCCACCAACGCGGAAGGAAGGCGGCAAGGATGAAGTAAGCGATGACCAGGACCACCGCCATCACTGCGATCCCGATGGCCTTCTTCGCCCACGGCGGCATGCCCGGTTTTGCGGTGGCCGGTGAAGTTTCCGGTGTCGTCATGACAATTCCTCGTCTAGTCGGCGTCTGTACTGACGAATCTATCCGTTACGGGCGTTCCTCATCCGCATCGAGAACGATCCGGGCAAGCCGCTTCGGCGCAACGAGGGTGAACGAGGTGTAGATCCACTCCTCCAGTTGCGACCATTTCTCCTCGGAAACGTCGGTGCCGATGTCGAGTGCAACCCACCCGTGTCGACCGAGTCCATAGCCCGCAGCACTTGCGCCTGGTTCGGTGGCCACCACCGCTTCGGCTTCCTCCTTGCTCAGCTTGACGGTCAAGGAGGTGGCTTCGAGGTTGCAGAACACGAAGTTCTTGCCGCGGACCCGGAACGTCGGGTGGCCGTCCCACGCTTCGATGTCGACGCGCTCCGCTTCCGGCAGCGACAGCGAGATCTCTTCGAGTCGACGCATGTTGTCGGGCATGGAGACGATTCTGCACGCTCGATACCGAGCTTGACACCCGCGACACAGCTAGGCTCGGCGACGACCGCGTCACCGAACTCCGAACACAGGGAGACTGGCATGCGCACGTTAGTTCATCTCGTTCTGCTCATTTGTGGAATCGCCGTTGCCGTCGGCTCGTTCATGTACGTACTGGCCGGGGTCAAACCCGACAATGTTCGCCTCGAGGACCTGCGGGACGGCTTTCCGGCAGGGTGGGCAATCGAGCAACTCGGCGATCAGTCCGTGACCTTCTACCGGTCGATGGCGATACTTCTGCTCGCCGCCGCCGTATTGATTCTGATCGCCGCATTGTTCGGTTCTCGCATCGCAGCATGGATCGGAATTATCGTGGGATTGGGGACTCTTGGCACGTTCTACTACCGCGTGAACGATCAGTTCGACAATGTCATCAGGGAAAACTACTCCACGATCCTGACAAATCAGACAGGATTCATTCTGACGGCCGGCGGACTGATTCTCGCTCTCCTAGCGTGCCTGGTCCCCCGCGAGAAGACCCGAGCCTGACCGCTCGGCAACCGGAGGGTTACCGTCGACGCCGACATTCACTAGTGTCTGCAACAGCCGGGTACTGACGAGTAGTACCCCAGAAGAGGTAGGGCATCAATGGCATCGCTTGACGACCTTCTATCCCAGATCCCCATCGACCAGATCGCGCAGCAACTCGGCGTCGACCAGGCAACTGCCGAATCGGCGGTCAAGACTGCACTTCCGACCCTCGTCGGTGGCCTCGGCGCCAACGCGCAGGATCCCGCCGGTGCAGCCTCGCTGGAAAGCGCGTTGCAGTCTCACGCCGACACCAGCCTTCTCGACGACGGCGTCGACATCAGCAAAGTCGACACCGCTGACGGTCAGAAGATCGTCTCGAACATCTTCGGCGGCAACACCGATCAGGTCGCCAGCGCACTGGGCGGTGTCGGTGGCGGCGGTGGAAACGATCTGGTGAAGCAATTGCTGCCGATCCTCGCTCCCATCGTCCTGGCCTACCTCGCCAAGCAGTTCACCGGTGGCGGTGCCGGCGCGCAGACTCAGGCCTCCGGTGGCGGCGGGCTCGGGGATCTCCTCGGCGGAATTCTCGGCGGCGGCGGCAATTCCGGCGGCGGCATCGGCGGCGCACTCGGCGGCATCCTGGGTGGATCCGGTGGCGGCGGCCTCGGAGACCTGCTCGGCGGCCTCCTCGGCGGCGGCAAGAAGTAAGACGCTCGACAGAACGCACTGCGGCGATCCCGTTCGGGGTCGCCGCAGTGCTCTGTTCAGTCAATCGTCGAAGATCGAAACATCCTCAGTGACAAGGCAAACGCAACCAACAGCAGCGCGCCCACAAAAGTACTGACCCCGACCCAACCGCCACCCGCGTATGCAAGACCCGCGAGGGCGCCCGCCACGGACGAACCCGCGTAGTAGGCAAACAGATACAACGCCGACGCCTCGGCCCGGTGATCGGTAGCGATCAGCCCCACCCAACCGCTGGCCACCGAATGTGCGGCGAAGAATCCTCCGGTGAAGAGCAGCATCCCCACGAGCGTCAACGCCAGATTGTCCGGAACGGTCAGTGCCAGGCCGATACCGATGACGACAACCGACCCGAGCAGCACGCTGCGCCTACCCAGTCGGTCAGAGGCCCCGCCGGCTACCGCCGAGGTGAAAGTTCCGGCAAGGTAGAAAAGGAACACCAGGCCCACAAGCGCTTCAGGAAGGCCGAAAGGTGCTGCCGTGAGCCGAAACCCGAGGAAGTTGTAGATCGACACGAAGCCGCCCATCAGGATGAATCCCAAAGCGAAGAGTGTTCGCAGCGACGGGTTCGCAAGGTGGCGTCGTAGATTCGACGCGATCGTGCGCGCCGATATCGGTTGCGGGCGAAAGAACTTCGACGCGGGAAGCCGCCGGATCATGTTGAGCGCGAACAATGCCGACAGCGCGGACGCAGTCAACAGCGCCCAACGCCACGTACTGAAATCGACGACGGCCGACGGCACGAGCCGTCCGATCAGCCCACCGATCGTCGTGCCGGCGACGTACCTTCCCATCGCTGCACCGAGGTCCTTCCGATCGACCTCCTCGGCCAGATAGGCCATCGCCACCGCCGGGACACCGGCCAGAGCCAATCCTTGTGCTGCGCGTCCGACCAGCAGAACCTCGATCGTCGGACTCAGCGGCAGAAGTAAACCGATCACACAGGACGCCGACGCCGACGCGATCATCACCCGCGTGCGACCGAAGCGCTCGGAGAGCGCACTGGCCGGAATGATTGCCAACGCCAACATGCCCGTCGTCGCCGAGACGGACAGCGCAGACACCGCAGGCGAGACGTGGAAGTCTTCGGCGAACGCAGGCAGCAACGCCTGTGCCGCGTACATCGAGATGAACGTCGACAGCCCGGCCGCGAACAACGCAACGGTCACGGTTCGATATCCCGATGTTCCGCGGCGAAGCGGCATCACTTCGGATTCGATCACATTCTCGACAGTCACCACGTACCTCCAGGCATCACTTACCTCCGGTAAGAATCCTCCCGCCCAGACTCGGCAAAAGAAAATGCATAAACTTGGTGTTCTATATGCTCCAGAGGTATATAGATTGGGTTCGTGATGCTGACCGAAGACCTCGAATGGTTTGTCGTGCTCGCCGAAACCCAACAGGTGACCGCTACCGCGGATCTGACTCACCTGTCGCAGCCGACCCTTTCGCGCAAACTCGCTCGCCTCGAACGACAGATCGGCGTGACACTCTTCGACCGTCAGGGACGCCGACTCGAACTGAACCGGTACGGCGAGATCCTCTATCGACATGCTCGCATCGCACTGCGTGCCCTCGACGCCGCGCAGACCGAAATCCAGTCGCTGGCGAGCCCCGAGAGCGGCACGGTCCGACTCGACTTCCTCCACTCGTTCGGCACCTGGTTGGTGCCGCACATGCTGCGCGGATACCGCGTCGAGTATCCCGGAGTGCGATTCGAACTGCATCAGGACAGCGCGCAGTTCCTGGTCGACAGAATCGCCGCCGGCACGTCCGACCTGGCCGTCGTCTCGCCTCAGCCGCGCGATCCGCAGGTGGCGTGGATGCAGATCGCCCAGCAGTCACTGGCATTGGCTGTTCCGGCTGATCATCGCTTTGCGAAGTTGCATTCGGTCGAGCTTGCGGACGCGGCCGACGAACCGTTCATCGGTATGCATCCGAACTTCGGGATGCGAAGAATTCTCGATGAACTGTGCGCGGCCGCAGGATTCACTCCGAATTTCGTCTTCGAGAGCAGCGAGCTGGCAACGGTCGGCGGACTGGTCTCCGCGTCCTTCGGTGTCTCGGTCATGCCGGTTCAGGATCCACCGATCTGGGCCGAAGGAGTCGTCTATGTACCGATCGAAGGAGCACAGCGAAAAATAGGGCTGATCTGGTCGAAGAGTCGCAAGCTGTCCGATCCCGCCCGGACTTTCCGCGACTACGTCGAAAGAACGACTTGGTAGTGAAAGTGCCCCCGGATAACTACGGATCGGTAACATCCCTCGAGGGGAGCAATTTTCATGCCATTCTTTTCAAACCTACGGTGCCGTAGGCTGGGGCGAAGTCGCGCATTCACTCAACATGGAGGCAAGAAATGACGAGGATTCTGACGCAGCTGGAGCTGCTACAAGAGCTGCAGCCGGTTGCCGAGGAGAACGTCAACCGCCACATCTCCATGGCCAAGGAATGGCATCCACACGACTACGTTCCGTGGGACGAGGGCCGTAACTTCGCAGCCATGGGCGGCGAAGACTGGAGTCTCGAACAGTCACAACTCGGCGAGGTAGCTCGCGCCGCGATGATCACCAACCTGCTCACCGAGGACAACCTGCCGTCGTACCACCGTGAGATCGCCGAGAACTTTTCGCAGGACGGTGCCTGGGGAACGTGGGTCGGCCGGTGGACCGCCGAGGAGAACCGCCACGGCATCGTGATGCGTGACTACCTCGTCGTCACGCGCGCAGTCGACCCCGTCGAGCTCGAGCGCTTCCGCATGGAACACATGACAAACGGTTACAGCGCACCCATCGACGAGGGCGACGCCGGCCTGCTGCACTCGGTCGCCTACGTGACCTTCCAGGAACTCGCGACGCGCGTCAGCCACCGCAACACCGGCAAGGCCTGCGACGAGCCGATTGCCGACAAGATGCTTCAGCGCATCGCCGCCGACGAGAACCTGCACATGATTTTCTACCGCAACATCTGCGCCGCCGCGCTCGATCTTGCTCCCGATCAGGCGCTCAAGGCTGTGGCGAACATCGTCCAGAACTTCCAGATGCCCGGTGCCGGCATGCCGAACTTCCGCCGCAACGGCGCCCTCATGGCCAAGCACGGCATCTACGACCTTCGCCAGCACCTCGACGAGGTCGTCTGGCCTGTCCTGCGTAAGTGGAACATCTTCGAGCGCAACGATTTCAGCGCCGAAGGCGAGAACACGCGCGAAGAGTTGGCGGCCTTCCTCGAGACACTCGCCGCCAACGCGACGAAGTTCGAGGAACAGCGCGATCGCATGCTCGCACGCGAAGCCGCCAAGCGCGAACAGCAGGCTTCTTAGTTTCACCAGCTATTCTGTGCCCGGTACCGGATTCGGTACCGGGCACTTCCAATTGTCACAAGTATTTGTTCAGAGGTAGACATGTCATCCCTTCGTATCGGTTCACTCGAGCTGCACAGCCCCGTGGTCCTCGCACCCATGGCGGGCGTCACCAACGTCGCCTTCCGCACGCTGTGCCGTGAACTCGAACTCGAACGTGCAGGCAGCACGTCCGGGCTCTACGTCTGCGAGATGGTCACCGCCCGCGCGCTCGTCGAACGCCAACCCGCCACGATGCACATGACCACGTTCGGTCCGACCGAAACGCCCAGGTCGCTGCAGCTGTACACCGTCGACCCGGATACGACTTACGCCGCGGCCAAGATGATCGTCGACGAGAACATGGCCGATCACATCGACATGAACTTCGGCTGCCCGGTACCCAAGGTGACCCGCAAGGGCGGTGGATCGGCGCTACCGTACAAGCGTCGACTGTTCGGTCAGATCGTCGCGGCAGCCGTGCGCGCCACCGAAGGCACCGACATTCCGGTCACCGTCAAGATGCGCGTCGGCATCGACCCCGAACATCACACGCACCTCGACGCCGGCCGGATCGCCGCAGCTGAAGGCGCCGCTGCCGTCGCACTTCACGCACGTACCGCGTCGCAGCGCTACTCCGGCACTGCTGACTGGAACGAGATCACGCGCCTCAAGGAACACGTCACCGACGTGCCGATCCTCGGCAACGGCGACATCTTCGACGCCTCGGATGCTGCCCGCATGATGAACGAGACCGGCTGCGACGGCGTCGTCGTCGGACGCGGCTGCCTCGGACGGCCATGGCTGTTCGCGGAACTCAGCGCAGCTCTCAACGGACAACAGATCGCCACGCCGCCGACGCTCGGCGAAGTCACCAAGATCATCGCCCGTCACGCCCAACTGCTCGCCGCACATCACGGTGAAATGAAGGGTCTGCGCGAACTTCGCAAGCACGTCTCCTGGTACATGCGTGGGTTCCCGGTCGGATCGGATCTGCGGGTCTCGATGGCTCTGGTCAGCACGTTGTCCGAACTGGACGATCTGCTCGGACAGCTCGACCACGACGTCCCGTTCCCCAAGGACGCCGAAGGCCCGCGCGGACGCCAAGGCTCACCCGGTCAGGTAGCACTCCCGGAAGGTTGGCTCGACGATCCCGAAGACGACCTTGTGCCGGTGGGAGCTGACATGATGCACTCTGGTGGCTAGCGAAAACACGCCGTCGGATTACTCACATCACTTTCTGAGTGAAGCACTCAGGATTCACCAGTAATATGGCTCCAGCTTCGTCGACAACCGGTTGACGCCGGCATCTGAATGACGAGTTACTGACAGTCGACGACGGGACAGGTTGCATCGGTGGGTGATGATCACGATTCGGGCCCACCTCCGCCCGAGAGCCGCGCCCCCTGGGAACGTCCGCTCGCAGACAAGCGCTTCCGCAACGCCCGACCGGACCAACCGGCAACGCCCCAGCGCCCTGCCACACCCCAGCGACCAACACCGCAACCACCCAGTCCCCCGGAGCGTCGCAGCAGTGGACGTACCGGGCGACGGGACTCGCCTCCGACCGACGACTCTGTTTCGGTCGCCGAGTTGGTCCGTCGGGTAGGCGACAAGAAGCCGCCACCAGCCCCGGCTACGCCGCCCAAGCCGGCGCCGAACAAATCCGTACCACCCAAGACTCAATCTTCAGCAGCGTCGTCGCCGCCCCCCGCCCGGCCGATTCCCGCCCGTCCGACCGTTCCGCCCGCCGCTGCGGACTGGATCACCGAAGAACATCCCGTCACCTCCGCAGTGCCGCGGGTAGTCGGTGACACCGGCGCCACTCGTCTGGCGCAAAGCAAGATTCGCCGCCGCCATCGCGCAAAAGTGATCGGCCGATCGGCAGTAGCGTTCCTGGCCGTCATGTCTCTCGCATTGACCGGCGTCGTGTGGGGCTATCTGCGCTCGGTCGAAGGCGGATTCGATCAGATTGCGGCACTCGACACCGAGTCCGACGACATCATCGACGCCGGTGGTCAACTCGGCGACGAGACGTACCTGATCATCGGCACCGATACCCGCGCCGGTGCGAGCGGTGAGATCGGCGCCGGAACCGTCGAAGACGCCGAAGGCGCCCGAGCCGACACGGTCATGCTGGTGAACATTCCCGCGGACCGAAGCCGCGTCGTCGCCGTCTCCTTCCCGCGTGACCTCGACGTCGAACGTCCGATCTGTCAGGGATGGGACAACGACGCCGGCAAGTACACCAGCGAAACCTTCCCGGCAGCGAGCGGCGACAAACTCAATGCGACATACGCACTCGGTGGCCCCAAATGCCTGGTCAAGGTCATCCAGAAGATGTCCGGCCTGAAAATCGGGCACTTCGTCGGAATGGACTTCGCCGGTTTCGAGCGCATGGTCGACACCGTCGGCGGTGTGAACGTCTGCTCCCCCGGACCGATCGAAGACGGCATCCTCGGAACCGTCCTCGCCTCCGGCGGCACGCAGATGCTCGACGGCCGTACCGCCCTCAACTACGTGCGTGCTCGCCACGTCGAAGCCGAGGGCAACGGCGACTACGGGCGCATCACCCGCCAGCAGAAGTTCCTGTCGGCGCTGCTCCGCTCGGCCCTGTCCAACCAGGTCCTCCTGAATCCGAGCAAGCTCAACGGATTCATCAACGCCTTCACCAGCGACACGTTCGTCGAAAACATCGACACCAAGTCACTGGTCACCCTCGGTCGCTCGCTCCAGAACGTCGACGCAGGCGCGGTCACGTTCTTGACGGTCCCCACGGACGGCACCAACGACTGGGGCAACGAGATTCCTCGCACGGACGAGATCAAGTCCCTCTTCCAGGCGATCATCGACGACGATCCGCTTCCGGGCGAAGAGCGCGAGGACACCACACCGTCGTCGACCAGTTCCACGACAACCGCTCCTACGTCCAGCACGCCGCCGGCCGCCACTTCCGTCGAGGCAATGAGCGCCTACAACATCTCGGTCGACGTCTCCAACGCGTCGGGAATCGCCGGGCAGGCCGCGACAATCGCCGACAGCCTCGCGGCCTACGGTTTCCAGATCTCCACGGTCGGTAACTTCAGCGCAGCCACCGGCCTGGCGAATGCTCAAGCGTCGACCACCGTCGTGCGCTACGCCGCAGGTTACGAGGCTGAAGCGGTGACGGTCGCGTCGTCGATTCCCGGCGCGGTTCTGGTTCTCGCTCCGAGCATGGGAGACATGATCGAGGTCGTCGTCGGAAGCAATTTCGCCGGCACCGTCGTCGCCCCCGCGGACCCGGGAACCATCCTGGCGGCAAATCCGACGTCGGTCGACACCAGCACCTCGACGGCTCTGCCCGCCGACATCGCCAGCGTCAACGCCGGCGACACCACCTGCGACTGACACGCGTTCATTCACCTTGCGTTCACCTGGTGCTTGTGACTTGGTCTTTCACGGCACGTAGGCTCTGACCTCATGCGCGTGGCTTACAACGAACAGATGACCGAGCTTGCAGACACGCTCGGCGAGATGGCAGGACTGGCAGGTGCCGCTATGGAGCGCGCCACCCAGTCCCTGCTCCAGGCAGACCTGTCCCTGGCAGAACAAGTAATCGGCGAACACGACAAGATCACCGAACTCAGCACCATCTGCGAGGAGCGCGCGTTTGCGTTGCTCGCCCTGCAGGCTCCCGTTGCCGGAGATCTGCGCTCGGTGGTCAGCGGAATCCAGATCGTCGCCGACATCGACCGCATGGGCGCACTCGCCCTGCACGTCGCCAAGATCGCGCGCCGCCGACATCCCAACCACGTGCTTCCCGAAGAGGTCAACGGCTACTTCGCCGAGATGGGACGCATCGCTGTCTCCATCGGTGCGGCCGCCAAGGTCGTCCTCGAGACCCGCGACCCCGAGCGCGCTGCCCGTCTGCGCGAAGAAGACGAAGCGATGGACGACCTCCACCGCCACCTCTTCACCGTCCTCATGGACCGTGAGTGGAAGCACGGCGTTGCTGCCGCAGTCGACGTCACGCTGCTCGGCCGCTTCTACGAGCGATTCGCCGACCACGCCGTCGAGGTCGGCCGACGCGTCATCTTCCTGGTGACCGGCAAGCTGCCCGAAGAGCCCGAAACCACCGAGAAGGTCGACAACCTCACCTCGTACCCGGATCTCTGAACCCAACCGTCCACGTGAGTAAAAGGCGGCCGCGCACTTGCGCGGCCGCCTTTCCTATTCAGTTCTCGTGCAACCAGGTTTCCAACGTGGGTCCTGCAGTTGTGGATCCCGGCGCGGGCAGCAACGCCCCACCCTTCATCGCCTTACCCGCTCCCGGCATCGAGATCGGGATCAGCCACTTACGTCGGCCACGGTATTTCAAGATCTCGCGCGTCATGGCCGGGATCTCGAGGACCTCGGGCCCGGCCAGGTCCGGAGCCCTCCCGGTCGGACCGTTCTGAGCGCAGGTCACGAGCGCCTCGGCAACGGTCTTCGCTGCCACCGGTTGTGACCGCATCCGAGGAACCATAGCGATCGGCCCCAGTCCGAACAGCGCGATCGTCTTCTCGCCGAACTCGAACCACTGAGTGGATCGCAGGATCGTGAAAGGAATACTCGACGCTTCCACCGCGCGTTCCTGCGCAGCCTTCCCCTGGTAGTACCCGAAGGACTTCAACTGCGGATCGTCGCAGTTCACGATCGAGAGCAACACGTGATGCTTCACGCCAGTTCTGGTTTCCGCCGCGGCGATATTTCTGGCTGCGGTCTCGAAGAACTCGACAGCCTTCTTGGCACTGTTGGTGACGTGATCACTCACGTCGACGACCACGTCTGCGCCGGCAAATGCCTCGTCCAACCCTGCACCCGTGGAGATGTCGACTCCCGTCGATCGAGCGGCAGCGACCACGTCATGGCCCCCTACCTTTGCCTGCTCGACGACCAACTTTCCCATCTGGCCGGTTCCGCCCAGAACAACAATTCGCATGATGCCTCCGTCAAACCTGTGCGCCCGGCTCTCTTCGGCCTGGTCACATACTGGACGACGCGGCCTCCCGAAGTGTGACGGTAGGGCGAATCAGTCGGTGTACTTCTGCGAAAATCGCCCACGCCACTGCGACCAGATCGGATCCAACGCTGCGCTCGCCTCGTGTGCGTGGTCGGCAACGGCCCGTGCCAGCATCCCTGCTCCCGCCAGCGGCGTCACGTGCCCTTCGACGTCGTCGGTAGTCTTCATCCCCAACAGCATGGTCGTACCGAGCACGCGATGGCCACCGAGAATCCCCGGCAGCGAACGGCCCGGCACGCTACGCAGGTCGAGAGTTTCCACGAGCAGCGCGTCGCCGTCGACGGTAATGCGCTGATCCGAGCGAAGCGCACCGCCGGTTTCGCCGGTCCGGCCGAACACGATCATCTCGTCGAGCAGCGCAACGGCATCGGATTCCAGTGAAATATCCACGCGCCTGGTCACATCCGCGCCGCCGGCGACGACAAACGGTGCCGCACGCCAGATCAGCGCCGCACCGGCACCGACGCTCGCCGAAGCCGACCACGACGCCCGGCCACCGCGTGCGTTGTACGCGACGGTCCCGGACGGCTCGATCACCTCGAGACACGTACCGGGTGCGACCACGAAGTCGATACGCAGGTCGTCGCCGGCCAACAGCGTTGCGCTGTGCCCTACCAGGGCAATTCGCACGGTGAGCCCGCGAGCGTCGACGAACCGCGGGGCCAGGAAGTCGCCCGAGATCAGCTCTCGCGCAACAGCGGTGTCACCCACTCTCTCGACGACGACCCTCGTAGCTCCAGTGCGCATCAGTGAGTGTGAGAGTGGCTGTGCCCGTGACCGTGACCGTGGTCTTCTTCATCGGCATGGAAGTGCGGCGCCATCGGCCCCGGATCCTGCGGGGTGTGACTACCCGCGCGATGGGATGCGATGACCTGGCGGAGCCACGCACTGAGCTGGTCGATCGTTGAGTGATCCTTCTGGCTGAGCGCGAGAACGGGAAGTCCGTCACGCGCGGCCGTGGCATCGGCAACCATCTGGACCGCGTCGACGTCGACGTACGGGGCCAGGTCGATCTTGTTGACCACCAACAGATCTGCCCGCTCGATGCCGGGACCGCCCTTGCGGGCGACGTCTCCGCCGCCCGCGACGTCGATGCAGAAGATCTGGGCGTCGACCAGTGCCGGGCTGAACGTGGCGGTCAGGTTGTCACCGCCGCTTTCCACGATCACCATGTCGAGGGGATGGAACTGACGCTCGAGGTCTTCGACCGCAATGAGGTTCGGCGTGACGTCGTCACGAATAGCCGTGTGCGGGCACGCACCGGTCTCGACTGCGACGATGCGCTCGATCGGCAGAACGTTGGCCGCGCGCAACAGTCGCGCGTCCTCGTCGGTGTAGATGTCGTTGGTGACCACCGCGATCTCGTACTCCGCCGCGAGTTCGCGGCAGATGGTGGCGATGAGGGTGCTTTTGCCGGTGCCGACGGGGCCGGCAACGCCGAGCCTCAAACCTCTTGCAGCAGTGGTGGTGTTGTTCAGGTTGTCAAGCACGGAAAATCCTCCTGGATCGAGCGTGGTGTTCGAGTGACCATTGTTCGACCAACGGCCCTGTTGTTGCGGGTATATCTGCGACGCCCTCGACGGCTACGGCAGCCGCGGCGACGGTTTCGATGGTCGGGGCTGCTCGGAGCAACCATTCGACCGGTTCTGCCGGATCCACCGGCAGTAGCTTCAATGCCGCCGACGCCACCGTTTGGGCGTCGTCGTACAAACAAGATCTGGCTGCCTGTAGGTCGTCCATCCCGGAGACCGCCGTGAAGACGCCCAACGCGAGCGGACGCATCGGATGCCCAGGCAGCGCCATGAGCATCTGCACCGCGGGGTGCTGCGGCCACAATCGCGACGCCAGTCTCGCCAGCCCACGGCCGAGCTGAATCGACGCCTCACGCAGCGGTGCGCTGGGAGTCCGAGCGAGCAGTTCCCTCGAGATGTCCTCGAGTTCGCCTGCACTACCCTCACTTACGGCCCAGCGGCGCGTGACCACCGTTGAAGCGGCCTCGACAAGTCCGACTGTTTCGAGTCGACCGCGAATGAAGTCAGGGACCTGACTCTGCAGGAGTCCGCCCGCCAGTGCCGGTTCCAACCCCGACGAGTGCGCGTGACCGCCGGTAGGCAGACGCCCGTCTGCCAAGAGCATCGATGCTATCTCGGCAGACGCCGTCTCGATCGACATGGTTTCAGAACAGCATGTAGCGCTGAGCCATCGGCACTACGTCAACGGGGTTGGGCGCGATCAGGTCGCCGTTGACCTTGATGGCAAACGTCTCCGGATCGACGTCGATGGACGGCAGCGCCGTGTTGTTCGGCATGTCCGCCTTGGTGAGGTGTCTCGTCGGACGAACACCGGTAAGGGTGCGGGTGAGACCGAGACGATCGGCCAGACCGTCCTCGATGGCCATCGGAGAGACGAACGTCGTGGACAGGTGCGGGGCCGATCCCGGAGTCGCCGCGATGGCCGGGCGAACGAACACCGGCTGCGGGGTCGGGATAGCAGCATTCGGATCACCAAGCGGCGCAGCAACTATCGCCCCGCCCTTGATCACGGCAGAAGGACGGACTCCGAAGAACGCGGGATCCCACAGCACCAGGTCCGCCATCTTCCCGGCCTCGACCGAGCCGATCTCGTGATCGATACCGTGCGCCACCGCGGGGCAGATCGTGTACTTGGCGACGTAACGCCGCGCACGCTCGTTGTCGGCCGGCATGCTGGTGCCCAGCTTGCCGTACTGGGCCTTCATGACGTGAGCCACCTGCCATGTCCGCAGGGTCACCTCACCGATACGGCCCATCGCCTGGGCGTCGGACGAGGTGATCGAGATGGCTCCGATGTCGTGCAGAAAGTCTTCTGCTGCAATCGTTGTCGGCCGGATCCGGGACTCGGCAAAGGCAAGATCCTCCGGAACCCGGGGATTGAGCGCATGACAGACGATGAGCATGTCGAGGTGCTCGGCAACCGTGTTGACGGTATGCGGCAACGTCGGATTGGTCGATGCCGGAAGAACGTTCGGCTCACCTGCCGTCACGATGATGTCCGGTGCGTGCCCACCGCCGGCGCCTTCCGCATGGAACACGTGGATCCCGCGTCCGGCGATCGCATCCAAAGTGTGCTGTACGTAACCGGTTTCGTTGAGGCTGTCGGCGTGCAGCGCTACCTGGAGGCCGAACTCGTCGGCTGCGCGCAGAGCTGCGTCGATCGCAGCCGGAGTGGAACCCCAGTCCTCGTGGACCTTGAATCCGCCTGCGCCGGCGAGAGCTTCCTGACGCATGGCCTCATGGCTGACGGTGCTGCCCTTGCCGAGAAGGAGGACGTTGAGCGGGATGTGGTCGAGGGCGCGGTGCATCATCGTCAGCGACCAGGCGCCGGGCGTGACAGTGGTTGCCTTGCTTCCTTCGGTGGGGCCCGTTCCGCCGCCCGCCACGGTCGTCGTACCAGTGGCGAGTGCTTCCATCATCTCGACTTCACTGAGGAAGTGCACGTGAGTGTCGATCGCACCCGCGGTGAGAATCTTTCCCTCACCGGCGATCACGTCGGTGCTCGGCCCGATGAGCAACTTGGGGTGCACGCCATCCATGATGTCGGGGTTACCGGACTTGCCGATCGCAACGATGCGTCCGTCGCGAATTCCGACGTCTGCCCGGACGATTCCCCAGTGATCGAGAATCACCGTGTTGGTGATGACGACGTCGAGAGCGCCCTGGTCGCGAGTGGTCAGGCCCTGGCCCATCGACTCGCGGATGCTCTTACCGCCGCCGAAGACCATCTCGTCGCCGGTCGCGGTGTAGTCGTGCTCGATCTCGATCCACAGATCTGTGTCGGCCAAACGGATCTGGTCGCCTGCGGTCGGGCCGTACAGGGAGGCGTAGCCGCGTCGATCGATCCTGCTCATTCGGCTGTCCTCTCAACTGTCGTCGCGGCGTCGTCCGGTGAATCCGCCTCGACTGGAACATCACTCACACGCACGTTCACCGAGGACGCTCGCAAAGGTTCTTCGACCTCGACGCCGGGCGTGCCGAAGGGCATGACGGTCTTGGGCTCGCGCGCATGTGTCGGTAGGTCTTCGTCCGGCACGATCTGCAGGCCCGGAACCCTTTTGAGTCCGCCGAGCGCGATCAGTGTCACCGTTCTGCTGACCCCGGGTTCGAACCGAACCGACGTTCCCGAGGGGATGTCGAGCCGGAAGCCGTCTGCCGCTTCGCGATCGAAGGTCAACGCCGGGTTGGCCGCGGGAAGGTGGAGATGTGAACCGATCTGAATGGGGCGATCGCCGTCGTTGACGACGACCATCGTGATCTTCTCCGCGTCCGTGCCGAACTCGAGCGGTTCTGTGGACACACGTACTTCGCCGGGAATCATCGAATGGGCTCCGTCACGGTGACCAGTTTGCGACCGTCCGGGAAAGTGGCCTCCACCTGGACGTTTGCAATCATCTCGGGTACCCCTTCCATCACGTCGTCGCGGGTGAGCACTTGCCGACCGGCGTTCATCAGTTCCGCAACCGTCATTCCGTCACGCGCGCGCTCGAGAATCCAGCACGAGATCAGTGCCATCGCTTCGGGGTAGTTCAGCAGTACCCCGCGCTCGCGGCGGTCACGGGCGACCATGCCCGCGACGCTCAGGAGCAGCTTTTCGGTATCTGAAGGGGTGAGGTGCACTGACAAGCCCTTCCGGTTGTGAAACGACATCGATCGACAGCGTGCTGTCGGGCCGAGATTAGCATTGTCCGAAGCGTCGTCAGTATCCACGAGATTCACGTCGTCGGCTACTTCAGCGCCCACTCGGCGCACTTGCGCTGCTCATCGAATTATTCGGGCGCCCAACGACGCTCAGCTCTGCGCACCGGAGTGGGAACTATCACCACAACCAAAAAGTTTCACCCCCGTCTCCTGTTGGAAACGGGGGTGAAACATGATCGTGCAGGGTTGATCCCGGGACCTATCCGAAGCGGCCGGAGATGTAGTCCTCGGTGGCCTTCTGCGTCGGGTTCGAGAAGATCTTCTCGGTGTCGTCGATCTCGACGAGCTGACCGGGCTTGCCGGTTGCCTCGAGGTTGAAGAATGCCGTCTGGTCACTCACACGCGCAGCCTGCTGCATGTTGTGCGTGACGATGACGATCGTGAAGTCCTTCTTCAGCTCGGTGATCAGGTCTTCGATCGCGAGAGTCGAGATCGGGTCGAGCGCGGAGCACGGCTCGTCCATGAGCAGGACGTCGGGCGAGACCGCGATGGCACGCGCGATGCACAGACGCTGCTGCTGACCGCCTGAGAGGCCGCCACCGGGCTTGTCGAGGCGATCCTTGACCTCGTTCCACAGGTTGGCACCGCGCAGCGAACGCTCGGCCACCTCGTCGAGCTTCTTCTTGCTGCGCTCGCCCTGCAACTTCAAGCCCGCGACGACGTTGTCCTTGATGGACATGGTCGGGAAGGGGTTGGGTCGCTGGAACACCATGCCGATGGTCTTGCGAACACCGACCGGATCGACGTTCGAGCCGTAGATGTCCTCGCCGTCGAGCAGCACCGAACCCTCGACGCGCGCACCGGGAATCACTTCGTGCATGCGATTGAGTGAACGGAGAACGGTGGACTTGCCGCAACCGGACGGGCCGATGAAGGCGGTGACGCTCCGGGGCGGGACGGACAGGCCCACATCGGCGACGGCGTGGAACTTGCCGTAGTAGATGTTGACGTCCTTGAGATCCAGACGCTTGGCCATTACCGGCTCCCTACTGAGTTGTTGACGCTGTTGAGTACGAACATGTTCCGAGGCCGCATCACTTACTTCTGACCTGTGAGAAGTGACCGATCAGCTTCGCGACGATGTTGAGGATCGCGATCAGCAGGATCAGGGTCAGTGCTGCGCCCCAGATGCGGTTGGTGCCGGCGTCGGTGGGGTTGTTCATCTCGGCGACCATGACGGAAGGCAGTGTGCCCATTTCGCCGTTGAACAGGTCGAAGTTGATGAACGGTGCGTAGCCGACGAGGATCAGCAGCGGTGCGGTCTCACCGAGCACGCGGGCCAGGGCCAGCATGACGCCGGTGATGATGCCGGGAAGTGCCGTCGGCAGAACGATTTTCGAGATGGTCTTCCACTTCGGCACACCGAGCGCGTACGACGCCTCTCGCAGATCCATCGGGACGATGCGCAGCATTTCCTCGGTGGAGCGGATGACGACCGGGACCATCAGAAGGACCAGAGCCAGTGACACCGCAAACGCGGACTTGGGGAAGCCGAAGGTCGCGATCCACAGGGCGTAGATGAACAGCGCGGCCACGATCGACGGAACACCGCTGAGGATGTCGACCATGAACGTGGTCAGCTTGCCCAGCTTCGACTTCCGGTCGGCGTACTCCACCAGGTAGATCGCGACGAAGATACCGAGCGGGATGGAGAAGACCGCGCACACGATGCCTTGCAGCAGGGTGCCGATCAATGCGTGATAGATACCGCCGCCGTCGGCCGACGCCGTCAATCCGCTCAGCGAGTTGGTGAACCAGGTAGGCGACGTCAGAGCGGGCAGGCCCTTGGCGATGACCGTGAAGAGCACCCAGACCAACGGGATGAGCGCGATGACGACTGCCAGGCTCACCAGGATGGTCGCGATGACGTCCTTGGCACGACGACGAGCGCCGACGCCTTGGAAAGTGGGGGCCTTGACCGGCCGGTCCAGAGTGGAGGTCATGGGTCAGTCCTTCTTTCCGGCGATCACTGCGCGGGCAGCCGCGTTGACGACGAAGGTCAGTACGAACAGCACCAGTCCGGCCGCGATGTACGCGCCTGCCTGGATGTCGTTGTTGAACTCCGCGTAGCCGAGGGCGATCTTGGAGGCGATGGTCGAGCCGCCGTCGAACAGCGACCAGCCGAAGGCCTGAGAGGTGGTGCGCAGGATCAGGTAGAGCGCCATCGTCTCACCGAGTGCGCGTCCGAGACCGAGCATCGAGCCGCTGATGTAGCCGGACTTACCGAACGGGATGACCGTGGTGCGCACAACTTCCCAGCGCGTGGCGCCGAGGGCGAGTGCGGCTTCGATCTGTGATCGCGGGGTCTGGATGAACACCTCGCGGGTCACTGCAGTGATGACCGGAAGGATCATCACGGCGAGGACGATGCCTGCGGTGAAGATGGTGCCGCCACCGGTGATCGATCCGCTGCCGTCGGCGAAGAGCGGGAACCAGCCGAGAGTGTCGTTGAGCCACACCGCGACCGGGGTGATCGCCGGAGCGAAGACGAGAAGTCCCCACAGGCCGTAGACGATGGACGGCACAGCTGCCAGAAGGTCGATCGTGTACGACAGTGGCCGCGTGAGCCACTTGGGTGAGTACGAAGTCAGGAAGATCGCGATGCCCAGTGCGATCGGCATCGCGAGCACCAGTGCGAACAGCGAGACCAACACCGTGACCTGGAAAAGGTCGAGGACACCGAACGCCATCGCGTTGATGTTCTGCGTGACCCATTCACGGCTGGTCAGGAAGTTGACCTGGTTCCGGCTCAAAGCAGGAACAGCACGCCAGATCAGGAACGCGCCGATCGCCGCGATGACAACCGTGATGAAGATTGCCGAACCGGATGCGAGCGAGCTGAAGATGCGGTCACCCGGACGGGTCACCGTCTTGCTGTTGCCGCTACCCGGACCGTCACCCTTCGGAGGATGCTCGGTTTCTGGAGCCTTGGTGGAAGTAATCGTGTCCTCCGTGGTGCCGTTCGGACCGCCCACCCCGGCCCCGCTGGTTGCGGGGCCGGGAGAACGAGATGTCGAGGTGATGGGCGCGTCACTCATGCGCGCTCACTTCCTTCACGTCTGAATGTAGATCCATGAGCTTGTCCGCACGAGTCTCTAGGTCAGCTGATTGCCGTGATGGACGCGTTGAGGCGATCCTGGACGTTGGACGGCAGCGGGACGTAACCCTGCTCGGCCAGGTTGGCCTGACCCTCGTTGGCCGCGCTCGTCAGGAACGACTTCACTGCTGCGGAGGTGTCCGCGTCGTAGCCCTTGGAGCAGACGATCGAGTACGTGGCGAGAACCAGCGGGTAGGCGCCGGCTTCGTTGGTCTTGAAGATCGACGCGAGGTCGAGCGTCAGGTCGCCGGTTGCGTCGGACTTGAACTTCGCGCCTGCGATCGACTTCGCGGCCGTGTCGTTGGTCAGTGCGACTGCCTCGGAGCCGGTGTTGATTTCGGCAACCGAGAGCTTGTTCTGATCGGCGAACGACTTCTCGACGTAAGTGATCGAACCCGGTGCCGTGGCAACTGCCTGTGCAACGCCCGCCGAACCCTTGGCGCCCTCACCGACGCCACCGGTGAAGTCGGACCCTGCGCCCGACGTCCAAGCACCGTTCGATGCCGCGTCGAGGTACTTCTGGAAGTTGTCGGTGGTACCCGAGGAATCGGAGCGGATCACGGTGGTGATCTTCTCGTCGGGAAGCGATGCACCGGAGTTGAGCGCGGCGATTGCCGGATCGTTCCACTTGGTGATGCCGCCGTTGAAGATCTTCGCGAGAACCTCTGCGTTGAGAACGAGCTTGTCGACGCCGTCGAGGTTGTATGCAACTGCGATCGGGCCGAAGACGAGGGGAAGGTTCCAGGCTTCGCCGCCGACGCAACGCTCCTTGGCCTTGTCGGCCTGCTCGTCCTTGATGGCCGAGTCGGAGCCGGCGAAGTCGATCTGGCCGGCGATGAACTGTGTACGACCGTCGCCCGAACCGCTGGGGTTGTACGCGACGTTGACCGTCTTGCCCTTTTCCTGGCACACGGAGATGTAAGTGGCGACGAACTGGTCCATGGCGTTCTTCTGTGCCGAGGAACCAGCGGCAGAGAGGTTGCTCTTGCCTTCGCACGTTGCGTTCGATGCGGACGCGTCCACACCCGTCGACGACGAGTTGTTGTCGCTGCCACATGCGGCCAAGGTCATGGCGCCCACGGCCACTACACCGAACAGGGCACCACTGCGCTTGAGATTCACCAAGATCCTCCGGAAATCGCTACCGCCACGCCCACGATCGGGCGGCGACATGAGACGCAGAATGATTGAAATCTGCATCAGGCAACACGGCGCTGCCCACAGAGAAAAGTAGGCGGGCGCGGTGTCCGGCTGGACCACACATGGTTAACGGAGAATGAACAGACTGGACATTTCTGCGTGTCCGACTGTGACGTCAGAGCGCGCGGGCGTAAGCCATGTCCACATGGAACCGATCGAAGCCGAGTCGTTCGTACGTGTGGAGGGCGGCCGTGTTGTCGCCTTCGACGTACAGAAGGACGGTTCCGAGGCCGCGATCACGCAGGTAATGCATGCCCGCGAGAGTCAGCACTCGGCCGAGACCTCGTCCCTGCGCCGCGGGATCGATCCCCACGACGTACACCTCCCCCAGCTCCGGATCGTCACCTTCGGGTGCGTGCACCTTGGTCCAGTGAAAGCCGAGAAGAGTATCGGGATCGGTGTCCGCGAACGCCATGAACAGACCAGCAGGGTCGAACCAACCTTCGGCCGTTCTCTCGTCGATCTCCGCCTGGGTCCAGCCACCCTGCTCGGGATGCCAGGAGAAGGCCGCATTGTTGACGCGAAGGATCTCGGAATCGTCTTCGGGTCCACCATACGTCCGAATCGTCACACCTTCGGGCACAACGATTTCCGGAAGCTGCGGAGCATCGAGTGGTCGACGCAGCTGCAGGAGTTCACGAACGCTGACCAGATCGAGGCTCTTGGCGAATTCGACTGCGGCGTCGACGTTTCCGTGCGCCCAGACACGCGTGCCCGGCCGGCCCTCGTCGAATACCGCTGCGGCAAGCCTGGTTCCGATGCCGCGGCGCCGCGCCTGCGGGTCGACCACCAACTCCGCCATGTCGGGATGCTCGTCCGAACCGGCTTGCAGCTGCGCATAACCGACGACTGCATCGCCGTCGAGTTCGAGGAAGTGTCGCGCGCCGCCGCGCCCGGCAACGGCATGGCGCCCCTGTTCCGACACGGGCGCCTTGCCGTCGAACTCGGTTGCGCGATCGAGAAGCGCGGAAACCTGCTCGGCGAATCCAGCCGGCAGTGAATCTGTCCAACCCACGTCAGACCACCGATCCGTCGGCCGCGTCGTAGTCGACGTCCTCGTCGTCCTCGAACTGAACGGGAGCAGCTGCGCCACCCTTGGCCCTGGTCGGACGCACTGCCTTATATCCGACATTTCGGACTGTACCGATCAAGGACTCGTATTCGGTGCCGAGTTTCGCCCGCAGACGACGCACGTGGACGTCGACCGTCCTGGTGCCGCCGAAGAAGTCGTAGCCCCACACTTCCTGCAGCAGCTGCGCCCGGGTGAATACCCGTCCGGCGTGCTGCGCGAGGTACTTGAGCAGCTCGAATTCCTTGTAAGTCAAATCAAGGGGCCGTCCACGCAGTCGTGCCGTGTACGTCCCCTCGTCGATAACCAGTTCGCCCAGCGTGATCTTTCCCGACGCTTCCGGACTGGCCACACCGCCGCTGCGGGCGACCAACAACCGCAATCGGGCGTCCACCTCAGCCGGACCGGTACCGGGAAGCAGGATGTCGTCCAACCCCCAGTCGGCGTTGACGGCAACGAGTCCGCCTTCGGTGAGGACGGCGACCACAGGTACTGCGGATCCTGTGCTTCCGAGCAATCGACACAACCCGCGTGCGGCAGCCAGATCGGTGCGCGCATCCACCAATGCCACGTCCGCGGAACTTGCCTCGAGTAGCGAGGAAACCTCTGTGGGGGCAGGCCGAACCGAGTGCGCCAGCAACGCCAACGCCGGTAGTACAGCTTCCGGGTTGGGGTCGGAGGTGAGGAGGAGCAGTTCCACACGGCCTCCTATCTAGTAGCCCGCGCAACCCGTGAGGGCAACGCTCGAGTAGTTCGACGCTTTTGGTCGGTCCCTACATTAGCGTGCCTGGTACCGGGGCCGTCGCATCGAACCCCGACCGGAGTCCGTCACAATGGTGCGGTGCGCAAACTGATCATCGGCATCGTCTTTCTCCTCGGCCTCGGACTGGTGGCCGATTTCGGCGCGGCCGCGTACGCCGAGTACCGGGTTTCCCGCGAGCTCCGAACCGGCGCATCACTCGAGTCGGATCCGGAGGTCACCTTCAACGGGTTCCCCTTCCTCACCCAGGCACTCGGCGGGAAATACAAGGACGTCTACGTCAGAGCTACCGGCGTCCAGAGCGACGTGGTGGGCGAAGTGACCGTCGAGGCCGATCTGCGCGGGGTCACCGTTCCCTTCTCCGACATCGTGAACGGCAATGTCACCCAACTCCCCGTCGACAAACTCGACGGCCGGATGGGAATCAACGCCACCGACCTCGGAAAGCTGCTCAATATCCCTGACCTGCAGGTATCTTCGCCGCCTGCCAACAAGTCGGATGGCACCGGGGGCAGCGGCGGAACCGGAGCGAGCACCGCGGGCGCCGTCGTGCTGACGGGAACGGTTGCCGTCGGCCCGGTCGAGACTGCAGTGAGCGTGCAGGCCAACCTGGTTCTGGAAGGTGGGCAGGTCAAGATCGTCGCCAGCAATCTGTATTTCGGTCCGGAGGGCAAAGCCGATTTCTCGATCCCCGCAGCACTCGAACCCGTCGTCCTCGGACTGTTCAGCTACACGATCGATCCGCAGGCACTCCCCTACGGAATTCAGCCGAGCCTGGTCTACGCGGAGGGCGGAAGAATCGTGATCGAAGGCAGCGCCGAAAACACGACGATCGATCTCGCAGAGCTGCAGAACCGATGACCGGGATCACAATTCTGCTGGTCGCGCTGGTGGCCGTCGTCGCGGTCGGGCTCTTTCTCAAGTCGCGCAACGGAAAGGTCCGAGTCACCACGCCGGCCGCGACCGGCGCGGCGGACAGTCGCCTCGAACTGCTCCGCGCCGCTGGAGTCTCTTCGCCGAACGGCGGACCCGTCGTACTGCATTTCTCTGCCGACTGGTGCGGACCGTGCGCGGCAGTACGCCGCGTCGTCGGTCAGGTCGTGATCTCGATGGCCGACGCTCCCCGTCCGCCGGTGGAGATCGAGCTCGACATCGACAAGGAACCGGCTCTGGCACGCGAGATGAGTGTCCTCTCGCTGCCCACCACCTTCATCCTCGACGGTGGCCTGGAGGAACAGTTCCGGGTGTCCGGAGTGCCATCCGCAGCCGATCTGAAAGCTGCACTCGTACCACTATCCGGACCCCACGAGCCAAAATCCGAGAATTCGGGGTAAACTCGCCGACGTGCAAACCCGCCACGAGCTGATGCTCACCCGACGCCGCGCAGTAGACCTGTGCCGCCTCGGGGGCTGTTGCTGTACCTGTTGCTGATCACCACATCCGTCAGATCTCTCTGACCTTCGAGCTTTCGCTCACGTGATCAATCCACCGAGTGGGACTTTGACGTCCCGTTTTCTCGGTCCAGGCACAGCATCATGCAATCCAGCGCAGGAGCACTCCCGATGTCCACAACCACACCCCAGCTCGAGCAGGTCGACGTCCGCGGACCTCGATTCGCCGCGTGGGTCACCACCGGCGTTCTCGTACTCACGCTCATCCTCTCGACCTTCTCACTGCCCGCCGCCACCGTCGTTCTCGCACTACAGGCCATCGTCTTCGCGGTCGGAGCGGTACTCGGCCCCAAGCGCAGCCCGTACGGCCAGATCTTCGGCAAGCTCGTCGCCCCGCGACTCTCGCCGGTCAGCGAACGCGAACCCGTGGCGCCGCTGCGCTTCGCGCAGTTCGTCGGCTTCGTCTTCGCACTCGCCGGCACGGTCGGTTTCCTGGCCGGGTCGACGATCGTCGGCACCGTTGCCACCGGCTTCGCCTTGTTCGCGGCCCTGCTCAACGCCGCGTTCGGCATCTGCCTCGGCTGCCAGATCTATCCACTCGTCGCAAGGCTGCGAAATACCGGCCGCGCTACCACCGCGTGAAAACGCTTGCCCCACAACCCTGCTGAACCCCTGCTAGATAACGACCGATGCAAGACCACATCGAAAGGAACACCATGGCTCGCTCCGACGTCCTAGTCTCCGCTGACTGGGCTGAGCAGAACCTCAACACCCCCAAGACCGTTTTTGTCGAGGTGGACGAGGACACCAGCGCATACGACGGCGGCCACATCGAGGGTGCAGTCAAGCTCGACTGGCGCAAGGACCTCCAGGACGGCGTCCGACGCGACTTCCTGAACCAGGAGCAGTTCTCGGATCTGCTCTCCGCCAAAGGCATTGCGAACGACGACACCGTCGTTCTCTACGGTGGCAACAACAACTGGTTCGCCGCTTACGCTTACTGGTACTTCAAGCTGTACGGCCACCAGGACATCAAGCTGATCGACGGCGGCCGCAAGAAGTGGGAACTCGACGGACGCCCGCTCTCCAAGGACGCAGTCAACCGCGAAGCCACGCAGTACAAGGCCGAGACCCCCGACTTCTCGATCCGCGCTTTCCGCGACGAGGTCATCGACGCCATCGGCAGCAAGAACCTCGTCGACGTTCGTAGCCCTGACGAGTTCTCGGGCAAGATCCTCGCTCCCGCCCACCTTCCGCAGGAGCAGGCGCAGCAGCGTGGCCACGTCCCCGGAGCCATCAACATCCCGTGGAGCACCACCGCCAACGAGGACGGCACCTTCAAGTCGGACGACGACCTCGCCAAGCTGTACGCGGAAAAGGGCTTCGACGACACCAAGGAAACGATCGCCTACTGCCGCATCGGCGAGCGTTCGAGCCACACCTGGTTCGTCCTGCAGGAGATCCTCGGCAAGAACAACGTCAAGAACTACGACGGCAGCTGGGTCGAATACGGCTCACTCGTCGGCGCACCGATCGAATTGGGAGCCTGATCATGTGTGGAGCACCTACTCAGGGCCAGACCCTGCCTGCCGGCGTCGACGTCGAGAAGGAAACGGTCATCACCGGCCGCGTTCTCGCAGCTGACGGCCAGCCCATCGGCGGCGCATTCGTGCGTCTGCTCGACGGCTCCGGAGAGTTCACGGCCGAGGTCGTGGCATCGGGAACCGGCGATTTCCGCTTCTTCGCCGCTCCGGGCGAGTGGACCGTGCGTGCACTGTCCAGCTCGGGCAACGGCACCTCCACCGTCGCTCCCGAGGGCTCGGGCGTGCACAACGTGGACGTGACCGTCAGCAAGTAATTCCTGCTTTGTCAGGCGGCCCCGCACCCCTCCGGTGCGGGGCCTTCTGCATTCCGGCTCCCGATTTTTCCGGTCGGTCGCCGCGGTCTAAGATGTACCCGTGGTCATTTTCTTCGAGGTACTCCTCGCACTCGCATCCGTCATGATCGCTTGGTTCTCCGTGTACGTCGTGTACCGCTTGGTCACCGACGAGTCGTGAGTCAGGCTCCGGATTCAGGGTCCGACGCGACCGCTGACGATTCCGCCGCTGCAGGTGCCGTGAGGCGCGGCAGCGGGGACGAAGCTGTCGCCATCGCCGTCGAGCGCTCCAAGTCGACGGCGTCGCTCAACATTCCGACCCTGCCGGACCTTCCGTTGCCGGAGGACACCGCAAACCTGCGCCTCGGCCCGGACATCAATCCCGAACTCCTCGCGCTTCTCCCCCTCGTCGGTGTCTGGCGCGGCGAAGGTGAAGGACACGACGAGAACGGCGACTACGCCTTCGGTCAGCAGATCGTCATCTCGCACGACGGCGGCCCGTACCTCAATTGGGAGTCCCGGTCCTGGCGCCTCGACGCCGAGGGCAAGTACGTGAGCCCCGATCTGCGCGAGAGCGGTTACTGGCGCATGGGCGGCGACGGCATCCCGGGCAGCGTCAACCAGGAAGTGGTCGAACTCCTGCTCAGCCACAGCTCCGGTGTCGTCGAAATGTACTACGGGCGCGCACTCACCCAGGCGTCGTGGGAACTTGCCACCGACGTGGTGATCCGCAGCCAGTCCGGTGCACTGTACGGCGGCGCGAAGCGTCTGTACGGCATCGTCGAAGGCGGCGACCTCGCGTACGTCGAAGAGCGGATCATGTCTGACGGTGGCCTGGAACCGCGTCTCTCGGCCCGCCTGACGCGCTACATCGGCTAGCTCTGCTGTGCGCCTTTATTAACCCCCGGCGGTTAATAAAGGCGCACAGCAGATTTATCCACAGGCACCGACAAATTCCACAGGCGGGCTTCGGAGCGGCATCTTCGACCGATTCTTGTCGGTCCGCGATCTGACGGTATTCGCATGAGCTGCGACTACATCGATCCTGATCTCCGAAGACTCTTCGACTTCCAACACGGACTCGCGACCAATAAACAACTACGCCCTTTCGGCTATTCACCGCGGCGCATCCAACATCTGGTCGAATCGGGTCAATGGACAACCGTCCTCCACGGCGTTCAATCCAGCACCAACGGCCCGCTCAACCGTGCAATGATTCTCGAGGCCGCCCTTCTGTTCGGCGGCGGAGAGACCTACCTGAGTCACCGGACGGCAGCTGAAGAGTGGGGACTCACGCACATCGAGTCCGAACTGCCGGTCCACATCACGGTCCGATACGGCAGATCCTCGCGCTGTCAGAGTCCGACGGTCAGACCCGAACGCTCCCCGGCGCGCCCCGTTCCGTTGGGGTGGTCCACTGCCCATCCCGGAGTGATCGTTCATCGTTCACGCGCTCAGGCCTACATCGGCGTTGCCACTCAGCCTGCTCGTACTTCGCTGGCCGACACCGCAATTGACCTGGCGGTTGCAGAGCCGTCGGCTCGCGACGCCGCTCGTTCTCTGGTTCGCTCGGCCACGGCGTGCAAAGTGTCACGGATGGAATTGCGCACCCGAATGGAATGCCGCCGGCCGAGGCGATATGTCAAAGCACTGTCCTCGACATTGGACCTGTTGGATCGCGGTGTCCAGTCGGTACTCGAGCATCGCTACGCAATCGAGGTCGAGCGCGCACACGGTTTGCCGGAAGCACGACGGCAATCGCCGGTCCTCGTCGATGGGAGAACTCTCTACGAGGACGTCGACTACCGCAATTGCGGTTTCGCACTGATCGTTCGACTCGACGGATTTGCCTTCCACTCTTCTCGGGCGACGGCACTGCGGGATCGGCGGCGAGGTAACGCATCCGAACTGTCAGGCAACGCCACACTGGTCTTCGGCTGGGAGGAGGTGGAGGGGGCCTCGTGCCGAACTGCAGCCGAGGTCAGAGCGATCCTCGAGCGCGGTGGATGGTGGGGGCCTAATCCTTGTCCACGCTGTGCGCCTTTATTAACCGCCGGGGGTTGATAAAGGCGCACGGCACGAAGCGACCCCCGAGCCACACCCACGCTTTCGCGCGGATCCCGGTCGGACTGATCGGGGGCTCGGGGGTCGGGTGGCTGCCTGGGATTCGCCGGCCGCTCACGCGGTAAGTGAATTCCATCAGCGATTGCGGCTAGCTGGCAGCCACCTCACGCGTCCGTCTGTACTTCAATTTCAGACCACCTCCTTCCTTGTGTACAGGAGAAAGTACGCCCACTTCACGATGACGGCAACGTATTTTCCACAGAAACTTTTCCGACGCATATCACCTGGTCAGCTGCTGCGCCGTCCGGAAGTTGGTGGGTGACGACAACAACGGTTCGCGAAGAATCGACCAGCGTTGCGTCGCGACTGAGCAACTCGCGGAGCAATTGATCGCCGGCCTCCGCGTCCATGTGCTCGGTCGGCTCGTCGAGCAGCAGTACCTCCGCGGGCGAGACGATCGCGCGTGCCAACAGCAACCGACGACGCTCACCGCCCGAAACCGCTCGCATACCGCCGACCAGGTAGGTGTCGAGCCCGTCCGGCAGTTCCGACAGCCAGTCGCCGAGACCGACTGCGGCAAGTGCCTTCTCCGCGTCCTCGGCGGTGAGGTCACCCCGCGCGACGCGCAGGTTCTCGAGGACCGACGTCTCGAAGAGGTGTGCGTCTTCGGCGAAGTACCCGACGTGCCTGCGCAGTTCGGCCGGATCGACTTCCGAAACATCCACTCCGCCAACGCGCACTGTTCCCGCGATAGGCGGCAGCAGTCCCGCCATCGTCATCAGCGCGGTGGTCTTTCCGGATCCGCTCTCGCCGACGACGGCAACACGAGCACCGCGAGGAAGATCCACCGACAGCGGTTCGGTCACCTTTCCCCCGGGCCAACCCGCCCGCAACGCGTGCACACTCAGGACCCCGTCCTCCGGCCACGCACGATTTCCTTCAACGTGTTCGGCGTCGGCTCGATCGAGTACCGCCATGATGCGTGCCGACGCCAGCCGCGCCTTGGTCAACGCAACTGCCGCGCTGGGCAGTATCGCGGTTCCCTCGAAAGCCGACAGCGGAAGCAGTACAAGGATTCCCATGGACATCGGTGACATGTCGGTGGTTCCGTACAGCGTAATTCCGATCAACAGGGCACCGAGGACGCTCACGCCGATTGCCAGGGGCGTCGCCGCGGCGGCAAAGGCACTCGGTACCGCCGCGCGATCGGTTGCATCGACCACCTCGTTCTCGGCGGACACAGCCTCGCTCACCGCCTGATCCAAGCGACCCGATACCCGGAGCTCGGCGGAATGGTCGAGGGCGGTCACCGCGGACTCACTGAATCGCGCTGCGGCAGCAGAACTGTCGGCCTCGGCGAGACGAGCAGCACGAGCCGAAAGCCAGGGTGCCGCGATCCCGGACACCGCCAGCGCAACAGCCAGGATGAGCGCGGCCGGAACCGAGATGAACAACAGGATTCCCACCGCAGCAAACGCGAGGACAATCGAGACCGCAATCGGGATCAGTGCTTTGACGACGACGTCGCCCAGTGCATCCACGTCGGCGCCCGTACGTGAGAGCAGGTCACCGCGTCGTAGTCCGGCTGCTGCCGCGGGATCTCCTGCGGCCAACTGCTGGTAGATCCTCGATCGCGCCGCGGTGGTTCCGCGCAACGCGACGTCGTGCGTCGTCAATCGTTCGAGATAGCGGAAGACACCACGTGAGATTCCCAATGCGCGTACGGCAACTACCGCAACACTGAGATCGAGAACGGGGGGCATCTCCCAAGCACGCGTGATCAACCATGCGGACAGCGCGGCCAAGGCGAGTGCGCTACCGAGTGTTGCCACACCCGCCGCTACCGCCGTCAGTACGCGTCGTGGCCGAAGTTCCAGTAGCCGCAGAGCACGCAGAAGCGGATCGTGAGCGTCACTTCTCATGAGCGCGCACCTCGACGATCCGGTCAGCTGCGGCAAGCACACTCGGACGGTGGCCGATCACGACAACGGTGTCGCCACGCTCCGCCCGTGCTCTCAGAGAAGCCAACACTGTCCCTTCCGAATCCGAGTCGAGGTGAGCGGTGGGTTCGTCCAGGACAAGAACTGCGCGGTCCGAGGCAAGCACGCGTGTCAGTGCCAGCCGTTGCCGCTGCCCCAAAGACAGACCTGTACCGCCGACGCCGATCACGGTCTCGACGCCCGCAGGCAGCTCGGCCAGTACCGCGTCGAATCCCGTCGCAGCAGCGGCGCGAGCCAATGCTTGCGCATCGACGACCCCGGTGAGATCGAGATTTTCACGAACGGTGCCGGGCAGGAGGACCGGATGTTGCGGTAGCCAGGCCAACTGACTCCACCACGCGTGCTCGTCCAGGTCTCGGACATCGACGCCGGCGACCGTCACGCGCCCACTGCTCGGTTCGATCAACCCGAGCAGCGCGTGCACTGCCGTCGACTTGCCGCAGCCGTTGGGACCGGTGAGCACGGTGATCGCCCCTGGCGATGCCACGGCGGAAAGTCGAGACGGTGCGACTCCCCCACGAGAGGTCACGCCGAGTCCGTCGAAGACGATGTCGGCACCGCGAGCGACCACCGTCGTGCTACCACCCTCCGGTGCGGCAGAATCCGCCTCGATAACCTCGAATGCCTTGTCGGCTGCCGCCATTCCGTCCTCGGCGGCGTGGAACTGGGTTCCCACCATCCGAAGTGGCAGGTACACCTCGGGGGCGAGGATCAACGCGACTATCCCCGGCTCGAGTGACATGTCGCCGTACACCAGTCGCAAGCCGATACTCACGGCCACCAACGCGACGCAGAGCGTTGCGAGCAGTTCCAGCACCATCGAGGACAGGAACGCGACGCGGAGAGCTGACATCGTCGTTCGCCGATGAGCGTCACCGAGTTCACGGACGCGCTCGGCAGGACCTTGCTGACGACCGAGCGCCCGCAGCGTCGGCAAACCGGCAAGGAGATCGAGCAGTTGCGAAGACAACGTGGTCATCGCTGCCAGCGTCTTCTCCGACTTACCCTTTGTCAGCAGGCCGATCAGAATCATGAAGATGGGGATCAGCGGCAGCGTCACGAAGATGATGACCGCAGACGTCATGTCCTGCACCGCAATGACTATCAGGGTGATGGGTGTCAGCGTCACCGACAAGACCAGGGCCGGAAGGTATCCCGTCAGGTACGGACCAAGGCCGTCGACACCTCGGGTGACCACGGTCGCGATCTCGTCACGCCGCGGATCCAGATCGCGAGGACTCATCACCGTCGCCGACGTCAGCACGCCGTTCTTGATCTCGGCAACGACGCGAGTCGACGCCCGGTGCGCATACCTGGTCTGCAGCCAGGTCCCCAGAACTCGGACCGCCACAGCTGCGGCGAGAACAACCAATTCGGTTGTCCACGAGGAAGCATCCACAGTTCGAGTGGTGATCACTCCGGCCAGCACCCGGCCGATCATGAGCGCCGCGACGATGACCATCACGACGTTCACCATCGACAGAGCAACAGTCAGGATCAGATAGCCGCGCGCAGAAGCGGAATGTCGCCACAGCCGCGGGTCGATCGGCCCCCGGCGACGCTCCCGAGTGGTGGGAGCGTCGCCTACTTCGATTGTCACGTGAATTCGACCGTCAGTTCTTTCGTGTTTCGAATGTGTCGTGATTCAGGGTTCGCGACTACCACGTCTTCTCCTTGAATCGCAGACCGATCGACGCCGGAATCTGCTTGGAGGAGATGCGCTGTCGGAACACCCAGTACGTCCAGCCCTGGTAGATGATCACCACCGGCGTCATGAATGCCGCGGCCCACGTCATCACCTTGAGCGTGTACGGACTCGACGACGCGTTCTCGATGGTCAGGCTGTACGCCGGATCCAGCGTCGACGGCATGACGTTCGGGAACAGCGAGGCGAACAGCAGCACGACGGTGGCGATGACGGCCACACAGGTGAGAACGAAGGCCCAGCCTTCGCGCTCGGCCCGCGTCAGGAAGACGACGCCGATCAGTGCCGCAGCAGCGGCAGCTACCAGAATCCACGTCCATCCCTTGCCGTAGGCGAGTTGCGTCCAGAGGACGAATCCGCCGGCGACCGGAATAGCCGGAATTGCCAGTCGTGCGGCAATTTTCACTGCGTCTTCACGAACCTCGTCGGCACTCTTGAGTGCCAGGAACACTGCGCCGTGGAGAGCGAACACCAGCGCGGTGGTCAGACCGCCGAGCAGCGCGTACGGATTGAGCAGATCGAAGAATCCCGACTCGACCTGCTTGTCGGCGTTGATCGCCACGCCCCGAACGATGTTCGCGAAAGCCACGCCCCAGAGAACTGCCGGGACCCAGGAGCCGAAGATGATGCCCCAGTCGCAACGCTGACGCCATTTGTCGTCGTCGATCTTGCTTCGCCATTCGATGGCACAGATACGAACGATCAAGGCCACCAGGATGATCAGCAGCGGTAGATAGAACCCGGAGAACAACGTCGCGTACCACTCCGGGAATGCCGCGAACATCGCGCCACCGGCGGTGATCAGCCACACTTCGTTGCCGTCCCACACCGGGCCGATCGTGTTGAGCGCCACCCGTCGACGCGTATCGGCCGGGAGGTCACTGCCTCTGCCGACGATCGGCATGAGCATCCCGACACCGAAGTCGAACCCTTCGAGGACGAAGTAACCGATGAACAGTACTGCGACGAGCACGAACCATACTTCTTGAAGTCCCATGATCGCCTCCTAGTACGCGAACGACAGTTGTTTGGGCTTGTCCGGATCTTCCGGCTCGTCATGATCTGTATCGCCCGGCGGATGCATGTCGTGCTCCAACGGGCCTTCCTTCGCGTACCGCACGATCAGCTTGAACCAGACGACTCCCAGCGCTCCGTACAGCAGGGTGAAGGTGATCAGCGAAGCCCAGACGGTAGCCGACGCGTGGTCCGAAACACCTTGGTCGACAGTAAGTCTGATCATGTCGACGCCGGTCGGGTTGGGATGCACCACCCAGGGCTGACGGCCCATCTCGGTGAAGATCCAACCGGCGCTGTTCGCCATGAACGGAGTGGGGATCGCGACCAGGCTGAGTATTCCGAACCACTTCTGGTCCGGGACCCGCCCCTTACGAGTGACCCACAGTCCCGCGAGAGCCAGTGCTGCCGAACCGGCGGCGAGGCCGATCATGGCGCGGAAAGACCAGTACGTGACAAAGAGATTCGGTCGGTAGTTACCCGGTCCGAAGTCCTGCTCCGCCTGCTCCTGCAGTTGGTTCACGCCTTGCAGTTCGACGCCGGTGAACTTGCCCTCGGCCAACCATGGAAGAACGAACGGCACCTTCAGAACGTGCGTCACGCTGTCACAGTTGTTGTGAGTGCCGATAGTGAGGATCGAGAAGTCCGGATCCATCTCGGTGTCGCACAGCGATTCCGCCGACGCCATCTTCATGGGTTGCTGCTGGAACATGAGCTTGCCTTGGACGTCACCGGTATAGATGATGCCGATTCCGGCCACGATCATGACGAGCAACGCGAATCGTGTTGCCGGGCGGTACATCGTCCGTGCATCGGCTTCGAGGCGCTCGGCTTCGGCGGCCTCAGCCTGCTTGGCGCGGCGCATGTTCCGCACCATCCACCAACCACTGATGCCGGCGACGAACGTCGCCGCTGTCAGGAAGGCGCCGGCAACCGCGTGCGGGAAGGCAGCGAGAGCGGTGTTGTTGGTCAGCAGCTCCCAGATACTGGTGAGCTCGGCACGACCCGTTTCAGGGTTGTACGTCGCACCGACCGGATGCTGCATGAACGAGTTGGCCGCGATGATGAAGAATGCCGACGCGTTGACGCCGATCGCCACGAGCCAAATGCACGCCAGGTGTACAAGTTTGGGCAGCCTGCCCCAACCGAAGATCCAGAGTCCGATGAAGACGGACTCCATGAAGAAGGCGACAAGGCCTTCCAATGCGAGCGGAGCTCCGAAGACGTCACCGACGAATCGCGAGTACTCGCTCCAGTTCATGCCGAACTGGAACTCCTGCACGATGCCGGTGGCTACACCGAGTGCGAAGTTGATGAGGAAAAGCTTGCCGAAGAACTTGGTGAGCCGATACCAGTGGTCCTTTTTGGTGACCACCCACATCGTCTGCATGATCGCGATCATCGGCGCAAGTCCGATGGTCAGCGGAACAAGGATGAAGTGGTAGACGGTAGTGATACCGAACTGCCACCTGGAGACGTCCAAAGTATCCATTGGCTACTCCGAGAGTAGGGCCCTGGGACAGGCTTCGGGGTTCGAGACGCGGGCAGTCGCTCGGCCCCTGCGGACACGGTACTGCTGTCCGGTTTGGACCGCAGGACTTTGCTACTACCAAATGTAGTAGAGACCTGTCGCGATTCCTATTCGCCTATCGCCCTGCTGAATCCGAATCAATTGCACGTTCAACCAATTCCGCGAATTCCCCGGAGACCTTCGGCTCTGGCAATGTGAGCCCGTCGAGTGTATGGACGCGTGCGGCCAGCGTGACGCTCGAAACCATCCACACTCCGTCGGCCGCAATCAAATCCGCAGGTCGGAGGGTTTCGTATCGGCAATCGAAGCGAGCACTGCCGGCAACGTCGAACAGGGCGCGCTGCGTAGTGCCCATCAAAATGCCCTGTGCGGGAGGCGGTGTGATCAAAGTCCTGTCCCGAACGATCACCACCGTCGAGCGTGGCCCCTCCAACACATTGCCCTCGGAACTGACGAAGATCACATCGTCAGCACCCAAATTCGCCGCATATCGAAGCGCTGCCATGTTGGTTGCGTACGACAACGTCTTCGCGCCCAGTAGCTGCCAGGGTGCCCGGGCAGAGAGATCGACAGAGAAACCTCGCTCGAGAGTCATCACCGACAACCCCGATTCGCGGACCTGTCTGACCCGATCGGCCACCGGACCGACCATCACGAAGGCTGTCGGCTTGTCACCGCTCTCACGGCCGCGGGTCAGAACAAGACGAAGAGCGCCTTCCTTCTCGGTCCCCCACTCCTCGGCAGCCATCTCGATCGCCAGACGCCAATCATCGAGAACGGGAGCGGGCAGACCGAGTGCCCGCGCGCTCAGAACCAGTCGACTCAGGTGTCCCTCGACCACCCGGGCGCGGCCGTCGCGTACCAACAGCGTCTCGAAGACTCCGTCGCCGCGCACCACCGCCAGGTCGTCGGCGTGCAGAAACGGTGCGTCAGCATCGAGCACCTCATGGTCGAGAGTCACCAATACGCGATCAGGCATGCCATCAACCCTAACGATCCGCCAAGCCGCCGGGGCCGCCCTGTAACCGCGATCCCGCCCACACTCCTAGACTGGTCTCGTGGTCGACAACGCTCTTGTGCCCAACAGCCCACTTCTGACTTCCCCCGGCGCGGTCACCGCACCGGACGGTTCGGCCGACATCGGTGTCGCGTGGCACTACGGCGATCCTCTCGGCGAACAGCGAACCGCGCAGCGCGCAGCAGTGGTGGTCGACCGCAGTCACAGATTCGTGATCGCCATTCCCGGCGACGAACGCCTCACGTGGCTGCACACGATTTCGAGCCAGCACATCGCCGCGCTCCCCGACGGCAAGAGTGCCGAGAACTTGAGCCTGGACGTCAACGGACGCGTCGAGCACCACTTCGTGCAGACGGACCTGGCAGGTGTCACCTGGATCGACACCGAGGCGAACCGCGGACCCGACCTTCTCTCCTTCTTGAAGAAGATGGTGTTCTGGTCCAAGGCCGAACCTCGAGACGGCAACGAACTCGCGGTCCTGAGCCTGATCGGACCCGAAGCGTCAACTGTCCTCGCCGCACTCGAGGTTCAGACACCCACCGAGGCCTACGACGCTCACGCCTTGGCCGACGGCGGATTTGTCCGCCGCATGCCGTGGCCTACCGAGAACTCTTTCGATCTTCTCGTCCCACGTGAGCAACTGGCAGCGTGGTGGACCAGGCTGACCGATGCCGGCGCCAAGCCCGCCGGCAGTTGGGCCTTCGAGGCACTGCGCGTCGAAGCGACGAGGCCTCGCCTCGGACTGGACACCGACGAACGGACCATCCCGCACGAGGTCCACTGGATCGGTGGGCCGGCCGAGCACGGCGCCGTCCACCTCGACAAGGGGTGCTACCGCGGTCAGGAAACCGTTGCCCGGGTTCACAATCTCGGCAAGCCCCCGCGCCATCTCGTCATGTTGCACCTCGACGGCAGCGCCGAAGCCGTCCCGGAACCGGGTGACCCGATCACGGCGGGCGGACGGGCCGTCGGACGCGTCGGGACCGTCGTCAATCATCACGAGCTCGGCCCCATCGCACTCGCTCTGATCAAGCGGAACATCCCGGTCGACACCGAACTGATGGCCGGCCCCAGCGCTGCGTCCATCGATCCGGATTCGATCGTCGCGGACGACGCACCCCAGGCCGGACGTGAGGCTGTCAACCGATTGCGCGGAAAGTGACGGGCATGGTCGACGCGGTCTGCGTCGTCCACACCGAACGTGACAGTGGCGTCAGGCGAGTCCCCCGTACCGCGATCGACAAGCGTCCCGTCGACGGCCGCGTCGCGGTCGGCCGACTCGGTCTGGGGGGCGACTACGTCTGCGACACCGAGTTCCACGGCGGCGCCTTCCAAGCTGTCTACGCGTATCAGCGCGACGAAGCGCAGCGTTGGTCGGACGAATTGGGCCGACCTCTCGGCCCCGGATGGTTCGGCGAGAATCTTCACATCAGCGGGATGCTTGTCACGGATGCCGTAATCGGCGAGCGTTGGCACATCACCGGAGCCGAGGCGTCGGACGTTCTCGAACTCGAGGTGACTGCTCCCCGCGTCCCGTGCGGCACCTTCGGCATCTGGGCCGCGGAAAAGGGCTGGGTCAAAAGATTCACCGAGCGGACCGACGTCGGCGCCTACCTTCGCGTCAACCGGACCGGCACGATCGCCGCGGGCGATTCGGTCACCCGAGTCCACGTACCGGATCACGGAGTGACTGTTCGTGAGGTCTTCGCCGGAACGGACCCTGAGCGGCTTCGACGGCTGCTCGCAGAACACACCGATCTTGCACCGAACGTCACCGCGCGCGTCCATAGGTTCATCGAACAAGCAGAAGCGCAGGTGCACTCGTGAGTATCGAATTGGTGGAAGTGGTCCGCTCCGGATTCCGCGAATGCGTGCATCGCGGATCGGCCGTCATTCTCGGCGCCGACGGCGAGGTCGTTGTCGGACTCGGGGAAATTCACACACCCATCTACCCGCGCTCGGCGAACAAGCCGCTGCAAGCCGTCGCTGCGCTTCGTAACGGCTTTGCACCCACCAGTCCGGAGGAGCTGGCCGTCGCGTCGTCCTCACATGCGGGCGAGGCCGATCACATCGAACTGGTCGCAGCGCTTCTCGCTCGCTACCAACTCGGTGTCGACCAGTTGCAGTGCCCCTCCGATCTGCCGGGCAACGAACTGGCCCGAGCCGAACTGATCGCAGCGGGCGAGCTTCCCAGCCCGATCTACATGACCTGCTCGGGCAAGCACTCCGCGATGCTCGCGACGTGCGTCGTGAACGACTGGCCGCTCGAGACGTACATGGAGCCGACACATCCCCTGCAGCTCGCGATCCAGGAGACGATCTTCGATCTCAGCGGCGAGGAAGAGCAGGAACTCGGCATCGACGGTTGCGGCCTCCCGATCGTGCCGCTCTCGCTCACGAACCTGGCTCGGGCATTCGGACGCCTGCCCTCGGCTGAGCCCGACTCACCCGAACGAGCTGTGGCCGACGCGGTCCGCGAGAACCCCTTCCTCGTCTCGGGCACCGGCCGCAACGATCAGCGCCTGATGTCCGCCGTGCCGGGTCTGTTCTCCAAGACCGGATACGACGGCATCTACGCCGGAGCGCTTCCCGACGGTTCCGCTTTCGCCCTCAAGATCGACGACGGTCACGAGCGGGCGCTCCTGCCCTTGGCGGCAGCTCTGCTCAAGCGGATGAACACCGAGTGGACCGAGGAGTTGGCGGCTCTCGCATCCGCTCCGGTCTTCGGCGGCGACGCCCGAGTGGGGACGATTCGCGCTATTCCCGGAAACTTCTGAGCAGTTCTCACAAAGTTCTGACGAGTTCTTTCAGCATCCTGGCAGCTCGCGGCCATAGTGAGAGCAATCAGACACGGCGGTGAGGCCTTCGTGGAAGCGGAAGCGACTTTTCCACGCTAGAGTGTGTGTCAGGAAACTTACACACTCAAACGGGGCCGCCAAATTCCCCAGGCCGCCCCGCGAAAGCGCGAGGGGGTCAGCCATGGGCCGCGGCCGGGCTAAGGCAAAGCAGACCAAGGTTGCACGCGAATTGAAATACAGCGTACCGACCACGGATTTCGACAGCCTGCAAAGAGAGCTCGCAGGTGGATCGACCAACTCGCATCGGAGCAGTGTCCGATCGGACCAGACTTCCGATAGGGAAGGGCATGCGCGAGAGGACGACTACGACGACTGGCGGCGTTGACCGCGCACTGCCACCGCGCAGACTGTGAAATGAGGAAGAGCTGATCGCTCTTCCTCATTTTTGCGTTCCATTTTCCGCCTCGCGCCTGCTTGTACGGACACACAAAACTGCCCCACCGGATTTCTCCGATGGGGCAGTTGACGTTGCGGTCTAGAAGCGCGGGTGGTCTCCGGCCAAGAACGCACGCTCTGCAGCGGCGTCCGACGCCTTCTTGACGCTACCGAGCGTCCAGCAGTCGATGTGGCGTGCGGTGAGGACGGCAAGTGCGCGGTCGACGTCCTCGGGTGCGACGACGGCGACCATGCCGACGCCCATGTTGAACGTCTGCTCCATCTCGGCGCGCTCGACGCGTCCGCGCTGCGCGATCATGGCGAAGACCGGAGCGGGGCTCCAGGTTCCGCGATCGAGTTCGGCGACCAAGCCCTTGGGCATGACGCGCGCGAGGTTGTTGGCGAGACCGCCACCGGTGACGTGACAGAACGTGCGCACGTCGGTCTCGGCAGCGAGTGCCAGGCAGTCCTTGGCGTAGATCTTGGTGGGCTCGAGCAGTTCCTCACCGAGCGTGCGGCCGAACTCGTCGACGTGTGCGCTCAGGTTCATGCGGTCGATCTCGAGCAGGACCTTGCGGGCCAGTGAGTAACCGTTGGAGTGCAGTCCCGAAGAACCCATCGCGATGACGACGTCGCCGGGGCGAACGCGATCCGGTCCGAGCAGCTTCTCTGCCTCCACGACGCCGACACCGGTGGCGGAAAGGTCGTAGTCACCGTCGGCCATGATGCCGGGGTGCTCGGCGGTCTCGCCGCCGAGGAGAGCGCAGCCGGCCTGGATGCAGCCCTCGGCGATGCCGCTGACCAATTCCGCGACGCGCTCGGGGATGACCCGGCCGACGGCGATGTAGTCCTGGAGGAACAGCGGCTCGGCGCCACAGACGACGAGGTCGTCGACAACCATGGCGACGAGGTCGAGTCCGACCGTGTCGTGCTTGTCCATCGCCTGGGCGACAGCGAGCTTGGTTCCGACGCCGTCGGTCGATGCGGCGAGCAACGGCTCCTTGTAGTCACCCTTGAGGGAGAACAAGCCGGCGAAACCACCGAGGCCACCCATGACCTCGGGGCGGCTGGCCTTCTTGGCCAGAGGGGCGAAGAGTTCCACCGCCCGGTCGCCTGCGGCGATATCGACTCCTGCTGCCGCGTAGGAGGCGCCTGCGGTGCGGTGACTGTCCTCGGTCATCGGGTTACTACTCCAGCCTTGTATTTCTCGCGAGCACGTATTGCTCGTGCACAGGTAAGTGGTCTTGCAATGTGAAGTGTTTGCAATCCTCGTGACGCGAGATGGATCGTTCGACTCGAGACCCAGAGCGCGCACACAAATACCGACGATTACGCCCATACGCTACCGGACCGGCCCCCTCGGTGAGACCTCGCGTACCCCGAGACGTCAGTTCTGCAGCCGCGCACCGATCGAGGCGTGCAGTGCGCGCAGACTGTTCTGCCCGAGTGCGACCGTCTCGGATTCGATGTGTTTGAGGAGGTGTCCGTCGTGGACGACCTTCTCGCTCGACTGGATCAGTACCGTCCCGGCTCCGGTGAAATCGAACTGGCGTTCTTCGCCGGTGTTCGCGCCGAACATGCTTCCGCGAACCGCGCCCAGGAAGCTCTGCATCCAGTCGGCATCGAAGTGGTGGGACGGCGACGGGCAGTCGGCCCAACCCACCAACGCCTGCGGGTCGATGCGCAGCGGCGGCTCCGCGAACATGACCGGGCCATTGGACGACGCCAGGAACTTGCCTGTCCCCAGTAGCGTCAAAAAGCCTGGGACGATGGACTGTTTGAGGTCCAGGCTGGTCTCGAAGGCGAGGAGATTGGCCGCGCGAATCGTGAGGTTGCCGTCGTCGAGGTCGTAGGAATTGATGTTGAATCCGCGGTCCCCGAGGATCAACTTGCCCTGTCCCTGAGCGAGCACCCAGTCGTCCGCGTAGAGCGGTGAAGAAAACCTGGCCGCGACGATCGCCGTCATGCTCGTGCGCCCGAGCGGCTCGAAGTTGATGTTTCCGTAGTACGCGATCATCGCGCCCTTGGACGTGAACCACGGTTGTCCGGCCATCTCGACGCAGAAGGCGTAGTCGTTGCCCGGGACGTTGTCGTTGGCGGGCAGAGTTGCCGGATTGTGAATTTCGATACCCATGCTCTGTGCCCTCTCAGAACTTCTGCTCGGACGCCTGGACCCAAACGGTGCCGGCGCCGGTCATCTTCAGCTGGATGGACTCCCCCGAGCCCTTGCCGACGGCCTCGCGCCAGCCGACGTTCGCGGAGATGTCGACGTTGATCTGACCGATGTGGCACACGTATGCCTGCGGGTCGACGACGACCTGAGGATTGTTCGGACCGACCTGCAACGGAATCGCGCCCCCGTGCGAGAGGACCGCGACGCTTCCCTGTCCGTGCAACTGCGTCGTGAACAGTCCTTGACCGGTCATCGCTCCGCGTACCGCTCCGCGCACACCGCCCTGCGACGTGAGAGCGACTATCGAACTCTGGAGGTAACCGTCGTGTGCGAGGAGTCGGTCGGCTTCGACCGTGAGCATCGACGAACCGTCGAGGTGGATGACCTCGACGTACAAGCCGGCATGCCCGTAGAAGACCTCACCGTTTCCCTCGGCCGCCATCATGCGTGCATGCTCGCCGGACATCATGCGGCCGGCCATCCCGGCGATACCGCCCATGTTCGGCATGGCGCCGGGCCCACCGCCCATGCTGTGCGGGATGAAGCGGACGTCACCGGTGTAATAGAGCATCGACCCGGTGCGGGCGAGCACGTTCTGTCCCGGTGCGAGGGTCGACTTGACGACCTTGCTGTTCACCAATTCCAACGGCATGGGTCAGCGCTCCTCAGGCTGGATGTAGACGACTCCGGATCCGTCGAATCGCAGCGAGAACGCTTCACCGCTGCCACCGCCGATCGCAGAGCGCCAGGTGACGTCGGTGACGAAGCTCTGGTTCAGCTGGCCACGGTGAGCGACGAATGCGTCGGGATCGGCAACCAGCGGATACTGCGGGCTGACTTCGAGCGCGATGATCGGTCCGCCCTTCGACAGCACCGCCACCAGACCGGTGCCGCTGACGACCGTCGTGAACAAGCCCTGTCCGGAACCTGCGCCGCGGAGACCGGCAAATTTCACGTCGGTTCGCAGTTGGCCGACCAATGCGAGCAATTGCGAGGCTTCGACGTGCAAAGCGTCGTTGTTGAGCTCGATAATCGTGATGTCCTGGGCGTCGACCGCGAAGTAGACGGTGCCTTGACCGCTGACTTCCATCAGGGACAGTGATTCACCTGCCGCCTTCTGTTTCAGCGCGGCACGCAGCCCGCCACCACCGCCCATTCCGGCGTTCTTGAAGGTGATCGCACCCTCGTACGCCACCATCGAGCCGTTGATCGCTTTGATGGTGTCCCCCACCAGGTCTGCGACCAGGACCCGGTGCCCATCCATTCTCAGTTGCGCCACGGAGGGCACTATGCCAGATGCTCACGACGTATGCCGTGTCGTGGAACAGAAAGTCGTGAACAGAAAGTCGTGAACAGAAAATCTGCCGCCCACATGCTGCGGACGGCAGATTCTCGGCTGTCGAATTTCAACGATTCTGATGTTCAGGGGCGGCTGAGCGCGCTCGCATTGTCGTTGTCGCGAGTGGCCGTCGAACCTGCGGTGCTCTCGAGCATCCCCTCGAGGACGTTCTTGCCGATCGACGTTTCCTTGGGAAGCGCGATCGGGTAGGTCCCGTCGAAGCACGCGGCGCACAGACGGCTGGCCGGCTGCTCGGTGGCGGCGATCATGCCCTCGGTGGAGATGTATCCGAGGGTGTCAGCTCCGATGGAACGACGCACGCCGTCGAGCATTTCCTCGAACGTCGCGTCCTGTCCGCCTGCGCCGTTGGCGATCAATTCGGCCGGTGAGGCGAAGTCGATGCCGTAGAAGCAGGGCCACTTGACCGGCGGCGAGGCGATACGGACGTGAATTTCGAGAGCGCCGGCTTCGCGGAGCATCCGGATGAGCGCACGCTGGGTGTTTCCGCGGACAATCGAATCGTCCACCACCACAAGGCGCTTGCCGCGGATGACTTCCTTGAGCGGGTTGAGCTTGAGCCTGATACCGAGCTGACGGATCGTCTGCGACGGCTGGATGAAGGTACGGCCCACGTAGGCGTTCTTCATCAGACCCTGGCCGTAGGGGATGCCTGAGCCCTGTGCGTACCCGACGGCTGCGGGGGTGCCGGACTCGGGAACGGGGATGACCAAGTCACCTTCGGCGGGATGCTCGCTGGCGAGCAGACGGCCGATCTCGACGCGGGTCGAGTGGACCGAACGGCCACCGATGACGCTGTCGGGACGGGCAAGGTAGACGTACTCGAAAACACAGCCCTTGGGCGTCGGATTCGCGAAACGTGAGGAGCGAACACCGTCGGCGTCGATCGCAAGCAGCTCACCGGGTTCGATGTCGCGAACGAACGACGCACCGACGATGTCGAGGGCTGCCGTCTCGCTGGCGACTACCCAACCGCGGTCGAGTCGACCGAGGCAGAGCGGGCGGATGCCGTGCGGATCGCGCGCTGCGTACAGCGTGTGCTCGTCCATGAAGGTGAGGCAGAACGCGCCCTCCAACGTGGGAAGCAATTCCATTGCGGCCTGTTCGATGGTGCTGTCGCCGGCAGCGTGTGCCAGGAGACCACCGATGAGGTCGGAGTCGGAAGTCGCGGCATTGGGGCGCTTGTCGTTGACCAGGCCGGCTGCACGGGTGCGGCTCGCGAGTTCAGCGGTGTTGACCAGGTTGCCGTTGTGGCCGAGGGCGATGCCGGTACCGGCAGTGGTCGTACGGAAGATGGGCTGCGCGTTCTCCCACGTCGTGGATCCGGTGGTGGAGTAACGGCAATGTCCGACGGCGACGTGACCTGGCATCGCTGCGAGGGTCTGCTCGTCGAATACCTGGCTGACCAGGCCGAGATCCTTGAACACCAGCACCTGGGAGCCGTCGGCTACCGCAATGCCGGCAGCTTCTTGACCACGGTGCTGAAGTGCGTACAGGCCGTAATAAGTGAGCTTCGCCACATCCTCTCCCGGCGCCCAGACGCCGAATACACCGCATTCTTCGCGGGGCTCGTTCTCGTCCTCGTCGGACGGGTTCGAAGCGAGGAGATTTGGACTGTTGACCGACAGATCGGCACGAGTCACCGGGCGCTCCCTTTGTGGGCAGGGGTTGGGGGGCATCCACAGTCTACGGCCATTTTGGGACTCACTTCCCCTGAGGGCTGCCTTGGCTCTCAGATCACGCCGAAGCGAACCGGATGGTCTCTCACTGTTACTGCGTCAACCACTCTGTTGCTGCGCCAACCCCTCTGTTGCTAGGTCAACCGCAGCAGTGGGAGCCAGTGCGCAATTTCGGGAGCGCGGCTACCTGAGGCGTCGACTCTTCCGTCACCTGAGGCCTCGGAGAACTCGAGCAATCCGGTGACCATCTGCAACCACGTCCGAGCGTCCGTCTCGACGACGTTGGGCGGGGTTCCGCGGGTGTGACGCGGACCTTCGATGCATTGCACCGCAACAAACGGTGGGACCCGCACCTCGACGCTCGATCCGGGGGCGATCTGTTCGAGAGTGCGCGCACTCATCTTCACTGCCGCACCGAGTTCACTGCGCGAAGGCTTCGGCAGTTCCGGATCTCGAAGCCACGGGCCGACGGCCAGGACGGCGGCACGGAATTCGGCGGGGTCGACGGCGCGGCGGGGCGGCATCAGTTCACTCCCTGTCTGCGAGTAGCGATACGAACGGCAAGTGCGCCACCGGCATTCGTGGCCAGGTGCAGCAGGGCGGGGGCAAGTACGCTGCCGCCACGGCGGTGCAGCCACTCGAACAGCAATGCCGAAGCGCCGGTGAACGCCACTGCTGCGGGAACGTTGTCGCCGGCACCGCGAGCGGGAGCGACGTGCCACAGCCCGAAGGTCAGTGCGTGAACAGCCTGCGCGGTCGGCCTGTTCAGTTCGCGGCTCCAGACGGCCGACATCGCGCTACGGAACAACAGTTCCTCGGAGAGCACCGTCCCGAACGGGATGTGCAGGATGATCCATTCGAGGAAGTCTTCGCGGCCGTCTGCTCGCTCGTCGGCAGCGAGAGTCGCGCGCAAGGACGGAACGGCCAAAGCGACGCTGTAGCCGGTGAGGACCGCCCCCGCCGCGGCTCCGCCGAACTGAGCACCACCACGAATGCCGGTGTGCGCCAAGCCGAGTTCCTCGCGGGTGTAACCACGTGCGAGTAGGACTCCGATGGCCGACAGACCGGCCGCGGTGTTGACCACGGCGCGGGCTCGGGGCGAAAGACCGAATGCCGGAAGCACGACGTTGCTCCAGGTGATCGCGGCGGCGGAGAGCGCGATCGAGGCGACTCCCCTCACTTCTCGGGGCCCTCTGATTTCACGGCGACAACCAATGCCGACCGCACCCGCTCGGTTTCTGCAGCCGTCCATCCCTCGGGCTGGGCGACGCTGATCCAGGCGTCCAGAACGGAGGTTCCGTAATTGTGACCGTGACCGTCGGGAACTCCCGCGGCGTTACCGAGGTCTGCAGACACCTGCCAGAACGTCACGACCGGGAACCATTTCATCGACGGCGAGCGGTCGAAACCGGGCACTTCCTTGAGCCACTCGGGCCGATTGAACATGAGGTCGGGCGACCACCACACCACCGGATCGGAAGGGTGCTGGACAAACAGAACCCGCGGCTGCGGCCACGTCATCCCGTCGGTCGGAATGTCTTCGGAGCGATCCGCGAACCGCACGCCGGCCAAGCCGTCCGCGTATACGGGCGCTACTTCGGGGGTACCAGGATCGCGCCTCTTCTCGATCGAACGCCACAACTGCGTCGCGTTCGGTGGGCCAACCCACAGAATTCCGTCGGCGGTATCGCGCGCCGCTTGCAGTGTGTCGAAGGCTCCGGCGCCGGCCATGACGCCGAGGCTCTCGCCGTAGACCATGAACTTCGGCCTGGTGGCTTCCGGTTCCTGGAGCCATCTTTCGTGTACCCGCTCGATCAACAGGCGTCCGGCAGCTTGCGCCTTCTCCTGATCGGCGAGGAACGAGATCCAACTCGGCAGGTACGAGTACTGGCTGGCGACAAGAGCAGTGTCGCCGTCATGCACAAGTTCGATTGCCTGTGCCGCAGTGGGATTGACCCACCCCGTACCCGTCGTCGGAATGACCACGAGGACCTTGCGTTGGAAGGCGCCGGTTCGCTCCAGCTCCTTGATGACCAGATCCATACGCTCTTCGGGATCTTCGGCGCTTTCAAGTCCGGCATATACGCGAATCGGATCCATCGCAGGCTTACCGGTTGCCGCTTCGAGTTCCTGCGCGTCGAGTCCGCGCGAGACGAAGTTTCGTCCCTCGAACCCCAATGTGTCCCAGGGAGCGGCTGATTCGGGGCTACCCGATTTCATCGGATCCTGCGGTTCGACGATGCCGTCGCGAGTGGTCGAGTTCTGCAGACTGAAGATCGAGTTGGTCGCTGCATAGATTCCGCGGACCAGGACGCCGTCGACCAGCATGAAGAACAGGACGGTGACAACCAGGACACCGACGCCATTGGCCACCGACCGTGACCAGTGGAACCGCCGCATCAGCTGTCGGGCAATCAGTTTCACCAGATCGTGGAGGACCCGCCAGATCGAGATGAGCAGGCCACCGACGAGCAGGCTCAGTCCGAGGGTTCGGATGTAGCCGGAAGTGGTCGTGCCTTCGGCATCGGTCAGTGCCGCGATTTCACGTTGCCACCCGGCCGCGTAGACCAGCATGATGATCGCCGCGACGATGGACGCGACCGGAACGAAGACCTTGATCGCGGAAGGCACCGGCTCGGGCAGTGGCCACCACCGTCGCCCGCTGAGCAGGTATCGCTCGACAGCCCAACCGATCGCAGTACCGACGCCGTAGCCGATGGCCGAGTTGATTCCGCCGATCAGACCTTGGAAAAGCCAATCGCGCGGCAACAGCGAAGGGGTCAACGACCAGCAGAAGAAGAACGCGGCAAACGCGATGCCGGTGAAGTCGAGTTTGAGGAGCCCCCACGCCCACTCGGTGAAGCGGTTGTCGAGCTTCTCGAGGGGTGCGGGAACAGCCAGCCGCAGGTGGTGTTCCTGCGGCTGGCTGTCAGAAGAAGTCAGTTCTCCGGAATCGACCATCTATCACCCGAACAGTGCGGGCAGCGTTCCCTCGAAGGCCTCACGGAGCTTGGCCATCGTGACGGAGAAGTGTCCCTGGACCTCGACGGAGTCGCTGCCCTCGTCGACGACCCCGATACGCGTCCACGGCAAGCCGCGGGCGGTGCACATACCGGTGAAGCGAGTCTCCTCGGTACGCGGAACTGCAACGAGGACGCGTCCCGACGATTCCGAGAACAAGGTCACGAACGGATCTGCGCCCTCGGGAATCAGGATGCGGCAACCGGTTTCGCCGGCCAGCGCGGCTTCGACGACAGCCTGGGCCAGTCCACCCTCGGAGAGGTCGTGGGCTGCGGTGACGAGACCGTCACGCGAAGAGGCGAGCAGAATGTCGGCGAGCAGTTGCTCACGGGCGAGGTCGACCTTCGGCGGCACGCCACCGAGGTGACCGTGCTCGACCTGCGACCAGATGGAGCCGTCGAACTCGTCGTGGGTGTCGCCGAGCAGGATCAGCGTCTCGCCGGGCTCGAGTCCGAGGCCCGTCGGGATGCGGCGGTGAACGTCGTCGATCACACCGAGGACGGCAACCACCGGCGTCGGCAGGATTGCCGTGGATCCGGTCTGGTTGTAGAAGCTGACGTTGCCGCCGGTGACGGGGATGCCGAGGGTGGCGCAGCCGTCGGCAAGGCCGCGAACGGCCTGCTGGAACTGCCACATGACACCCGGGTCCTCGGGAGAACCGAAGTTCAGGCAGTTGGAGACGGCCTTGGGCGTTGCGCCCGTGACTGCCACGTTGCGGAAAGCCTCGGCCAACGCGAGCTGCGCACCGGTGTACGGGTCGAGCGCGGTGTAGCGGCCCGAAGCGTCGGTGGACAGTGCGATTCCGCGTCCGGTCTTCTCGTCGATGCGGATGACACCGCCGTCGGCGTTCTCGGCCAGGACGGTGTTTCCGCGGACGTAGCGGTCGTACTGCTCGGTGATCCACTTGCGGCTGCACAGGGCAGGCGAGGCGATCATCTTCAGCAGGGTCGCTTCGAGCTCGGCGTCGGTTTCGGGACGCTTCAGTCCGGCAGTCGTATTCGCGATCAAGGCATCCTGCGTTGCCGGACGCTCGACGGGGCGGTGGTAAACCGGACCCTCGTGCGCGACGGTGCGCGGGGGAACGTCGACGACGGTCTCGCCGTGCCAGGAGATGGTGAGGTGCTCACCGTCGGTGACCTCGCCGATGTCGGTGGCCAGGACGTCCCACTTCTTGCAGACCTCCATGAACGCATCGACGTTCTCGGGCGTGACCACGGCGCACATGCGCTCCTGCGATTCGCTCGAGAGCACCTCGGCCGGGGTCATTCCGGTGGCGCGCATCGGAACCTTCTCGAGGTTGATGTGCATGCCGCCGTCGCCGGCCGCGGCCAGCTCGGAGGTGGCGCAGGACAGCCCGGCGCCGCCGAGGTCCTGGATGCCGACGACGAGGCCGGCCTTGTAGAGGTCGAGACAGCACTCGATGAGCACTTTCTCGGTGAACGGGTCGCCGACCTGAACCGCGGGCAGCTTCTTACGTCCGCCGGTGTCTCCACCCTCGTCGTCGAACGTCGCCGACGCGAGGACCGAGACGCCGCCGATTCCGTCGAGACCGGTGCGTGCGCCGAACAGGATGATCTTGTTGCCCGCGCCCGAAGCGAAGGCCAGATGCAGATCCTCGACGCGCATGACGCCGGCAGCGAGGGCGTTGACCAGCGGGTTACCTGCATAGGACTCGTCGAAGACCGTCTCGCCGCCGATGTTCGGCAGGCCGAGGGAGTTTCCGTATCCACCGACACCGCGCACGACACCGTCGACGACGCGACGGGTATCGGGGGCGTCAGCAGCACCGAACCGAAGCTGATCCATGACGGCGATCGGACGAGCACCCATGGCCATGATGTCGCGGACGATGCCGCCGACACCGGTCGCCGCACCCTGGTAAGGCTCGACGTACGACGGGTGGTTGTGGCTCTCGACCTTGAACGTGACTGCCCAGCCGTCACCGATGTCGACGACGCCGGCGTTCTCACCGATACCGGCCAGCATGTTGGCGCGCATCTCGTCGGTGGTGGTCTTGCCGAAGTATCCGAGGTGGACCTTGGAGGACTTGTACGAGCAGTGCTCGCTCCACATCACCGAGTACATCGCCAGTTCGGCGTCCGTGGGACGGCGGCCCAGGATCTCCTTGATGCGTGCGTATTCGTCGTCCTTGAGACCGAGCTCCTTGAACGGCTGAGCGGCATCGGGATCAGCCGATGCGTGCGTGACGGTATCGACCTGGTGAGCAGACACTGGAGAGTGGTCCCTTCCCTACGGGAGTCAAGAGGCAAGCCGGCGCGGAGCGGGACACCACGAATGTGCCCAACGAAAGAACGTGCCGGGGGACAGTCTATCGGTGTGGGCCGACGACTTCCGCAGACGGCAGCACCCGCAACACCTCCGGGCCTGCGAAGTATCGCCCGTCACACCCGCCCCGGTTTGGGTGATCCGGTCGGTTTTCTTAAAGTCAGGGCCGGCCCACTCTCTCCCTCGAAAGGTCTCGCATGCCCCAGGATGTTCGTCAGTCCGACCTCACAGCACAGTCCCAGTCGGTGACCACTCCCCTCACTCCGGCTGCGATTTTCCTGGTCGCGACCGTGAATCCGGGTGGCGAGAACACCACACGAGAACTACTCGCCGACGTCGCCGGCCTACAGCGCGCCGTGGGGCTGCGCGTCCCCGGATCAGGTTTGGATGTGGTGACAAGCATCGGTTCGTCGGTTTGGGATCGACTGTTCGCCGGTCCGCGCCCCGCGCTACTGCACCCGTTCACCGCTTTGCAGGGCGACGTTCACTCGGCGCCGTCGACTCCCGGCGATCTGCTCTTCCACATCCGCGCGCTGAGCATGGATGCGTGTTTCGAGGTGGCTCGGCAGATCACGAAGCGACTGCACGGCGCAGCCACGGTGGTCGACGAGGTTCACGGCTTCCAGTACTTCGAGAACCGAGACCTCATCGGCTTCGTCGACGGCACCGAAAATCCGGTGGGCCGCGACGCCGTCGCCGCCGTGACTGTCGGAGACGAAGATCCTGCGTTCACCGGAGGGAGCTACGTCCACATCCAGCGCTACGTCCACAAGATGCGGGACTGGGAAGCAATCACCGTCGACGAGCAGGAACGTGTGATCGGACGCAGCAAGCTCGAGGACATCGAGATGACGTCCGACGTGAAGCCGGCCAACTCGCACGTAGCCCTCAACGCAATCAAGGACGAGAACGGCAAGGCTCTCGAGATCCTGCGTGCCAACATGCCGTACGGGCGCCTCGGCGACGACGAGATCGGCACCTTTTTCATCGGCTACTGCCGCACGCCGGCGATCACCGAACGGATGCTCGAGAACATGTTTCTCGGCAACCCTCGCGGCAATTACGACCGTCTGCTCGATTTCTCGACGGCCGTGACGGGCTCGATGTTCTTCACTCCGAGCGCCGACTTCTTCGAGGATCTACCGGCTACACCCGCTGGGCTCTCTGCCCGTTAACTGCCCGCTCCCCCAGCTACCCGCCCTCTAACAACGCGGCGTGAGGAACGCACCGAGCGCGTCGGCATACATGCGGACATCTGCCGCGCCCATCAGCTCGCGGGCAGAGTGCATCGCGAGCTGAGGCGCGCCGACGTCGACGGTGGACAGTCCGGTGCGTGATGCCGTGATCGGTCCGATGGTGGAGCCGCACGGCAAATCGGCGCGGTGGACGTAGCGCTGCATCGGCACTCCCGCCTGATCGCACGCGAGCGCGAATTCGCCGGCACCGGCCGCATCGGTGGCGTAGCGCAGGTTCTGGTTCACCTTGAGTACCGGCCCACCGTTGATCTCGATCCGATGAGCGGGCTCGTGGCGGTCCGGGTAATTGGGGTGCGTCGCGTGTGCCATGTCGCCCGACGCGCATACCGAGCCGGCCATCGCCTGCAGGAATTCTTCGCGGCCACCACCGCGTCCCAACACGATCCGCTCGAGCACGGTGTTCAGCAGGTCCGAGAAAGCTCCGCGATCGGACATGCTGCCGACCTCTTCATGATCGAAGAGTGCAAGCACTGGGACCTGCTGACCGGGCGACTCGACTGCGGCCAGAAGTGCTTGTGTCCCTGCATAACACGTGCCCTGATTGTCGAGCCTGGGGGCGCTGACCAGTTCCTTGTCCACCCCCACGACTGCGCTGGGCGCAAGGTCGTGTGTCATCAATTCCCAGCCGAGAACCGACGACGCGGCTACACCCGCACGCTCGGCGACAAAGCCGATGAAAGACTTGGGCTTCGAACCCACGCCCCAGATTCCGTTGACGTGCCTCTGCGGATCCAGCGTCACACCCTTGCGATCTTCGGACAGGTGGATAGCCAGCTGCGGAACACGAAGAATCGGGTCGTCGATGCGAACCAGCTTCTGCTCCACAGTGTTTCCCACCCGGACACTCAATCGTCCGGAGATACCGAGATCGCGGTCGAGCCAGGAGTTCAGCCACGCACCGCCATACGGTTCGAGGCCCACCATCTGCCACCCGGCCGAAGTGAGGTCGGGATGCTGTTTGACCCGCAGGTTGGGGCTGTCGGTATGACCTCCGACAATCCGGAACGGAGCGGTACTTCCCACGCCCTCGGTGCTCCAGGCGATCAGCGAACCGCCTCGCACGAGGAAGTACCGTCCGGGCTCGGCTGGCCACGACTGCGTTTCGTGGACTTCGACGAACCCGCCGGCCGTCAGCTCGGTCGCCACCGTCGCGCACACATGGAACGGCGACGGTGACGAATCGACGAAGCTGCACAAGCCGTCTGCGTCGGCCCCGGTCCGAGAAGTCTGAGAAGTCATGCCCCTCATCATGCCCGAATCGGTGTCCGCGAAATCAGTGGGCACGAAATCAGTGGGCGGAATCGGGCGAGCTCAGAACCTGTCAGCTCAGGCGTGAGGACCCGACACGCAGAACTGATTCCCATCAGGATCGAGGAGCGTCACCCAGCGGAAACCGTCCATGTTCTCGCGGTGGTGCTCAGTTGCTCCGGCCTCGACGAGCCGCGCCACCTCGGCGTCGAGATCCGGACTCCCCAAATCGAGATGGATGCGATTCTTGCCGGCGGTGGGGTCCGGGACCTTCTGGAATGCGAAGTTGGTGGCGCTGTCAGGGACCGCGACGATGTAGAACCAACCGTCGTTTTCCTCGACGATGTTTCCGCCCAACTGCGCTGCCCACCACGTTGCGAGCGGACCGGGATCGAGACTGTCGAAGGTGATCATGCCGAGTGTGAGAGTCATGCGCACACGCTAATGGAAGCCACCGACAAAGACTCTCGATCTCGGGCTGAGATGAGACGATCGTCGAATGCGACTCACAACGCTGCGCGACCGTGTTGCAGAACCACTCTTCGCAGTTTTCATCGCGACCGGCATGCTCCTGAGCATCCTCGGAGTGCTCGCCTGACCATCATCCACTTCGACCTCGAACCGAACCTGATCACCTTCACGGCCACAGGTCTTGCTGTCGGTCTTTTCGCCGCCGCTCTGCTTCACGTCCGGAACTACTCGCTCACTCGATCGAACTAGCAGATCGGTAGATCACTCGACCGCTTCGAGTTCCGCGACACTCCCGTCCGAGATCACCCGGACGTGGCGGGTGATCTTCTCGATCGGCCAGTCCCACCAAGCAATTCGCACCAACTTCTCGATGTCTTCGGCACTGAAGCGGCGCTTGATCTCCGTTGCCGGGTTGCCGCCGACAATTGCGTAGTCCGGGACGTCGCGCGTTACGACGGCGCCAGTGGACACGATCGACCCGTGACCGATCCGGACACCGGGCATGACTGTCACGTTCCCGCCGAACCACACGTCGTTCCCCACGACGGTGTCACCGCGCGACGGCAAATCCTGCACCAAATCCATGTGCCTGGCCCAATCACCGCCCATGATCGGAAACGGGTAGGTGGAGACACCGTTCATACGATGGTTCGCGCCGTTCATGATGAAGGTGACACCGGTGGCCAGGGCGCAGAACTTTCCGATCACCAGTTTGTCGGGACCGTAGTGATGCAACACGTTTCGAGTCTCGAACTCTTCGGCGAACTCCGGATCGTCGTAGTAGGTGTACTCCCCTACCTCGATCAACGGGTTGTCGATCAACGGCCTCAGCAACACCACTCGCGGTTGCCCGGCCATCGGATGAACATTGGTGGGATCCGGCGCAGTGAAATCTGACGCAATGGGATCTAACGCGTTCACTGCTTACTCCGATCCGTCGGCGCGGTGTCGCCGACCGCAGCAAGACTATCTGGTTCCTGCTGCGATCGACCGACAAGCGAAAACGTACCGGTGTCAGCCCAGGAGGCCCTTGGCGATATGGGTGACCTGAATTTCGTTGCTGCCCGCATAGATCATGAGCGACTTGGCATCACGCGCCAACTGCTCGACTCGGTACTCGGCCATGTAGCCGTTTCCACCGAACAGCTGCACGGCTTCCATCGCGACCTCGGTCGCTGCGCGCGAGGAGTACAGCTTCATCGCCGACGCCTCCGCGAGACTCACCTTGTCTCCGGCCGCGGTACGTTCGATCGCGTTGAAGACCATGTTCTGCACGTTGATTCGAGCGACCTCCATCTCGGCCAGCTTGAGCTGGATGAGCTGGAACTGCCCGATCTCGCGTCCCCACAGTTTGCGGGACTTCGCGTATTCGATACTCAGACGGTGGCATTCGTTGATGATGCCGAGAGACAGGGACGCGATGCCGATGCGTTCGGCGGCAAAGCTCTCCTTGGCGCTGGATTTGCCGTCCGACTTTCCGCTGTCCTCGGTCTCGCCGAGCAGACGGTCCTTGGTGATGCGGACGTTGTCGAAGAACAGCTCACCTGTGGGTGAGGAGTTCATGCCCATCTTCTTGAACGGCGGGCTCTGTGTGAGACCCTCCATGCCCTTGTCGAGGATGAAGGCGAGCACCTTGCGATCGCGACGATCAACCGACGCATCGCCCTCGTCGAGCTTTGCGTACACGATCATCACGTCGGCGTACGGACCGTTGGTGATGAAGGTCTTGTTGCCGTTGAGAATGTAGTCGTCGCCGTCGCGGCGTACGTAGGACTTCATGCCGCCGAAGGCATCCGAGCCGGAGTCCGGTTCGGTGATCGCCCAGGCGCCGACGGTCTCGAATGTCACCAGGCCGGGGAGCCAGCGTTCCTTCTGCGCGAGTGTGCCGCGGCTGCGGATAGTTCCGGCAGCCAATCCGAGGCTGACACCCAACGATGCGACCAGGCCGAGGCTGACTCCGGCCAATTCGCTGTTGAGCACGACGCCCATGCTGCCGGCGCCGCTGAAGGCGCTCGACTTCTCACCGTCACCGGAGGGCGCATCGCCGCGCTCGCGTGCCAGCGACTTCTCGAGGCCCTCGCGTGCCATGTCGGCCAGACCGAAGGTCGAGTACAGCTTGCGAATGATGTCGAACGGCGGCAGCGCACCGCTTTCGAGCTCGTCGACGTGAGGTCGCACCTCTTTGTCGATAAAGCCCCGCAAGGCGTCGCGGAACATCAGGTCGGTGTCGGACCACTCGTACATGTGCCTGAACTCCAGTCGGTGAACGATCGAGAGACTGCCGAACGACAGCCACACACCGAATATAGAACACGTTCCAAAACCGGAACAGGATTCAGCTGATCAGTCCCATTCGCTGCGAGATCCACGTCAGCTCCTGCTCGACGCCGGCCGACCACACCGAAAAGCTGTGACCACCGGGAAGCTCGAGATACCTGGCGTCCATTCCGGCCGCTTTGGCCGCTTCGTACACCTTTTGCTGACCGGGCTTGAACTCATTGTCATCTGTTCCGACGACGAACACTCCGCCCGAGTTCGGGAACTTCCGAGTCGCCAGCAGGTCCAACGGATTCACCTTCACGAACGCCGCTTCGTCGCCGCCGAATATCTCGTCGACGGTTCGCTGTCGGTCACCGAGCGAAGGCTCCAATTGACCGGACAGATCGAGGAATGTCGGGTACACCTCGGGGTAATTGGTCGCCATCTGCAGTGAGCAGGTGCCACCGTAGGAGAGCCCGCCGATTGCCCACGCTCGCGGATTCGTGTCGATCTGGAACGCATTCGCCACCGCAGCGGGCAAGTCCTTTGCCAGATACGTGCCGACCTTGCCCTGTGACGAGTCGGTGCACAGCGGATTGGCCATCTGCGACCCTGTTCCATCGGCTATCACGACGACTGGAGCCAACCCCTCGTGATCTCGTGCAAAGGCATCCATTGTCGCGGTCAGCTTTCCGCCCTGGAGCCAGTCCTCGGGCTTGCCAGGCTGACCTGCCATGAGCACGAGCACGGGAAGAAGCGGACGCGGATTGGTGAAGTACGACGGCGGCAGATACACCTGCGCGTCGCGCGCGGAGAATCCTGAAATCGTCCCGGGGACAGGCAAAGTCGTGACCCGTCCGCGAATCGGCATGCCCTCCGGCGCTTTCCACACAGTGTCGGTGGGATCGCCGGTGACAACAGGATCGGTCGGACCGGGAACTTCACTGAGTGAGATGCGGTCGAAATCGTCGTGTCCGAACGCAATTCCCACAGTCGGATACGCGGCGAAAACCAGATTGATCTGCGTCGCGGCAGTGATGACGACCAGAACCGTCGCGATCACGGACAGGAGCGCTTTCGCGACGGTTCCGCCCGCCTTGATTCGCGGCCCGAGAAGTAGCAGCGCGTAGATACCGAGACCGATCCACACGTAGATCGACATCTCGATGGGATCGGGGAACGGCACGATCACCTTTTCGACGGTGATCCACACGGCGATCATGATCACCAGCGCAATCAGCCCCGCGATCGGCACCGCTCTGCGGTAGTACCAGCGCACGTTCGAACCGAGCAGCCACACACCACCCAGGACCCCAAGGACAGTCAGGATCACCGGCAGCGGTCCCGAGATCAAACTGATTCGGTAGAGCCAGTCCACGTCAAGCCTCTCGCGCGTAGAAATGTCGCACGCACGAGGCTAGACGACGACGCTAGTACTCTGTATCAGGTGACATTCATCAAGGTCTGTGGCCTACGCGACGTTGACACGGTCGACCTCACGGTGGGCCTGGGCGTCGACGCCATCGGTTTCGTCTTCGCCGAGAGCGTCCGCAAAGTCGACCCCACACTCGCAGTCGCTCTGCTCGCGCGAGTTCCCGATCACATCCGTGCAATCGGAGTCTTTCTCGGCAACCCGATCGATCAGATCCTCGAGATCGCGAAGATCACCGGGCTTCGCACCGTACAGGTTCACGATCTTGTCGACGCCGAGCAAGTGCAGCGACTGCACGATGCCGGCCTCACCGTCATCCGCGCGGTCGTCTCCAGCAACGTCCGCGACGGTTACAATCTCGACCTCGGCGAGGACGAACTCCTGATCGACGGCGCAGACGCCGGATCAGGGGTGCCGTGGAACTGGGCCCAACAGCAATCGCGCCCGCAAGGCAAGTGGATCCTGGCGGGCGGACTGTCCCCGGACAACGTTCGCGACGCACTCGATGCCACCGGAGCCTGGGGCGTCGACGTCTCCAGCGGCGTCGAATCCTCCCGCGGCGTCAAGGACCACGCGTTGATCGAGAAGTTCGTGAGCGCTGTCCGCCAGACCGATCACTCGAAATAGGACGCGTAGTCGCTGAAAGCGACTTGGCCGGTGGGACTCGCTTTCACGGCGTCGGCAACGGCCGGCGGAATGGGAGCCCAGTGTGCAGGCATCGCTGCCGCCAGTGACGGCTTCAAGATGTAGAGCAGTGCGAAGTTCACTATCCAGAGCGGCGGCGCCATCGACATGCCGACTTCCGAACTCACATTGCCTTTGGTGTTGGTCACCAGCTGCGCTGCTCCCGAAATCTGCTGCGCTGCAAATCCGTAGACTGCCTGCACCGTGTATGCCGACTGATAGAGCGCAATCAGAGTGTGCGTCGCACCGTTGTTGCGCAACCAGGTGCCCACGAAACCGCCAGGGGCGATCAGCGTATTCACCTGTCGCGTCGGCGCATCCGCGTTGGCCGGACTCTCCAGCAATCCGTCTGGATTCACGTACAACCCGTAACTGGCCAGAACCGACGGCGTCGTGCCGGAATAGAGGGGCCGCCCGTTCGTATTGGTGAGAATCCGGGCGCATTCGTCGATCACCGCGGCGTCCTCGCGATTTCCGCCGACCCCTCCGCCGGAGATGAGATCGCGATACTGCTCCTCGGTCAAAGCGTCGGCTGGCTCGAGTCCGATCTGCGCGGCAATCTCTTCCGCAGTCTGCTGACCGAGTGGCTGGTTGAGTTGATCCGGAGTAGTCATCTGCGTGGGCGCGACGCTCTCGTAGACCGGTGCCCCGGCAAAAGGGATCACGAACCCGGTATCGACATTCTCTGCAACCGGTTGCGCGCCGGCCATCTGAGTGGTGGCAAACGAAAGTACGCACACCCCAACCAAAGCCAGAACCGAGACGGTCCCGCGATGAGACCGTGCTCCACGTCTACAGCCCTCGCCTGAGAAAGCCTTGCCTGCAATTCCATTGCCGCGCATAGGTCAACCTCCCGGAACGCAGTCGGGCGAATCAACTCGAGCTTGCATCTCAGTCAAACGCTGTGACCAGCGCCGTGTCAAGACACAGGTCAGGTCGAGGCACGGCGACAGCTCGCTCGATACAGGCGACAGCTCGCCCGCTACAGTGATGCTTCCATCTGAAGTGACCTCACCCCATTTGAATTGCAGGACATCTCTGGAGGCGAGCAGTGTCTGACAAGCGCGGGACCGTATTGATCACCGGTGTCGGTCGGAGCAAGTCGATCGGAGCGAGCCTCGCATTGGGCCTTGCCGAGGATGGTTGGGATCTTGCTATCGGCTACTGGGAGCCTTACGACGAACGCGTCGGGTTCGGGCGCGGAGCGCACGATCCGCAAGACATTGCCGAGAAGTGTCGCGCACTCGGAAGCCGTGTCGACCTGGTTCCCGGAGATCTGGCCTCGCCCGACGTGGCCGATCAGCTCGTTGACGCTGCCGCAGCGCGGAACGACCTCCGTGGGCTGGTGCTCTCACATTGCGAAAGCGTCGACAGCTCGATCCTCGATACCACCGTCGAGAGCTGGGAACGACATTTCGCCGTCAACGCTCGCGCCTCCTGGCTGCTGATCAAAGCGTTCGCTGAACGGCTTCCGGAACAGCGCGACGTCAGTCAGGTGGCCGGGCGGATCATCGCACTCACCAGCGACCATGCGGCCCACAATCTTCCGTACGGGGCCAGCAAGGGCGCTCTCGACCGCATCGTCATCGCCGCCGCAGTCGAACTTGGATCACGCGGCATACGAGCCAACGTCGTCAACCCAGGACCTATCGACACAGGATGGATGACACCCGCGATCAGACAGGCCACAACCCTCCAGACTCCTGCCGGCCGGCTGGGTACTCCCGGCGACACTGCAAACCTCGTTCGGTTTCTGATGTCCGACGCCGGAGGCTGGATTACGGGACAACTCCTTCACTCCAACGGCGGATTCAGTACGAACTGAGCCTTGGCCGGACTCAGTTCAGGCTTTGTAGGTCGGTAGCGTCTGCCCGAGCCTCTTACCCATTTCGGCAGCCAAAGCCGCGAGCCCGCTGGCCGGACGCACCATGACCTCGAAATCGACGATCTTGCCGTCCTCGTCGAATTCGACCATGTCGATTCCCTTGAGACTTTTATCGCCGATGTTCGCACTGAATTCGAGCACGACCCGCCGACCGTTGGCTCCGGCGAACTGACGGTGGTACTCGAAGTTCTCGAACACCTGGATCACCGTATTGAGAATGAGCACAACGGCATCCGCGGACTGGTACGGCTTGAATCCCGTGGGCGATCGGAACTGCGCGTCGGGCGCGACGATCGTCGGTAGCGCCGACAGATCGCCGGTTTCGATCATGGTGTGCCACAACTTCAGTGCAGCTTCGACTTTCGGTTCGAGCGTCAATTCCGTGCTCATGCTTCTACCCATCCATCGACGTTACCTGCCGCTTGATTTACCGGCACTTGACCTGCGACGGACCACGCACTCAACACAGTTCGCACCCCGGTCACGAGTTGCAACGGCTGATCGATCATGACGTGATGTCCGGCTTCGGGAATCTCCGCCACGATGGCCTCCGGTCCGAACAATCCGCGCATGTGCTCCATGAGTCGATCGGACACGATGCCGTTCTCAGCTCGGAAATAGGCTACGCGGCAACGTGGTTCGCTGTCGAGAACATCTTCGGCGCCTACTCGGAGAAAGAAATTCGGATCGAACTTCCACGACCAACCGCCCTCGACTTCCTCCATCGACGTGGCCGCCACATGGTCACGCACCGCAGGCAGACCCGAATCCTGCGGCGGAACGAAGCGGAAACGGCCCATCGCGTCTTCCCTGGTGGGATAAACCTTCTTGGGGCCGAACGCATTCTGGCGTCGAGCCGCCTCCTCTTCGGGCGTACGCGCCTTGAGCGGAGAATCGATGATGACAACCCCGTCCAACAGTTCGCCATGCAGATGCGAGGCCACGAAAGAAACAATCCCACCCATACTGTGCCCCACCAGAATCGGCTTGCCGTCGATTCCCCCTGCCTCGGCCGCCGCCAGCACCTCGCGAGCCCACTGGGACATCGCGTAGGCGTCGCGAGTGTGACTGTCGCCGTGGCCCGTCAAGTCGAGAGCGACGACGCGGCGCCCCTCGGCGAACTGCGGCGCAATGTGATCCCACCAGCGACTGTGGGCTGCGCCGCCGTGAATCAGCACGATTCCCGGCCCCGCCGGCCCCCAAGCCCGAAAGTGCACCGAGGCACCCTCGACCTCCACCGACCCCGTCTCGACCGGCGCTGCCAACGCCCGAGTGAACCAACCAGGCGCGTCTTCGACCACATTGCTCATCGATCGAACATACATAGTCGTCAATCGGTTCATCCAACTCTTCCCAGTTCGTGATCCATCACCTATATTGAATCCGGCCTCAAGTTCAATTCGTTTCGCCGAAGGGGAGAGATGACCAACCGCCAAGTACGCCTCGCCGCCCGCCCGACAGGACTTCCCGACGCTTCCACCTGGGAATACGTCGATGCCGAGATCCCGTCCGCCGGACCGGGCGAGTTTGTCGTCAAGGTCGAATACCTCTCCCTCGACCCCGCGATGCGCGGTTGGCTCAACGACGTCAAGTCGTACGTTCCGCCGGTCAAGCTCGGTTCCGTCATGCGCGCCCACGGCGTCGGACGCATCACCGAATCACAGCACCCCGATTACCAGGTCGGGGACATCGTGGCCGGATCCTTCGGCGCTTCCGAGTACGGCGTTTCCGACGGTACAGACGTCACTCGGGTCGACGAATCGATCGCTCCCCTGCCGACCTGGCTCGGCGCTCTCGGTTTCCCCGGCGTCACTGCGTATTTCGGATTACTCGACGTCGGAAAGCTGAAAGACGGTGACACCGTCGTCGTGTCCGGTGCCGCGGGTGCGGTCGGCAGTCTGGTCGGCCAGATCGCAAAGCTCCACGGGTGCAAGGTCATCGGCATCGCCGGCGGTCCGGAGAAGTGCGCGTGGCTCACCGAGGACCTCGGCTTCGATGTCGCCATCGACTACAAGAACGAATCCGTATACAAGGCGCTCAAGTCCAACGCTCCCGACGGAATCGACGTGTACTTCGACAACGTCGGCGGAGAAATTCTCGACGCCGCTCTCTCCCGTCTGCGCCTCGGCGCTCGGGTGGTCATCTGCGGCGCCATCGCGGGCTACAACGCCACCGAACCTCAGCCAGGCCCTGCTCACTACCTGTCACTTCTCGTCAACCGCGCCACGATGGCCGGCTTCGTGGTCTTCGACTACCTCGATCGCTACGCAGAAGCACAAGAGCAGATCGGAAAGTGGATCAAGAGTGGCGAATTGACTGCTCGCGAGCACGTCGTCGACGGCGGTATCGACGCGTTCGGCGACAGCCTCAATCTTCTCTTCGCCGGAGCGAACACCGGAAAGCTGGTCTTGAAGGTCAGCTGAGTCGGCCACACACGCAGATCGGCCACCGGTATTCCGGTGGCCGATTCGCTTGGGTCAACTGACTCCGGACGGAGTGGGAACGCTGTCCTCCCCCAACCGCGGCGGGGCCGACCGATAGGTTGCCGGCGTGCCGCTCATCCGAATCGGATTGGCTACCTGCCGAGTCGGTGCATCGCGACGCGGGTCGTCGATGGACACCACCGGATCGAGATTCAGCCGTTCCGCCAGCGCTATCGCGTCGGCGATGTCGTTGAGAGGCCCACACGGAACACCTCGCTCGGTCAGTGCCTCGAACCACGAGTCCGCAGAGCCCTTGGCCAATGCAGCAGTGACGGCGGCGAACAGCTCTTCTCGATGCGCAACCCTGTCGCTGTTGGACGCGAAACGCGCATCAGCGGCAAGTTCGGAAACTCCGAGAACCTCTGTCAACGAACTGAATTGCCGATCATTGCCGACCGCGAGGACCAGCGGACGGTCCGCGGTGTCGAATACCTCGTATGGTGCGATGCTCGGATGCCGGTTGCCCATTGCCTGCGGCACCACGCCCGCGGCCACGTAGCCGGACGACTGGTTGGCCAGTGCGGACAGCAACGAGGACAACAGATTGACCTCGACGTGCTGCCCTTCGCCTGTGCGATCGCGATGGCGCAGCGCTGCAAGGATCCCCACGCTGGCATGCAGGCCGGTGATGACGTCGACCACCGCGACACCGACCTTGGTGGGAGTCTTGTGATCGGGTCCGGTGATACTCATCAATCCGCCGACCGCCTGAATCAACAGGTCGTATCCCGGCAGAGAGTTGTTGCCACCGAAGCCGCTGATCGAGCAGTAGACCGCACGCGGATTCATTTCTCGGACAGCGTCGTAGCCCAGCCCCAGACGGTCCATCGTTCCCGGCAGGAAGTTCTGCACCACGACGTCCGCATTGCGAACCAGCTCGCGTGCACTCTCCAGATCCTCGCGCTCGCGCAGGTCCAGAGTGACCGACTTCTTGTTGCGGTTCACCGACAGAAAGTAGCTCGACTCGTCCCCCACCCACGGTGGGCCCCAGCTGCGAGTGTCGTCCCCGACACCCGGCCGCTCGATCTTGACGACCTCGGCACCCAGGTCGGCGAGAATCATCGTGGCGTACGGACCGGCGAGGACGCGGCCGAAATCAGCGATCACCAACCCGTCGAGCGCTCCGACAGCGTCTGCCGTCACCGGAAAGCTTCTTCACCGGTGAGAGCGCGGCCGATCACGAGCTGGTGAACCTCGGACGTGCCCTCGTAGGTGAGAACGGATTCGAGGTTGTTGGCGTGCCGGATCACGGGGTACTCGAGCGTGATGCCGTTGGCGCCCAGAATGGTTCGGCATTCACGGGCGATCTTGATGGCCTCGCGGACATTGTTGAGCTTGCCGGTGCTGACCTGCTCGGGGCGAACCGTCCCGGCGTCCTTGAGGCGCCCGAGGTGGATGGCGAGCAACTGCCCCTTGCCCAATTCGACTGCCATGTCGGCGATCTTGGCCTGGGTGATCTGATACGCGGCGAGCGACTTGTCGAAGACCTTGCGATCACGTGCATATGAGATCGCAGTCTCGAGGCAGTCACGTGCTGCACCCATTGCCCCGAAGATGATGCCGAAGCGTGCCTCGTTGAGGCAGCCGAGCGGGCCGGACAGTCCGCGAGCCTTGGGCAGCATCGCCGAGGCAGGCAGACGCACGTCCTCGAGCACCAGTTCCGAGGTGACCGACGCCCGCAGCGACATCTTGTTCTTGATCTCGGGGGCGGAGAATCCCGGAGTGTCGGTGGGAACGACAAATCCGCGCACGCCGTCGTCGGTTCGAGCCCAGACCACGGCGACGTCCGCGATGGAGCCGTTGGTGATCCACATCTTGGTGCCGTTGAGGATCCAGTCGTCGCCGTCGCGCTTGGCGTTGGTTCGCATACCGCCGGGGTTGGATCCGAAATCGGGTTCCGTGAGACCGAAGCAGCCGATGGCTTCACCCGCCGCCATTCGCGGGAGCCATTCTTCCTTCTGCTCTTCACTTCCGTTGTGGTGGATCGCGAACATGGCGAGCGAGCCCTGGACCGAGACGAGGCTGCGAATGCCCGAATCGACAGCTTCGAGTTCCTGGCAGGCCAACCCGTACGCCGTGGCGCTCATCCCGGCACAGCCGTAGCCCTCGAGGTGCATGCCCAGTACGCCGAGCGCGCCCAGTTCCTTGGCCAGCTCACGAGCCGGCAGTGCTGCCGCTTCGAACCATTCACCTACGTGCGGGCGAATGCGATCGTCGACCATCTTGCGGACCGTGTCGCGGATCGCGATCTCCTCGGCGTCCAGCAGGGTGTCGATGGCAAAAAGCTCGGACAGGGACTGCGGCGTGGTCACGGGGCCTCCAGTGTTCTCGGGCGCAATCCTTTGCGAGAACGATTGCGCAATCGTTTGCATCGCCTAGAGTAGAGCCCGGTTGCGCACCCGTCAATCCCCGAACTGCCGACCGACACCGAACCAACTCAGAACCGACGCAGACCAGGAGCCACGACGCAGATGACGCCCGATCCGTCGAACCGCAGCAACGGCCGTCCGCCGACGTTGCGCGAAATCGCCGACCAGGCCGGGGTCCACATCTCGACGGCGTCGCGGGTCCTCCGTCAGCCCGAGCCCGCCGACGGATGGTCCGACTCCGCACTCCGAGTTCGTCAGGTTGCCGAGGAACTCGGTTACCAACCGAATCTGTGGGCAGCCAGCCTTCGTACCCGCAAGACCACCACCATCGGCGTCGTGATGCCGAGACTGACAGACGTTGTAGTGGCCACCATGTTCCAAGGCATCGAGGAAGCCGCCACCGCAGCCGGGTACTCCGTCTTGCTCTCCAGCCCGCCCGACGATCTGGAAGCGCAACGCAAAGCGGTCGAGTTCCTGGTGAGCCGACAGGTCGACGGTCTCATGCTGAGCAGCATCCACCTGCCGGGTACCGATTTCGTCGACTCGCTCCCCCTGCGCTCACTGCCGATCCTGCTGCTGAACCGGCACATCGACTCGGCGACGTCATCCGTCAACCGAAGCCTTCCCTTTGTCAGCGGCGACGACCGCCTCGGCGGCTACCTCGCGGGGAAGCATCTACTGGACTGCGGCTATCGCGATCTCGGAGTGATCGCGGGGCCGGATCACGCCAGCACGTCGAGGGAACGCGTCGCGGGTTTCCGCGATGCCCTGGCCGAAGCCGGTCTGGAACTGCCGCCGAACCGAATAGTGGCGTCCGAGTTCGAAGTTCAAGGGGGTGTCGATGCGGCGGCCACACTGCTCAGCGGGAACACGCGCCCTGACGCCGTTTTCACGGTGAGCGACACCATCGCGATCGGCGTACTCGGTGTGGCCCGTGATCTCGGGTTGAGCATTCCCGACGATCTTGCGTTGGTCGGCTACAACGACATTCCGGTTGTCTCCCAACTCCCGGTGCCCCTGACGACGGTCAGGTCCCCCGCCCGAAAGATCGGTGCGACCGGGCTCGAGCACCTACTCGCACTGATCTCCGGCAAGAACGTCGAATCCGTGAAGCTTCCCGTCGAACTGATCGCGCGAGCCTCCACCAGAAAGCCTGCCAGTCACAAACTCTGAGCAGCTACCAGACCTGAGATTCGTCGATGCCCAACTGTCGCGCGTAACCGGAGTTGAGTGCGTCCCAGCCGTACTCGCGCGCCCGTTCACCCACGATCGGCCCGAAGGGCTCGCCTGCCAGAAGGGCATCGAGTACGTCGAAGCACAGATGCCACCCCGCAGCGAGCGCCGACGCCATCCCCTCGGCGCGCGACCTCTGCGTCAGCACGACGCGGGTGCCGCCTTCGATCGGGGTCAGGTCCCACACCAATTCGTCCGGGCCCCACTCGTGTTCGAGCCGCCGAGTGGTCTCCACGACGTGAACGGTGACCGGCAGCGACATTTCGGGGGCGCCGTCCTCGGTGAGCATGGTGATCACCGCATCACCGGTACGGCTCAGGTTCCGATCGGCGGTGTACGGCGTCCATTGCGCCAACATCTCCGGGTCGGTGATCGCCTCCCACACCTTCTCGACGGAATACGGCAGCACCCGAGGAAAGCTGACGACTGTGTCGTCACCGTCGACGCTCACCGTGACGTCGGACAGGGCACTGGGCTGATACGGCTGGGCACTCATGGTTCGATCTCACCAGGAACCACCGACACGGGCAACCGCCCGCTCGGCGTTCAGAACGCAAACACCGCCGATGCGGCCGCGATTGTCTCCTCCACCACCGGAAATTTCACCACGGACAAGTCGTGTCGAGCTCCTTCGAACTCCACCAGACGCGTCGCGGCGGGAATCAAGGCGAGTGCTGCCCGCATCTCCTCCGTTGTCGCGAACTCGTCCTTCGATCCGTGGACGACAACGGTCGGTGTGTTCAGGTCGGGCAGGTGTTCGGTTCTGAGCTTCTCGGGCTTCTTCGGTGGATGCAGTGGATAGGAGAGTAGGACCAGGCCGTCGGCAAGTCCCGGGTTCTCCACCGCAAGCATCGACGCCTGCCGACCGCCGTACGAATGTCCGCCGAGCAGAACGGGTCCGGGCACCGAGTAGTCCTTGCGAACAGCAGCAATCACCTCGGCAATGCCCGCGCGATCCTCTGCAGCACGCGACGGATGCGGAGGCCCCGAAGCTCGACGCACCCGAAACGCGAGATCGAAGCGCAGAACTTGCACTCCTGCCGCAGCAAAGCCGTCGGCAACAGCACGCAACAGCACGGTGTCGCAGTTACTTCCCGCGCCGTGAGTCAGTGCAAGCGTGGCGACGGGCGACGCGAAGGACACAGATGCAGGTCGATGAAGGAAACCGTGCACCGCACCTTCGTCGACCGTTTCGACAGTAGTCATGGACGCATCCTTGTCCGGCCCGCTCGGGCCTGTTCGACCGCGGCAGTCATGCTGCCCTCGTAAACCGGACCGTGTCCGGGAAACAGCACGCCGGCAGGTACAGCGGCGATATTGTCCAACGCCTGGTCCGTCGCTTCACGGTCATGATTGAAGGGGCACACCAGAAATTGTGGTCCGGCGACGGTCGACGTCCCATGTCCGGTCACCAGAGCGTCACCCGACGCGATCACTCCTGCGTCGGGAACAAGGTAAGCGCTGTGGCCGTCGGTATGCCCATGAGTGGGAATCGGCACGATCCGACCGGGAACGTCCAGCGCACCACCGGACGCAAAGGACTGTGCCCGAAGCAGTTCCGCACCTTTCAACGCGCCGACTCCGATCACGTCGCGAAGCCATTTCGGAGCACCTCGCCGCCACAACAGCAACGGAACTCCGGCCGGCGACAACTGTTGCAGATACTCCCTCTTCGCATGCGGCACTTCCAACGGATCCATCAGGACCGGAACCTCGAGCCGAGTCACGATGTCCGCGATCCCACCGATGTGATCGATGTGCGCGTGAGTGACGAGAATTGCCCGAACATCCCCGAGCTGGTGACCGATCTGTTCGATCGAGCGTTCGACGTCGGTGCCGTTGGCCGGATATCCGCCGTCGATCAAGGTCAGATCGGACCCCTCTTCGACCAGGACCCAATTGGCGTGACCGCACCGAACCAGATGTGTGTTCTCGATCTGCGTGATCGACAGTGCCGCAGTAGTCATGCTTGGTAGTCTGCGCCACGTGTCGGAATCCGTGAAGCAGGCCAGCAGCCGCAGCATTCGAGATCGCGCCGAAGCATCCTTGGTGGCAGCCGCATTCGCACTGCCCAGCGCGGTGAAACGTCGAATCACCGGACCACCCGTCGTCATCGAGGGCAACACGCTCGACGCCGACGCACACCTTCTGCTCACGCTCGCGAAGACGCGGCCACTCCCCTCGCATTCAACCGATCCCCAGTCACTCGCCGCTGCTCGCGCCAATCTCACCCGAACCGCGATCATGATGGGCGGCAGGCCCACGCCCGTCCACACCGAGGAGATCTCCGTTTCGGGTGCCGACGGCCCGCTTCGCGCCCGGCTCTACGTCCCGACAGCCGACACCGGCGCTCTGCTCGTCTACTTCCACGGCGGCGGGTGGGTACAGGGCAGCATCGAATCCCACGATGCCCCGTGCCGCCTGTTGGCCGAAACCTCCGGCGCACGGGTCATCTCGGTCGACTACCGGCTCTCACCCGAATTCGCTTTCCCCACACCGGTACACGATGCCTACGCCGCCTACCTCGATATCGTCGACCGCGCCGACGAGTTCTGCGCAGACCCGACGCGCATCGCTGTCGGGGGCGACAGCGCGGGCGGGCATCTTTCCGCAACGGTCGCGCTGCGTGCCCGCGACGACGGCAAGACCCCACCGGCGGCGCAGCTGTTGATCTACCCCGCGACCGACTTTCACGAGAAGGCCCCCTCGCGAACGACGTTCGGTGAAGGTTTCTTCCTGACCGAGGCCAACATGAACTTCTACGAGTCCAGCTTCCTCGGCAGCAATGCCGATCGACTCGATCCGATGGTGTCGCCGCTACGCGCCCCCGACGCGACCGGACTGCCGCCGGCCATCGTGATCACGGCGGGATTCGATCCACTCCGGGACGAAGGCGAAGCCTACGCAGCTCGATTGCGCGACAACGGTGTTCACGTGACCGATCGACGCTATCGCGGGTTCATCCACGGCTTCGTCAACGTTCTGGGACCGAGCGTGGGTTCGCGCACCGCCGTCGCCGAGATCGGCGGAATGCTCCGCGTTCTACTCACCCACCCAGCAAAATCTCCCGCAACGTATCCACCAGCGGATCAACCGGCAGCTCAGGGCTGATCGCACGCTGTAGCCCCAAACCGATTCCGACGCTGAGTATGCGCAGTGCCGCGGCGTTCGGGTCCAGTGCCGGCGTCACGCCGTTGGACTCGGCAAGATGTTGCACCACTCCGGCAATCAATCCGCGCACCTGATCGGCACCCGTCGCGATCTTTTCGCGGATCTCTTCGCTGTGCCGCGATCGCACCGAGAACTCGACTTCGAGCAACGTCCATCTCTTGTCCCCGATGGTTCGCTCGGCCCATCGCGCGAACTCGGCCACCGCGTCGTCGAGCGTCGAATTGGCTCCGAGCTGTGAGGTGATCTCGCCGACCTTGGTCAACCTGATTCGGCCGAGCACCTCGGCGCACAACTCGTCCTTGTTCTTGAAGTTCGAGTACACCGCACCTTTGGAATAACCGGCATCCTCAGCGATCTGATCGAGCGACGCGGCGGCGTACCCGCGATCGAGGAAATGTTCGACGGCCGTCGCCAACAAGGTCTCGCGGGTCATCGCCTGCGCTTCCTGCCTGGTCAATCGCGCCATCGGAACCTCCTCGCGGTTCTGAGTATCGAGATTCCAACGGTAGCCGAATACCGGAAGCGCACCGCAGGCGCACTCCCGAAACCCAAATTTGGGGTACCCACGTTATTCAGATACTGATAGTCTCCGAAATATGACTTCAGAAGTGACCGGCACCACCGCGCCCGGGTCCGGACGACACAGCGCGCCTAGACGGGGATTGGCAATCGGATGCGGCGGCACCCTCGGGTTCGCCTGGACCGTTGCTGCCCTCGCCTCGGTTCGGGACGCCCTCGACTGGGATCCCCGCGAAGCCACCGCCATCATCGGCACGTCCGCCGGAGCCGAGTTCGTGACAATGCTCGGCAGCGGAGTCGGCGTCGACGAGTTGGTAGCCATGCAACTCGGAGAGCCCGCCGCACGTCCCGAACTCCTCGCCCACACAGCATCGGCGCCCGGAAGAATCCCGCCACTTCCGAGTTTAGGGATCGGCAATCCACGACTGGTGACGCGTCGAGATCTTCCCGTTCTGAGCCGGATGAGCGGTATCGCACCGCGTGGTGGCGGCGACCCGTCCTGGCTCACCACGCTCGCCGAATCTCTTGCCCCTGGCGATTCGTGGCTCCCACATCCGTGCGCGTACATGGTATCCATGGACTACAGAACCGGGCGACGGGTCGCGTTCGGGGCACAGGGGGCTCCGAAAGCGACAGTCGGTGAAGCGCTTCGAGCGTCTTGGGCGATTCCCGGCTGGTTCCCACCTGTCACCATCGACGGCGTCAGGTACATCGACGGCGGCGCGGCGTCCACGGCATCGGTAGACCTCCTGCTCCCCCTCGAACTCGACGAGCTGGTTGTACTGGCGCCCATGGCATCTCGAACACTGAAGCCGGCGCGCGGCGCCGCCCGTATCGAACGCGGCGCCCTGCGGAACTCCATGTCCAAGGGCCTCGACCGGGAAATCGAACTGGTGCGCGCTGCGGGAACCAGGGTCTTGCGCATAGACGCCACCGACGACGATCTCGCCGTCATGGGCGCCAACTTCATGGACGGCCGACGGCGGCTCGCCACCTTCGAATCATCCCTACGTACAACACGTGCGAGCGTGAAACGCGAACTCGATGCGCGCCCGTTCCACTCCACCCCGTCCCACCAGTGAAAGCGCAGACTCAGTGAACAACAGAACTGACCACTTCGAGGTCGTGATCATCGGTGGCGGGATCTCCGGGATCGGTGCAGCAATTCACCTGCAGCGCCTCGGGATCGACAATTTTGTCCTGCTCGAGAAAGCGGACTCCCTCGGCGGCACCTGGCGCGCCAACACCTATCCCGGTTGCGCCTGCGACGTCCCGTCCGGCCTGTACTCGTATTCCTTTGCCGCCAATCCGGATTGGACCCGACTGTTCGCGGAGCAGCCGGAGATCCGCGAGTACATCGAGGACACGGCCGTCCGCCACGGGGTCGACAAGCACGTTCGCTTCGGGGTCGAAATGCTCTCCGCACAGTGGGACGCATCGCAATCACTCTGGAAGATCACAACTTCCAGCGGTGAACTCACTGCTCGTTTCGTGATAGCCGCCGCCGGCCCGTGGAACGAACCCCTGACGCCGGCGATCCCCGGGCTGGAAACGTTCGAGGGCGAGGTGTTTCATTCCTCGCAGTGGAATCACGACTACGACTTGATCGGAAAGCGCGTCGCCGTCGTAGGTACCGGCGCTTCCGCAGTCCAATTCGTGCCGCGCATCGTCTCCGACGTGTCCGCCCTTCACCTTTACCAACGCACCGCTCAATGGGTCCTTCCCAAACCCGATCACTACGTACCGCGGATCGAAAGGTCCGTCATGCGATTCGTACCGGGAGCGCACAAGGCTCTACGCAGCATCGAATACGGAATCATGGAAGCGCTTGGATTGGGGTTCCGCAATCCGTGGATCCTGCGTATCGTGCAGAAACTCGGGTCGGCCCAATTGCGCTTGCAGGTGCGCGATCCGAAGCTACGCAAGGCGCTGACTCCCGACTACACCCTCGGTTGCAAGCGACTACTCATGTCGAACTCGTACTACCCGGCCCTCGGCAGACCCAACGTGACCGTCCATGCCAACGCAGTCGAAGAGATCCACGGCAACACCGTGATCGGAGCCGACGGAGTGGAATCGGAAGTGGACGCGATCATCTTCGGAACGGGCTTCCACATCCTCGACATGCCCATTGCATCAAAGGTATTCGACGGAGAAGGTCGATCACTCGACGATCATTGGCAGGGAAGCCCGCGGGCGTACTTCGGTTCCGCCGTCAGCGGATTCCCCAACGCGTTCATTCTGCTGGGCCCGAGCCTCGGCACCGGACACACGTCGGCCTTCATGATTCTGGAAGCCCAACTGAACTATGTGGCACAGGCGATCGGCCACGCTCGTCGGCACGGCTGGAAAACCATCGACGTGCGCCCGGAAGTACAGGCAGCCTTCAACTCTCAAGTTCAGGAGGCATTGGGTACCACGGTCTACAACGCCGGTGGTTGCGAAAGCTATTTCTTCGACGTCAACGGCCGCAACAGCTTCAACTGGCCGTGGTCGTCAGGAGCCATGCGTCGACGGCTACGGGCCTTCGATCCATACGCCTACAACCACACGCTGTCCGACAACCCTGCGTCAGACGACACCGCCGCTGAGCCCACCACCACCCCCGAACCGGAGTACACCACATGAGCCTTTTCGGCACCACCTACCCGCCGATCGATCTCGACGGAGCAGTCGTCGTCATCTCCGGAGGTGGCCGCGGAATCGGCCGGGCCACAGCGGAGTTGTTCGCAGCTCGCGGCGCACTCGTCTGCGTCGGCGACCTCGACGAGGAGACGGCCGTCGACACCGCCGCATCCATCGGCGCACGGGCCCGCGGGTACGCTCTGGACATCACCTCACGCGAATCCTGGGATGTGTTCGTCTCCACAGTGATCGGCGAATTCGGTCACATCGACATTCTGGTCAACAATGCGGGCGTGATGCCGCTCGGCAGCTTCCTCGACGAGTCCGACGCCACCAGTCGAGTAACCCTCGACGTCAATGTCTGGGGCCCGATTCACGGGATGCGCACCGTGCTGCCCGGCATGGTGGATCGGCGACGCGGCCACGTCGTCAACATCGCATCCATGGCAGGCAAGCTACCGGTGCCAGGAATGGCCGTGTACAACGCAAGCAAGTTCGGTGCGGTGGGCCTTTCCGCCTCTGCTCGTGTCGAATTCGCAGATTCCGGCGTCAGCGTCAGCGCCATCCTGCCCAGCGCGGTGCGCACCGGGCTCTCCTCCGGTGTGCCACTCGGAAAGGGCATGCCGACGGTTGAACCCGAGGTCGTGGCCGAAGCTGTCGTCGACACGGTCGCGCACCGGCGAGCCGAAACTACTGTTCCGCGTTACCTTGCGGGCTGGGACCTCATCGACGCTGTAATACCCGAATGGATGATCAACATCGGACGCCGGGTGATCGACGATCGCCGCGCGCTGACATCGGTAGATCCGAACGGGCGTGCGGCTTACGAAAAGCGAGTGGCACGTCAGGCCGAAAACGAGGAGCACGATCGGAGATGAAGCGGGTAGTTTCGTGGCCATGTACATCCGCCGCGAAACTTCTTCCGACCGTGACGCAATCTATTCACTGCTCGGGGCGGCGTTTGCCGACCAAGCGCCGCCCGGCGAGTCTCCCTACGAGATCGAACTGACACGTCAACTCTTCGCCTCGAACGACTACTTACCGAAGTTGTCCCTTGTCGCCGTCGCCGGTGATGAGATCGTTGGTTTCGTGATCGGAACACGCGGATGGGTCGGTCCCGTTGAGGCGGTTGGCCTCGGCCCGTTGGCAGTCACACCGGACAACCAACGCAGCGGCGTCGGTTCGGCGTTGATGCACGCGGTGATCGGTGCGTCCGACGCTCTGGACGTGCCACTGCTCGCACTCCTGGGCAGCACCGAGTACTACCCGCAGTTCGGGTTCGTCACCAGCACGGACGCCGGGATCGAGTCTCCGGAAGCCGAGTGGGGCGAGCACTTTCAGATCAGGACCCTCACCACGCACCGCCCCGATCAGACGGGGAAGTTTTCATACGCAGCGCCTTTCGGGGTCGCTTGACCCTCAGCGCGATGTAAGAGTTCTTTGACATCCAGCGCACGTAGACCTACGCTCAGGCATGTCAAAGAACTCTTACGCCTGGGAGGCTTCATGAGCACCACGGCACGGTGGAGCCTGATCATCGGTATCGGCGTCGCTGCAACGCTAGCCTTCAGCTTTTTTGCAGCATTGACCGCCGATGATCGGAAGACGTTGGCCTTCATCGTCTTCGCAATCGTCATGGCACCGGCTTGTATCGGGTCGGCGTGGGCCCTTTTTCCATCGGAGAACGACAAGGCCCCCGCCTACCCCGAGGACACCGTCGAAACAGAATGGAGTCGCAAGGCCGGCTTCGGCGCGTTCACCGACTTGATCACTGCCATGGGGATCGCGCTGATCGCGCACAATGTCTTCGGCGCTCCCGAACTGCCGCTCGTAATGTTTACAGCCCTCGGGCTGGCCGACTTCGGAATCCGGTACTGGGCAGTGTCGAGGGGCCGCACCCCACATTCGAGATCTGACGAGATCTGATGCGCAACAACCTTCAAGAACTTCGTACGGCAGCCGGATTGTCACAGCAAGCGTGCGCCGACGCGCTCGGCATCACACGCCAGACCGTGATCTCTATCGAGAAAGGCCACTTCGACCCACGCCTGTCACTGGCGTTCCGAATCGCCGAATACTTCGACAAACGCGTAGACGACATTTTCTCCAGCTGACGCCGTCTCGAACTGACGGAAGATCAGTCGAGCTGCGGTTTCAGTCGAGCTGCGGTTTCAGTCGAACAGAGTTGGCGATCCGTTTTCGTCGTTCCCGTCTTCGACGGCCGTTGCCTTCTTGCCCGAGCCCTTGCGGACGACGGTCAACGTCGTCGTTCGACGCGACAACCTGTGCCCGTCACTGTGTTCGAGCAGCGCCATCCCCTGGCGAACTTCGACTACCGTCCACGGACCCGCATGGCCGGCTGCCTGCACGAGGTCACCGGACTCCACCTCAGTTGCCATGACCACTCCTTGTTCGTCGTGTCCTGCACGTTCTCCTTCCCATTATCGACGCAGCCACCTGGTAGTCGACGCGCAGGGTACCTACGCTGCAGCTGCAACCTTGACCGCATGGCCGACTTCGGCTCGGAATGCCGCGTATTCGGGTGAGCCTCGGAGATCGTCGGGATCGACGCCGGTTCGTGGCAGATCGATTTTCAGGTCGAGCGCGACCTTGCCCGGTCGGCTTGTCAGAACTACGACGCGGGAGCCGAGAAAGGCCGCCTCGTCGGCACTGTGAGTGACGAAGACACTTGTTCGCCCCGATTCGGCACTGACACTGCGCAGGTCCTCCTGCAGACGCTCGCGAGTGAGGGCGTCCAGCGCGGCAAAGGGTTCGTCCAACAGGAGCAACGACGTTTCGGCCGCCAAGGCACGAGCAATTGCCACCCGCTGCTGCTGCCCGCCGGAGATTTCCCAGATACGCCGGTCCGCAGTGCCGACCAGACCGACGCGGTCGAGAAGCTCGTCACGCCTTTGCCCGCGTTCGCTCTTCGCAACGCCGGCGTATTTGAGTGCCAGATCGATGTTGCCGCCCACCGATTTCCACGGAAAGAGCCGTGGCTGCTGAAACACCACTCCCGCACTCGACCCGGGAATCGGGTCGGATCCGGAGACCTGAACCGTTCCACTGGAAGGATTTTCGAAACCCGCGATCAGCCGCAGCAATGTGCTCTTGCCGCAACCCGACGCTCCGACGAGAACCAGAAACTCACCAGGTGTGACGTCGATCGATACGGGCCCGAGTGCCGTGACGGACTCTCGACCGTGGCCGTACCTGTGCGAGACGGTGTCGATTCGGATCGCGCCCGGGCGGTCGGCAGCGAATCCTCCCGAGGCCTGCTGTGCGGTCACGCTACTGGTCAAGGACATCGGGAAGCCCCTTCACATAGAGAGCATTCTGAAAGACCGCCAGATCAGGCACACTGTCGATCTGCTTCTGCTCGGCCAGGAATTGCGCTGCACTCTGCAGGTTCACTGCCAGATTCCCGGGAGCGCCCTCGGTGCCCAACCATTCCGGCGAGGAGATCTGCTCCGGAGTGAGGAACACACCCTGTTTCAACTGCGCTGCCGCGTCGTCCTTCGAGGCGCCTAATTGTGCGGCAACAGCTTCCGCTGCCGCGTTCGGATCAGTGGCGATCGTCGTGAGCGCGCGGGCCTGAACCTGGCGCCAGGTGTCGACGATCTCGGGGTGATCCTTGGCAAACGCAGTCGACACCACACCAAGATCGAGTGTCGGCTTTCCTGCTGTCGCGAGCTCACGGCTGGCGATCAACTGTGTTCCGTCCTTACGGAGTTCGTCGAGCGTGGGCAGCCAGGTGTAGACGGCATCGATGTCACCGCGCTGCCAGGCTGCGAGGGATGCTTGCGGCTGGAGATCCACCAATTGGACGTCGTCGGCACTGAGTCCGGCCTGGTTCAGCGCTGCCAGCAGACTGTAGTGCGCGGTCGAGGCGAATGCCGTGGCCACTTTCTTGCCGCGCAGATCTGCGACGGTCTTGATTCCGGTTGCGTTGCGCGCCACCAGGGCTTCGTTGTCGCCGGCCACATCCAGAACAAACGCGACCTGATACGGAATGTTCAGCGGTGCCGAGAGGCCACGAGCAACCGGACTCGAACCGATTGCGCCGAAATCGATTTCACCGGCGATGAAGGCGGTGTTGATGTCGGCTCCCGAATCGAACTTCGTCCACTTCACGTTGTACTCGGGCAGTGCGTCTTCGAGCCAGCGATTGTTCTTGACTATCAAGTCGCCGCTCGGGAACGACTGGTAAGCGATACGGATTGTTTCCTTGGACGAATCCTGGCCCGAATGATCCACCGAGCACGCACCGAGAACAAGGGCAAGGACGCCGATCAGCACCGTGAACGCCGTCCGGGAAGCCCTTCCTTCATTGCGCGTCGAATTACTGCTGCGCTTCAGATTGCTGCTGGCGTGTTTCTGATTGTCAGTCATACTTTTCCCCTCCAGGGAACGGCGCGGCGCTCTGCAGCCCGCAGCAGTCCGTCGATGATCAGGCCGGAGAATCCGATGGCAAAGATCCCCACCAGCACGACCGGCGTGTTGTTGTAATTGCTTGCATCCTTGACCATTCCGCCGATTCCGGGTATGCCGTTGAACAGTTCGGCCGCGACCACCGACGAGTACGCCATACCTACCGACAGCCGAATGCCCGTGAAAGTTTCCGGTAAGGCCGACGGGACGACGACGTCCCGGATCACTTGCGCCCGTGAGGCTCCCAGTGCCCTAGCCGCTTCGACCAGTCCGACCGGCGCCGCGACCACAGCAGCTGTGGTGGCCACCGCTGCCGGCGGAAGAGCAGCGAGCGCCAGCAACGTAATCTTCGGCGCCTCGTCGATTCCCAGCCAGATCACCAGCAGGAAGAAATACGCCAGGGGCGGCAGTGCGCGCAGGAACGTCAACCACGGTTCGAGCAGGCTCCGCAGCCATGTCACCGATCCCATGGCCAAACCGAGGATCACGCCCAATCCGACGCCGATGATCACACCGACCAGCACCCGTCGCAGCGTCATGTAGAGGTGCTCCCAGAGCAGGTAACCCTGGTAGCCGCGCACTCCGTCGTGCGTGGTCATCGTGTTGACGAAGGCATGCCAGACCGTGCTCGGGAACGGCACGAAGGTCTCACTCCAGGTGCCGCTCGCGGCAGCGACCTGCCACAGGGCCAAGAATGCGATCACGGAAAGCACCGGCAGTCCGACAGTGGTCGCACTCGAAGTCCACGGCCGACGCGGCTCACGGTTCGGTTCCGTGACTGATGTTGGTTCTATTGCTTCGACAGGAGTCGACATCGCTGTTCTTCCTCGACGTACGGAAAATTCCGGCACACATGCAGCAACGGGCGCATATGCAGGGGCGAAGGCGCACAGAGCGGCGCCATTCTCACTCAGGAGAGTCGGAAGGAATCAACAGCAACAGCAGTTGGCACCAAGACGGCACAGGTCGACGGCGATGCGTCGTGTCAGTGGCGTCGAGGGCATGGGGGTAATTACTACCTGTGTCTGCAATTACCCGCAAATGCGGGGGAAATAGGCGTCAGTCGGCCAAGCGAACCGACAGCGAATACATGAGCGGGATCTCGGGTCGTCCGGCCGGGACTCCCCAGCGCTTGCCGCCGAGTTCAGCCATCTCCTCGAATCCTTGCCAACCGTTGGCGTACGGGTACTCGTCGAAAGACTCGAGCGTCAATCCGGCGCGCCGCAATGTTCCTAGCACCTCGGAAATGGACCAGTTGAATTCACATGAGGGGAAAGGATTTTCGAAGTTCTCGACTCCTTTTCCCTCAGCGCCTGGCAAGACGAGATCGGCCGAATCTGCCACGTAGTCGCCCACGCCACGGGGTTCGGTCACGGGAGTCCCGCCTCCGTACGGGTATGTCAGCGACCACTTCTCGTCGAAACACATGGCAAACGGATGAAACTCCACCAGAACGAATCGACCGTTCGGCGCGAGAACACCGGCAATCCCCTCGGCCCACTCGTCGAGATCGGGTAACCAGATCACCGTTCCGTACGAAGAAAAGACTCGGTCGAACTTTCTCTGGCCAGCGGCAGCAGCGCGGAGCCACGCAGATACATCGGCACGCTCGAAATCGGCGGCAATTCCGGATTCCGCGGACAAGGTTCGGGCGAAGTCGATCGCGGAATCCGCGATGTCGACGCCGGTCACCGCGGCACCGAGAGCGGCCAAACTCAACGAATCCTGACCGGAATTGCACTGCAGATGAAGAATCGAGGAGCCGTCGATCTCGCCGAGCAGCGCCAGTTCTTCCGGATACAAGGTCGACCCGCCGTTGCGAAAGAACTGTGCCTGGTCTCCTTTGTGACTGTTGTGAGCGACGGTCGCCGCATTCCACGACAACCGATTCATCTCCGCTGCATCCATCACTACTGCATCCACCTCTACTGCATCCACTTCTCGACCCACAACAAGTCCGCCCGAGTTCACCACGTCCCCGGTCACGTCGGCAATCGATTTACTGGGCTGGAAACCTATCCGAACGAAGATGCAACAGGTTACAGTTTTTCGACGGACCATCGAAGGAGAACCAGTGCGCTACGGACTCAGCCTGTTCACCAGTGATCGCGGCATCCGCCCTGCCGATGCAGCAAAGGCTGCGGAGGCGAATGGATTCGACGCCTTCTACGTTCCGGAGCACACTCACATCCCCGTATCGAGGGATTCCGATCACCCCGGAACCCAGTCGGCAGAATTGCCCGACGACCGTTACATGCGCACACTCGACCCCTGGGTTGCCCTCGGCACCGCCGCGTCGGTCACGAGCACCATCCGATTGGGCACCTCGGTGGCACTCCCCCTCGAGCACGATCCGATCACTCTCGCGAAAACCATCGCATCGCTGGACCATCTTTCCGACGGACGCGTGGTTTTCGGAGTCGGATTCGGCTGGAATGCAGAGGAACTCGCCGACCACGGCGTACCGCCCAACAAACGCCGGACCGCACTCCGGGAGTATCTCGAAGCCATGGGTGAACTGTGGTCGAAGGAAGAAGCTTCGTACGACGGCCAATTCGTGAAGTACGGGCCTAGTTGGGCCTGGCCCAAGCCCGTTCAGAAGCCCCGTCCTCCCATCTTGTTGGGCGGCGGCGGCAACGAGAAGACTTTCAAGTGGATCGCAAATTCTGCCGACGGGTGGATCACTACACCCATCGAGCAGGAGATCGACAGAAACGTGGAACTGCTCCGAAAGATCTGGGCCGAAGCAGGTAGAGTCGGCGAGCCTGAAATAACCGTCCTGGCAGGCAAACCCGATTCGGAGAAGCTCGCCCACTGGGAAGACATCGGTGTCACCGAAGCAATGTTCGGCACTCCGGACAAGAGCCCCGAAGAGGTTGTCGGATACATGGAACGCCTGGCAGCCAAGCTCGGACGGTGAGGTCCGCCACAGCATCTTGACCTCAACTGCACTCGAGGTTTTAACGTCGGTATTGCACAAGACAGTGCAACGGCAGCAAAACCCGAGACAGAAGAGGGGCGAGGAGTGACCACAAAACTGGTTGGCACCCAATCTGTTTCGGACGACTCTGTTGATGCGGAGCCGTCCATCCGAAACTCCTTCGTCGAGGCGTTCCGGAACCATCCCGCCGGCGTCTCGATCATCACCGCAACGGGCGATGACGGCCCGGCCGGCATCACGTCGTCGTCGGTGATCTCGATCAGCGCCGATCCTGCAGTTCTGGCGTTTTCACTGCAGTCGTTGCGAGGTTCTGCGAGCGTCATCGCTTCCGCCCGCAGTTTTGTTGTTCACCTGGCAAATTCGGCGAACGAACGACTGGCTTCCACGTTCGCAACCCGGGGCGCCGTGCGCTTCGGCGACGATATGCCCTGGTCGTTTCTCTCGACGGGTGAACCGTTCCTACATGGGACAGGCCACGCCCTGCGTGCGGTTCCCTTGAATGCCACTACATGTGGCGCCGCAGTGATCGTCACTGCACGCGTCGTCGACGTCATCGATCCGCAGCACGTGTCAGCGCCGCTCGTCTATCACGATCGAACCTATCGAAATCTCTCGACTCACAACATTTCCTCAAAGGAAGGCATGTCACATGACTGAATACGTTCTCCCCGAACTGGATTACGACTACGCCGCTCTCGAACCGCACATCTCCGGCGAGATCATGGAACTGCACCACAGCAAGCACCACGCAACGTACGTGGCGGGCGCCAACAGCGCAATCGAGCAGTTGGCTGCTGCGCGCGAAGACGGCACGATCACCGCGAAGGCGCCGCTGCTCAGCAAGAACCTCGCCTTCCACCTCGGCGGCCACACCAATCACTCCATCTTCTGGAAGAACCTCTCCCCCAACGGCGGTGAGCGGCCAGAGGGAGAGTTGGCAGCCGCAATCGACGAGCACTTCGGCACCTTCGACGCATTCGTCAACCACTTCTCCGCTGTAGCAACCACTTTGCAGGGGTCCGGCTGGGCAGTACTGGCCTACGACACGGTCGGGCAGCGCCTGGTCATCGAGCAACTCACCGACCAGCAAGGCAACATCAGCATCGGTATCGTTCCGTTGCTCATGCTCGACATGTGGGAGCACGCCTTCTACCTGCAGTACAAGAACGTCAAGGCCGACTACGTGAAGGCCTACTGGAACGTCATCAACTGGGAAGACGTTGCACAGCGATACGCGACGGCCACAGCCTCGACCGGCTTGATCGTCCCCGCCTGATCGTCCCCACCCGATCACTGCCATACCACCCCGATCAACCCAGCTCGGCACGGTGGCTCCGTTGCCGAGCTGGGTTTCTGCACCCACGAAGTCGATGTATGTGAAGGCAGGTAACATACACCGAGCGCGGCTGACTCGGCCGTCCGCCGATTCGACTCCGAGGGGAACCAGTGCTCGATATCAGTGGTTTGATCGCGACGTGGCGTCCGACGCTGGACACCGCAGCACGCAATGCATGGGGACTCTCCTTCGGCGACGGTGTCGAGAAGACCGAACGCACCCCGTCCGTACTGATCAGCGAAGGTCCACACCGCGATCTGTATCGCTTCGGCGCATTGTGGAGGCCAAGAGGTAATCCGGTTCTCCTCGTACCGCCCCTCGCGGTTTCAGCCGACTGCTACGACCTTCGTGCGGGCCAAAGCCTCGCCGCACACCTACTGGATGGGGCGAACACGCCCTACCTCCTCGACTACGGGACCATGCGGTACTCCGACCGCGGGATGGGTTTCGAGGCCTGGGTCGACGACATCATCCCCGAAGCGATCCGTACGATCTCGGATCTACACGACGGCGCACCGGTTTCGCTGATCGGGTGGAGCCTCGGCGGGACCATGTCTCTGCTCACGGGCTCCGCTCACTCCGACCTGCCGATCGCATCGATCACGGCAATCGGAACGCCAATCGATTACACGAAGATTCCCGCTATCAGCCCCTTGAGGCTGATCGGCAAATACACGGGCGACACCCCACTCACGTCCGCGACCAATCTTGTCGGCGGACTACCTGCTCCACTCGTTCAGGCGAGTTACAAGGTGACGGCGTTGCAGCGCGAAGTTCTCAAGCCATGGTTCATCATGCGCAACCTCCACAACACCGAGACACTGGCTCGCATGGAATCGATAGACAAGTTCATGGCAGCCATGCCTGGATACCCTGGCAAGGCTTTTCAGCAGATCTGCGAACAACTCATGCTGGGCAACAATCTCTTCAACGACACCGTCACGCTTGCCGGACGCGAGATCAAACTGTCAGCTCTGAGCGTTCCCGTTCTCGCGGTCGGCGGCACCACTGACGTGATTGCACCAATCGCTTCGGTGGAAGCGATCACGTCGGTCCTCACCGGCGCGCCGTCGGTCCGGTTCGAGAAGGCGCCGGGAAGTCACCTCGGGCTCGTTGCCGGCCCCACCGCGAGAGACTCCACCTGGGCGCACATCGACGAATTCTTGAAAGAGAATGCACCGCAGTTGGTTTCGACCAGCTAAATCACGGCGTTGTGATGCCCGCGGCTACAGCTGCCTTGTGCCAATCCGGGAATTCACTCAGCAAACGGGTGTACAACTGGGCGTCGTCGACGGTGTCGATGTCGTCCAGCGCGAAGAATCCGGCATTGTCGACCACCCTGCCGTCGAGGTCGTCGAGCTTCTCCAGCACTCCGTAGTTGGCCTTGCCGATTCCGACGAACTGCCAAAAGGCCGGGAGCCCAGACGCTTCGCGCATCAATTTCGTGATTTCCTTGCGCTCGCTGAAGCCACCGTCGGTGAAGAACAGGACGAGCGTCGGCGCCGAACCACGTGTCAGGCCGGAAAGAATCTCAGTCATGATCGGCACTTCACGATTTGCGGCGCCGATCTTGTCGTAGTTGAATCCGCCGTGCGAGCCGCGCAAGTGCAGGTAGGTATCCGACCACTCTTCCGCGTCATGGACAGAGATCTCGGGGAGTTTGACGAAGCTGACTGCATACAAGTACGGCTCCAGCTTGCCGTCGTCATCGAGTTGGATCGCAACGGGAATCATGCGTTCGACAACACGATGCACCACTCTGGTGCGGTACTGCTTGGCCATACTTCCGGTTTTGTCGATCACCAGGACCACCCGTGCCCGAATTCCGTTGCCACCCTTCGTCAGCAGGACCTTGGCCACTTCGCGCTTTCGGAGGTCCAGCTTCTCCCGCTTCACCATGGAGAGTTTGGCTTCGTCGGGCACGGTCCGAATGCCGTCTGTCGTTTCAGCAGAGCCGGCGGGTCGAGCCTGCGGTTCCTCGTCGACCGACACTCCGAATGCTGTTACCAGGTCCGCCAATCCGCTGTCCCAGCCAGCTGACACGTTTCGCAGCTTCCAGCCCGCGCCGCGGCGATAGATCTCGACGAGAACCGCTGCCCTCTCACTCGTCAACCCCAAAGCCTGAGCCACGATGGCGGTGGAACCAACCTGCTCCACCACGACACCAAGGCCCCCGACAGCAGACAGGGTTCCGTTTGCCGCCGCATCAAGTGCCACGGCAACACTCAGCTGATGGATGTCAGCGGGCAACCTCGCAATGTCGATTTCGATGACGCCGCCGGACTCCAAGCGCACCGCGCCTTCGGGTGAGACCGGCTGATTGAAGAAGACAAAATCTGCGTCGTCCCGTACTTTGTTCCGTTCGTCGAGCTGGAACACCATCAGGTCTACCGTGCCCGGGGCGCTACCGTTCACCGCCACCTTCAGCGAAGTTCCCTCAACGACTGTGTTCGCTCCACGCGCCAGCTCCATACCGGAAGATTAGCTGGCCACCAAAGAATCCACGGCCCCGCGGTCGGAAGAATCACAGCACACTTTCAGCAATCGCGAGGATTCTCGAGGCAGACTGTTCGTGGAAGATTTGTCGCACGCGGGACCAAGAGCCTGAACATCGACAGAATCCTAGGGTCGATCAGGAGGTCAAAAATGCCGCACGGCCAGGCGCGCACCATCCCGATGTTGCCACTCTTGCCACCTCTGACGAATTTCGACGACGCAAGTCGCTCGGTCGTGTCCTACCTCGACGAATATCTTCCGCTGGCACTGTGGTCGATCACGCGGTTCGACGGGTCCAATCAAATCTTTCTCACCGTCTCACCCAACCCACTTCACATCGAAGTCGGCGAGACCCGGGCTTGGCCAAACACCATGTGCAGCGAGGTGGTACTCGGAAATGCGCCGCCAGTCTCATCGAATCGCGCGCTCGTGCGCGCACTGTCCCGCGATGGCAGGTGGGAAGGCATTGGCGCATACGTCAGCATCCCAATCCTCCACAACGACGGCAGTCTCTTCGGCACTCTGTGTGGCGCCGACCCGAGTGCGGGCGACTCCGCACTCGAGGACAACCTAGCCCTCCTCAATCTCCTGTGCCGACTTCTCGGAACCATTCTCGATGTCGACTATCAGCGCGCGCAGTCAGTCCGACTGGCCGAAACTGCGCAACTCGATGCCGAGACCGACCCGTTGACAGGTCTTCTCAATCGGCGCGGGTGGAATCGCATCCTCGAGGCCGAGCAAACTCGGTACCGCCAATTCGCCGATCCGGGAGCTATCATCATCGTCGATCTGGACGGCATGAAGACCATCAACGACGAACTCGGCCACGCCGCGGGCGACGAATACGTTCAAAGGGCCGGCAAGATCTTGGCAGCGTGCGCGCACCCTGGTGCGGTGGTTTCACGGTTGGGCGGAGACGAGTTCGGAATCGCTCTGCCCGATACACAGCCGCGCGCCGTCGACTACCTGCTCGAGTGTTTGGAGAAGGCGTTCCGGAATGCCGACGTCTGTTGTTCGATCGGTCGAGCCGACTTTTCCATGACCCAAAGCCTTTCCGAGACTTGGGATACGGCCGATGCGGAGATGTACCGCCACAAGCGCTCGAAGCACTGATTCGACTCCTCCACGGCCGGTTGGCACCGCATCGGAGGATCCCTTCGATGCGGTGCTCGGTCCGTGTTCTGTTGTCGCCAAAGAGGTTTGACCTCTCAGGTTTTGAAGGTGGTGTTCGCCGGCCTGGGTTGCTGTCCGGGGTCGATCGAGGGCGGCGGGATGAACCAGGGTTTGTTGTCGACTCCTATTCGGATTTCCCATTTCCCGACGAACCCGGATTTGCGGTGCATCAGCCGGTGATGTGAACGGCACAGCAGGACCAGGTTGTTCATCACCGTCGGGCCACCGTTGGCCCAGTGCCGGATATGGTGCGCATCAGTCCACGCGGGCACGCATGTGCAGCCCGGGAACGCGCAGCCTCTGTCTCGGGCAATCAACGCCACTCGCTGTTCGGCGGTGACCAACCGTTTTCCTGGTTGCGCATCGAGCGGTGCCCCATGATCGTCGAGCAGAACGGTCGACAGGAAACGATCACACCCGAGAAGCCTGGTCTGCGACACCGACAGCGGTCCGAGCCAGGGCATGTGCCCGACATCAAGATCCGACACAGCCATTCCGTCATCAGCAGTGGAGGGTGCTGCGGCGCAGTCACGGTGCTCCGCCAGATCCCGAGCGTTGATGTGCACGTTCACGTGCGGGCGTTGGCCACCATCGGTACCGGTCTTGGCGCAGTCCAGATAGCGGCGGATCAGTTCGGTGAACCCGTCGGCAGTTCGTTTCGCTGCCGACCGAGAATCCGGGGTTCCATCCGGCGCCGGGGTGGGCATCGTCAGATTCGACAACGCCGACAACAACATTTCCCCGGTCAGGGCGTCGAAATCCCCACGCACCACCACTCGACCGTTCAACGTCGACGCGATCCGCAACTCGTTCCGGTCGACGTCTTCGGCGGGCGGAATCTCATCCGATTCGAACAACCGCTCCAAGGTCGCGATCACGTTCCGCACCTTCGTCGTTGTCGCCTCCACCCCCGACGCGGCAGCGAGCAACAAATCGATGCACTTCGGTAGCGCCTCCTCCGGCATGCCTTTAGGTGGCGACTCGCAGAACGCCACGATCAACACGGCATGCTCGAACGAGCAATCCCCGCCATCGAACCGAGCTCCCACCGCCGGAAACGGCCGCAAAGCTGCACCCAGCGCGGCGATCTTCTTCCCGTCCCGAACCTGCAGCATCGTGTTCGCCGCCAACCAGGACCCCACCCCGCGGCTCGCGATCACCTGATCATCCGGGCGCAACGACAACTCGTCCACCACGGCCACTCGAACGGCTTCGAGACGCAGAATCTCCGCACGCGCCGACACCGCAGCAGCGCGCAACTCGGCAGCAGTCAACTGCCACAGGCGTCCGCGTAACCCCACCGCAGAACCCGACACCACGTCCGACAACAAGACACTCATTGAATCCCCCAATCCCCTCCCCAAATCATACTCGAACATGCGTTCGAGTCAATACCTCGCTACCAGCGCAAATAAGAGCAGGGAATAGTTCGACCGTCACACGCGTATTATTTGAGTAAGCAATACTTACGGTCGCAAATAAATGGAGGGCGTCACCGATGACAACTGATGAACACGTACGTGGTCGTGTGTGGCGCGACCTCGTCGTCTCCCACAGCGTCATCCTCGGCAAGATGGAGGCGGACCTTCGAACCACCACCGGACTCACCCTTGGCCAGTACGACGTTCTGCTCCGACTGCACGAAGCTCCGGGAAACACGATCCGAATGGGCGATCTGGCCGAACTGGTCCTGGTCACCACCAGTGGCGTGACGCGCGTCGTCGATCGATTGGTCGAGGCGGGATTAGTGGAGCGCGTTAGACCGGACAACGATCGACGCGTCGTGACGGTATCGATGACGCCTGCAGGCAAGAAGACGCTTCGAAATGCGTCCGCCATACACACGCGAGGGATCGCCGAATACTTCTCCGATCTCATTGAAACCGAGGAGCTTCCGGTACTCGAACGCTTCTTCTCCCGACTTGCCACACATCACACCAATCAAGGCGGCGCATGCGATGCGCACGTAGGACAGCTTTCCATCACCCCCACGAACAGATAGCGAGAAGCAACATGGCTTTCGAATTGGGCGTCTACCATTTCGGTGAACTCACCCCAGATCCCACTACCGGCGCGATGATGAATCCCGGTGTCCACCTTCGCCATTTGGTGGAGCAGGCAACCGTTGCCGATCAGGTTGGACTCGATGTCTTCGGCGTCGGCGAGCACCATCGCACCGACTTCGCAGTCTCAGCCCCGGCAGTTGTGCTCGCGGCAATGGCTCAGGCTACCGACAACATCAAGCTGTCCAGCGCCGTAACTGTACTCAGTTCCGACGATCCCGTCCGTGTGTTCCAACAGTTCGCGACAGTCGACCTGCTTTCCGAAGGCCGTGCCGAGATCATTGCCGGCCGAGGTTCGTACACGGAGTCATTTCCGCTCTTCGGGTACGACTTGTCCCAGTACAACGAACTCTTCGCCGAAAAGCTTGATCTACTACTGAAACTGCGCGACGAGAACCCGATCAACTGGGAAGGACAACTTCGCCCACCACTGATCGACGGTGACGTGACGCCCCGCCCGGACCGTCAGATTCCGGTGTGGATCGCAGTCGGAGGTACTCCGGCCTCTGTCGTCCGTGCCGCGAAACTGGGCCTGCCCCTCTCACTGGCCATCATCGGTGGAAGTTACCAACAGTTCGAACCGTTCGTCGATCTATACCGCAGGGCTGCAGCGGAGTTCGGACACGATCCGAAGAAACTGGCTGTCTCGATTGCTTCGCCAGGATTTGTCGATACCTCGAAGCAAACAGCACTCGACACGTCGTACCCGTACTTCCAGGCCGGGTGGATGCAGAATCATCATCAGCGCGGAAACGGAGTTCCCATGCCGCGCAGGGCATATGAAGCGCAGGCAACCACCGCGGGTGCGTTCTTCCTCGGCGGCCCGCAGGAAATCATCGACAAGACGATGGCGCAGTACGAACTGTTCCATCATGACCGCATCATGATCCAGATGGGGTTCGGCAACGTGCCACAGAAGGACATGCTGCGTGCGATCGAGATCCTCGGCACCGAAGTAGCCCCCGTTGTGCGTAAGGAAATCGAATCACTGAAGTCGTCCCAAGAATAGGAGTTTCGATGAGCACACCGCTCAAAATTGTTGCCGTTGTCGGTAACCTCCAAAAACCCTCCAAGACTCGTGCCCTCGTCGACCTGATCGTCGAAACCTTGGGAGACTTCGAGCAGATCGACAGACGAGTTTTCGAGATCGTGGATCTGATTCCAGGTCTTGCAACTGCTCTGGATCGCGATCACGTCGACTCAGTGACCGCCGAAGCGCTGGCAGCAGTCGAGTCTGCCGATATCGTCATCGCGGCGTCACCGGTGTTCCGCGGTTCGTACACGGGAATGTTCAAGCATTTTTTCGATCTCGTCGACCAGTACGCGCTTGCCAACACTCCGGTGATTCTTGCCGCTACAGGTGGTAGCAACCGCCATGCTCTCGTGTTGGATCATGCCCTGCGGCCACTGTTCGCTTTCTTCCAAGCGCTGACCGCTCCGGTCGGAATCTATCTCAGCTCAGGTGATTTCGACGGAACGACCATCCTCAATCCCGAGGTATTCGAACGTATCGAGATGGCAGCAAAGGACGTCCTGCCGGTAGCCAGGATGCTCGCGGAGCGGCATCGAGTTGCGCTGACGTGAACGCCCCTCGTCTGCACAACAATGACCCGGAACCACCACCAGCGGTCCCGACTGGCAATGCGGCTGATCCAGCACACTTACGCCGCTGATCCACATCGCATCACCGAACACCGTTTTTCAGTGATTCTTCAGCTCCATCGCAGTAGCGTCGAAAGGGCCACCTCATGTCAGGAGCCCCCCATGACCACCCCGGATCAACCCACTGTCCAGCAATCCGTTCCTCAGCACCCGATTCGACCACCCGTCAATGCGGGCTGGGCAGTGGTCTCGCTGCTGTTCTTCTGGCCGCTTTCCTTCTCCGCTTTCACGCACGCCTTCAACGTGTATCCGCTGTGGGCTGACGGCGATGTGGCCGGGTCGCGGTATGCGTCCGATCGAGTGAAACGGCTCGGTCAGATCTCGCTGTGGATCGCAGGCGGCCTACTACTCCTGGTCTGCATCCTGTACGCGATTGCGGCAATCGTGTGGTTCGCCAACGGTGGCCACGATTACGGTCCGCGGCGTATGCGCTGAACAGCCACCCTGGACAACCACACCACCAGGACATCACCTCATCAATCGATCGACGAACTCCATGGTCTGGTCCATCGAAGCGACCGTCGTTTGACCGTGGCTGATTCCGGCGAGTTCTTGATACTCGAACTGCGTTCCCCGCGAACGCATGTCGACCAGTTGCGCCCAGGTAAGGGCGACAGGAACCGTTGTGTCCGACACGCTCTGCACCACGCGCAGTGGACGGTCGTAGCCGTCGACCGGCACCTGCATCATCTCGCGGAACAGGTCGTACATGCGCGGCGTCCATACCGACCGAGAAAACAACGAGTTCAACTGGATTCGTTCGGCTCGAATGTGTCGGCCGAGATCTCCGGCGCACAGTGTCCGAGCCTTTTCCATCCACTCGATCCCCTGCGGCGAGAGAACCTCGCGAATGTTCTCTTCGGGTCGTTGATCGTCGATCCCAGCCAGGACGTACAGCGCATATCCCACCAGCCCGGTGATACCGATGTCGGGAAACAGCGGGCCGCCCAACGGAAACAGCCCTTCCATGTGTGTGGGGCCTGCGACGACAACCGAGCCACGGAAATCCAATTCCGGCGCACGAGTGGTGGCATCGTGTCCCGCGAAGTAGGCCGCATGACCACCTTCGGACAAACCCGCGACCATCCACCGCGGACTCAGCACATTGCCGTACAACTCGTGCGCGGCCCGCACGATGTCGACGGCATTCGCGCCGGCGGCATGTCCGTCGAGATAGGCCAGCACCCCGTCGGTACCAACTCCCGAGTAGTCGGTAGCGACCACCGCGTACCCCTGCTCCAACCAGCGTTCGATCGGTTCGATCTCGCCCGGACCGAATCCGGTCGACGAGGGTGCACACTGATCCGCACTGCCCAAAGTTCCGTGGGCATAGGAGATGACGGGCCAACCGCCCGCCGGTGGGGCGCCTTCCGGCAGAAACACGGACCCTGACGACTCTCCCCATCTGTCAGCGGTACGCAGAGTTCGATAGACGACCCGCTGCGTCTCACCGGCGCCGACCGGAAACACTGCGGCCGAGAGTTCGCCATAGGACTCCAGCGCGCCCGCGACTTCCGGTTCGTCCGCCGTCGCCACTGCAACACCTGACCCCCACCCGAGACCCGACAACAGAATGCTCGCCACCACGGCCGCAACAGAGGTTCTACCCGAACGACTCACCACGCCAACCCCTCCCGACCTGTGCAGAGCATGATGTCGATATGCAGATCATCATCACCGGTCACAGCCTGCCCGGACGTGAGTGTTCCGAAACCGCAACCTTCGAAGAGCGCAGCAACATCCACGTCGGCGTTCAGCGCCGAGGCAAGCCACACGAAATCCTCGACCTCGTACCGGGAGATACCGAGACAGTGCGATGGGAACTGACAGCGAGTCTGGAGCGAAAGTCCGGTGCCTGGGACTTACTCGGTCCATACATCCAGGGTCCACCTCGCGGACGCTTCATCTACCTGTCCTGGGTGACGGTATCCGATGACCAGACGTTCGAGATGTTTCGGCGCGCAAAGCTGATGCTCGACGCGATCCCCGAGCACATCGCCGAGGAGGCCGACGCTTCCGGCATGCTCCACGGAGACCTCGGCCTCACCGACGCCGCAGGTAAACCACTGTGTGCGGCTATCCGACCGCCGACGATCACATGGTCATCCTCGCCTTACTGAGCATCGTTCAGTAGTGTGGAGATCGAACACTTAGCCTGCCCGGTGGCCCCACACGATCGATACGGAGTCCGAACTGATGAGCACCGAACACCTCGATGTCCTGATCGTCGGCGCCGGCTTGTCCGGCATCGGTGCTGCGTATCGACTCCAGACCGAGCTTCCCGGCAAGTCGTACGCAATCCTCGAGGCCCGCGCGAACAGTGGCGGAACCTGGGACCTCTTCAAATACCCTGGCATCCGGTCGGATTCCGACATGTTCACGCTCGGCTACCCGTTTCGGCCGTGGACAGATGCCAAAGCAATCGCCGACGGTGATTCGATCCTCCGGTACGTGCGCGACACCGCGCGAGAGAACGGGATCGACAAGAAGATTCGGTACAACCGGAAGGTGACGGCCGCATCATGGTCGTCAGCTGACTCGACGTGGACGGTCACTGTCACGACCGGTGACGAAGATGAAACCCTGACCTGCAACTTCCTCTATCTGTGCAGTGGTTACTACAGCTACGAAGGCGGATACACCCCCGACTTCCCTGGACGTGAATCATTCAGCGGCGACGTAGTGCACCCGCAGTTCTGGCCCGAGGATCTCGATTACTCCGACAAGAAGATCGTTGTGATCGGAAGCGGCGCCACCGCAGTCACTTTGGTCCCCACGATGTCGCGCGACGCGAGCCATGTCACCATGCTCCAGCGATCACCGACATACATTCTGGCTCTGCCGTCCAGCGACAAATTATCGGACACCATTCGCGCAGTACTGCCGAATCAGCTCGCGCACAGCATCGCTCGATGGAAGAGCATCGTAGTGAACCTGAGTTTCTACCAACTGTGCCGGCGCAGTCCAGCGCGCGCAAAGCGGTTGCTGAACCTCGCGATCAGTCGCCAACTCCCGGAAGAGATCCCACTCGATCCTCACTTCACACCCACCTACGATCCCTGGGATCAACGCTTGTGCGTCGTACCGGACGGCGATTTGTTCAAAGCCCTCCGATCCGGCAAGGCCTCGATCGAGACCGATCGCATCGACACTTTCACCGAGACCGGAATTCGTCTCGCGTCAGGTCGCGAACTCGAAGCTGACATCATCGTCACTGCAACAGGATTGAAGATGGAAGCGTGCGGCGGGATGTCGATCGAAGTGGACGGCGAACCCGTCACCCTCGGTGATCGTTACGTCTACAAGGGCATGATGATCAGCGACGTACCGAACTTCGCGATGTGCGTCGGCTACACCAACGCCTCGTGGACTCTGCGAGCAGATCTCACGTCGATGTACGTCTGCCGACTGCTGACGGAGATGGACAAGCGCGGCTATTCGAAGTGCGTGCCGCACGCGAGCGAAGAGATGGACCAGCGGCCGATCCTGGACCTGGCGTCGGGGTACGTCATGCGTGCTGTGGAACAGTTCCCGAAGCAGGGATCGAAGTCACCGTGGAACATGCGTCAGAACTACATCCTTGATCGTCTTCACTCGACGTTCGGGAGCATCAACGACCACATGACGTTCTCGAAGGCGCCAGCTCGACATTCGACACCGGTACCGAGCAAGAGTTGAGCGGACCACGAACAACCAGGTAGAGCAATCGGGCGAAGCCACCAATCGATCCGACGACAAAGAACACACCCGAACCTGCGACTACTGCACAGAGCGCACCGAGAACGATGATCGCCGACGCCTCTACCATTCGACCGGCGGACTCCGATCCGAGAACGTGTATTTCATCAACTCCTTCGTCCATAAAACTATTTTCAGCCAACCGTCCAGCCGGTTTGTAGGGACTTTAGTCGCGAGTCGGATCAAAATGGACTCATAATTGCAGGTCAAGCGTTCAGTTGGCCATTCCGGCCGGATGATCTCCAGTCCGTTCCGTTGTGATGGTCGGCAACAGAGTGCTGGTCGAATACATGGACGATTCACGAATCGAAACGGTCGTATCAAATCTCCGTGCCTCTCCACCCACTCTTACGCAGGGTGTGGCCCAGCAGCGTGACCACCAGCGAAAACATCGGCAGGGCAATGATCACCCTCGCGGCAAACACCCCCGATCTTCCCGGCCGCGTCCTTCGCAGCGACAAGATCAACGAACTCGCGCAGGCCTGACAGCTTGACCTCGAAAGACGAAACCGCGGGCGACGAGTTCCAACGCCACGGCCACCGAGCAGGTTTGTGCCAACAACAACCCTGCCAATACAAGAATTTGCACAGCACCGGCCTGAACGGCCGATCCCGTCGCGAGCAACACACCGACAAAGGCTCCGGGCAATGTCACGAGGCCGACGGTGCGTGTCTGGTCGACTCCAGGCAGCAGAGCATCGGAGGCAGCGGTGCGGGCTACCTCCCACCGCGCATCGCGTTGGGAAAATCCAAGGCTCAGTGCTGCTTCCACTTCCCCGTACCGGTCGTCGACGGCGTCGAGTCCGCGTTTGGCTGCCATCGATGTTGCAGTCATCGCGCCACCCAGAACAATGCCGCCGATCGGCACCAGAGCGACGCCTTGCAGCGGAACCACTCCGGACAGCAGCATCAGTGGCAGAACCACACCGATTCCCGACGCCAACGCGATGGTCAGCCAAACTCCGGACGTCCCCGCGTTCGAGCGTCGTGCCGCGGTGAAAGACGCCGCAACGAACATGCCGGCGAGCACGAGGAGCGCCGACCAGATGTGGGCCAAGGCGGCGGCAAGGATCAACGAAATCGCAGCCAGCTGAAGAGCGCCACGAGCGAGGGCACCGGGGACCACCCGAACGCTACCGAGATAGGTGAATCGGTAGACGAGCGTGGCGACAAGTGCCATGACGATGCAGAGCACAGCCAGACGGATGCCGGAGTCGGCTATCGAAAGGCTCATGGGTCTCAGTGTTCCCTACGAGCCGAGTCCGATCCGAATTCGAGAACCGCTCAGAACACCCAACCGCGAAGGGCGACGAATCGCAGGCCACCGACAATTCCGCTCACGGCGATCACAAGCCCGGCTTGAAGAAGCCCGTCGGCGCCTGGGAGAAGGAAGCCGAGCGCACTGATGGCGGCAGAACTGGCGATCAACCCGACCAGTGCGAGTCCACCGCCTTCCCACTGCGCGGTGAACCAGTTGACGCGATCCGCGGCGTGGAAGGTGAGCCGGCGATGCAGCTCATTGGCCAGAATGGTGCTCAAGACCGCACCAACTGCGTTGGCGACCAGCGCTCCGTCACCGCGCAGCGCCAGAAAAGCGGCAAAGTACAAGATGTTGCTGGCTCCGCCGACGAGGGCAAAACGAACGAGCTGAGCAAAGGCGCCGTCGCCGGCAAGGGCGCGAAGCCTCGTTGCCGCGAAACCTGCACTCCGCGTACCCACCATCGAGATCGGATTGCTCCCGACCCAGATGTCAGACGTGCTCATATCGGCTTCTCTCATACGGACAATCGGAACCACACGTTCCGCTTAGTAATATAGCACTAACGGAATCGATCATTCCGCTTAGTGCCGTAGACTGTGAGGATGCCGACAACACACCCCGACGCTTCTCATGCGGGGACCTCGGCCGACTGCTCACAGCCGCGCCTTCGGTCCGACGCCAAGGCCAACCTCGAGCGCATCCTCAACTCCGCTCGCGAGGTGTTCGCTGCCCAAGGACTCGACGCCACGCTGGCGGACGTCGCGAAGCACGCCGGCGTCGGCGTCGGCACCGTCTATCGCCGGTTCGCCAGCAAGGACGAACTGATCCAGGCACTGTTCGACACGCGGTGTTCCGAGATCGAAACGATCGCCGCCACCGCCCGAGAGATGCCCGACGCCTGGGAAGGTCTTGTCTACTTTCTCGACGTGATCTCTCTTCGCATGGCAGACAACCGCGGATTCGGCGATCTCCTGATGGACGGACGCTTCACGTCCGACACCTTCGCTCGCGCGCGCGCCGGGATCGCTCGACACACCGCGGTACTTGTCAATCGAGCCAAGGAACAGGGCACCCTGCGCAGCGACTTCGAAGTCAACGACATTCCGCTTCTCATGCAGGTCGTCAAGATGGCCCAGAAGTTCGGTGGCGACGAGGCCCCTCAGGCTTACCGCCGCGCACTCGGGTTCATGATCGACGGACTCTGCGCGTCCCGCACCGACCATCGGGAACTGCCCGTGCCGGCGCTGTCCTCCGAGCAACTCGATCACGTCCTTCATCGGTTTCAGGCAACGCCCGGGAAGAACTGCTGAGTCGATTTCGGGGTCGACGCCATTGCGGCGTCGACCCCGAAATTTGCTGTCAGTGGGCGATTACCGGTTCACCTTCCGGCGAATCCGGAAGCAGTCCACTCCGAAGAACCAGTCCGGTCAAGACCGCACCGACCGCGAATATGCCTGCGGCCCAATAGAACGTCGTGGTGTAACTCTCGACGGCGGCCTGCGCCTGAGTCAGCGGATTCATCTCGCGGCCCACCAGGTAGTTGGTGGAAGCCGAGGCGGCAATCGTGCTGAGCAGTGCAGTTCCGATCGAGCCGCCCACCTGCTGCATCGTGTTGACCGTGGCAGATGCGACGCCGGCATCTTCGTGATGCACGCCTGAAGTTGCTCCCTGCATCGACGGGGCGAAAATGCTGCCCATGCCGAGTCCGGTGACGACGAGCCCCGGCAGAATGTGTACTGCATAGGTGCTGTCCACGGAAATCTGGGCCAGCAGCGTCATTCCGATCGCCGCGATGACCATTCCGCTCACGATCAGCACTCGCGGACCGACGCGCGGCAGCAAAACCGCTGTCGAAAGCGTTGCCGCTGTCACGATTCCGAACACCATCGGCATGAATGCGAGGCCGGTCATGATCGGGCTGTACCCGAGGATCAGCTGCATGTAGTACGTCAGGAACAGGAAGACTGCGAACATGCCTGCGCCGGAAAGGAAGATCGCCAGGTACGAGCCAGCCCGGATTCGGTCGAGGACCACCCGCAGCGGAAGAAGTGGGTGCTCGGACTTGGTCTGCCAGTAGATGAACGCCGCCATGAACACGACGCCGGCAACGAGCCACGAGATAGTGGGAGTTGCACTCCACCCGTCCGACTCGGCCTTCGAGAATCCGAAGACGATGCTGAACAAGCTGATCGACACCAGGATCGTTCCGGGGATGTCGAGTTTGGGTCGCGAGTCACTGGTGTGCGGCGCGAGCAACAGGACTGCTCCGACCAGGGCGATCGCCGCGAAGAAGAGATTCACGAAGAGGCACCAGCGCCAGTCGACCCACTCGGTGAGTGCGCCGCCGAGCAGCAGTCCGATGGCGCCACCACCGCCGGCAACGGCACCGAAGATACCGAACGCCTTGGCACGCTCACCTGGATCCGTGAATGTCACGGACAGCAGCGACAGGGCTGCCGGGGCAAGGAGCGCACCGAATACGCCTTGGCCGGCACGAGCGGCAACAAGCATTTCGAAGTTGACGGCTGCGCCACCGATGGCGGAAGCGACTGCGAAGCCGATCAGGCCGACGATGAAAGTTCGCCTGCGCCCGAACAAGTCGCTCAATCGACCGCCGAGTAGCAGCAAACTGCCGAACGCCAATGCGTATGCCGTGATGATCCACTGGCGGTCCGAATCACCGAACTCCAGTGAGCGCTGCGCAGCAGGCAGCGCGATGTTGACGATGGTGGCATCCAAGACCACCATCAGCTGCGCAATTCCCAGAACCGCGAGAACCAGCCACCGCTTTGCGTGGTTGTCCCCTGAAGGCGCTGAGGACTGCTCGAATTCAGTCCGTTCAGCAATGTCTGACATAGTCCCTCGCCCAACCTATGCGGAGATGGCTTCTCCGGTTAGCAAAAACGCTACACGAAAACGGAGAGGCTGTCTCCACTTGGCGGGTAGAGTGGGGACATGAGTACCGCAATGGAGCGCCCCCTTCGCGCCGATGCTGCACGTAATCGGCAGTTGATCATCGACGCCGCACGTGAATTGTTCGCCGAAGAAGGGATCGACGTCACACTCGACGACGTCGCCCGGCGCGCGGGGGTCGGCGTCGGAACGGTCTATCGGCGGTTCGCCAGCAAAGAAGAATTGATCGACGGAGTCTTCCAGCAGAACTTCGCCGACATGGCAGCGGCCGCGGACGCGTCACTTGCCAATCCGGATCCGTGGGACGGACTTGTCACCTTTGCCGAATTCGCCTGCAGCCGTATGTCGGTCAACCGCGGACTCAAAGACGTCCTGAACGGAACCGACGAGGGATGCGAGCAAGTCGCATGCCAACGATCCATCATCGAACCGTCGGTCGAGAGGATCTTCTACCGGGCCCAGGAGGCCGGGATGCTGCGCACCGACGCCGTACCGACGGACCTGTTCGGCCTCATCTTCATGGTGGGCGCAGTCACCGAATTTGCTCAGCCCGTCAACCCGACCGTGTGGCGTCGATACCTCTCGGTAATGCTCGACGGCCTACGCACGGAGGGCTTGCACCGTGACGCACTGCCCCTTCCTCCACTGAGTTCGGAGGAATTGCACGAGGCCAAGCAATGCCTGAAAGACCGCCGCCGTTGAGCGGTTCGGTCAGATCTGCTCACGAGGAATGAAAATCCACATCACGATGTAGATCAGAAACTGCGGGCCGGGCAGCAGGCACGAGAGTACGAACAGCAAGCGGACTGTCGACGACTTCCAACCGAAGTACCGAGCGATTCCGGCGCACACCCCACCGAACATTGCTCCCGAGCGGGCGCGGGTGAGCTTGCGGGTATTCATCGGGGAGGTCATGTGTTGTTTCCTTTCAACGGAACTCGCGGTTCATCCGCGTCGACCTCCACTATCCGCTGCCGATCCACCTGTGCGCATCAGGCCATGGACCCATCTTTTCCGACGCGGTGTGTCCTCAGGTACGAGTCCGTCCCCGCGTCAGACTCAGGGTTCTCCCCCACACCCCGGCCTCGGACCTCAGCCTCGCACCTCAGCAGGGAAACATGCGTCGAAGCCGTTTCGGAGCCGCAAAAGGTTGCCAGTTGTCGACGTCCTGCGCCAGACGATCGGCAACGGTCCACAACGCCGACGGGTTGTGGGTCAACCCCATGTGACTGCCTTGCACCGCAATGCTTTCCGACAGGCCTGCCGAGGTTTCACAGCACGCTTGCCATGGAACGATACCGTCGTGCCTGGAGTAGACCGACGTGGCGGGAACGGAAATAGGCGATCCCTGTTCGGATTCGATGCCGTCGACCGGAGGCAGTATCGCGTGATTGCCGGACAAACGAGCGTAGAGAGATCCGACTCTCGTCTGCTCCAGACTGGTGAGACCGAAAGGACTTCCCAGTGTCACTACCTGACGCACCGAATCCGGCAGGTCCCTCGCCAGCTTTCGAGCGTAGATACCGCCCAGACTCCAGCCAATTACCGACACCTTCTGCTCGTATCGATCTGCTACCTCGGCCAATGCGGCAGGCAGTCCGTCGACCACCGTCGCCGTCGGACCGGTGTTCAGACCCAGATTCCAACCGTGAACCCGGTATCCGAGAAAGCTGAGGTATGTCCTCAAGGCGAGAGTCGAAACGTCCGAAGTCAGCAATCCGGGGAGAACGAGGACCGGATGCCCGTCCCCACGCGGCGATCGAAGCAACCAAGGAGCCGCGAGAAGCAGTGAAGCGATGTCGACCAGTCCGCGCGTCGGCTCGCTCAGACACATCGCCAAGGATGGTGGCCCCGGAACGAGTGGGTCGACTTCACGAATCAGCGTCGATCGCTGCGCCCAATCGAATTCGGTCTCCGCGAAATCGATCGCCGAGACTTCCGCAACTACGGACACCTGAACTCCTGTCGGCCGGTGCCCTCGTCGGGGCGTGTGGTGGGGCGGTTCCGCGAGCTGTGTGCTCAACCCGCGGAACCTTGTCCTCATCCACCACCGGTAGCGAACCAGGACCCGTTCTGCCCACAGATTCGTGACCAAAGGCCTCTCGACCACACGAACACTGTGTGATCCAGAACACTAGTTTTGGTTACGTTGCATCTACGTTGCGTAGATGTTTCGTCGCTACCAAGGAGAATCTCGACAAGTCTTGTCAAGCACTGCGGCAGGCCGTTTCCTCCGGCAGAGCCGCCGGCGCTGCAGGTCCGAAGGGTCTGAGTGAAGTCACGCTGCCAATCGGTTGCGGCTCGATTGATCCCCTTTTCCAGTCGCTGCAACCAGCCTGGAAGCCATGATCGGTACAGACAGCGGTACCCAGATCCGACAGTTCGCATGCCGGATCTGTTTGTCGCGACGTTTGTCGGCGCAGACATTCCCACCGATCCGCAAGACAGCTGTCAGCCTGAAGCCTCGAAAGTCCAGTTCCGGCAGTGGGTCAGGCGCCTACGGCGATGTGCCAGGCCTGGCGTCCCGGCGCGTGACTGATTTCCATTGGCGACCGGATCGGGGCAACGAGAACAGCAGCAGCACAACTACTCCAGCGAGCACGATACCGATCAGATTGACACCGAGCTGAGCCAGCGAACTCAGCACGACATTCCACTTACCTGCGAAGACCGCAACGACCGCCAATCCCGCAGCTGGCACCGTCGTCACCGAGATGAACACCCCCACCAGGACCGTAGAGGTAGAGGTGACCGTTGCCAGCATGCCAGCCGCTCCCGCCAGCAGTGCTACCACCAGTGAGAACGGCCCCACCTCGTAGATGAAGTCGAATGCGCGGGCGTTCTCGACATCGCCGATTCCGACCCAGCCCAGACGAATCCACAGCAAGGTAGCCAGGCCGGTGAGGGCCATCGCGGCCGGAAACGAGATCGCGAGGGTACGAATCGAATTTCGCACGAGATCTTTGTCTCGACGTACCAGACCCACTGAAAGCGCTGCCAGCGGCCGGAACTCCGGCCCCACCACCATTGCACCGACCAGGGTCAGCGGCGACGCCGTGGCAACACCGACTGCCGAGAGCAAAAACGCGATCACCAGGAAGGCCAGGAACGCCGGAGTCAGTCGGGCACCTTCGCGCACCTGACCGAGCAACTGCTCCCACACCACTGTCTCGTCGGGTCTTCTCGGGGCCGCAGTGTCCGCCCGTTCTGCGGAGAAGGACAGCATGGTTCCCGCCGGCTCGAACGAAATACCGCCAGCCCTCACCAGGTCCAGAGCAGTCAACGCGGCAAGCACGTCGTTCGCGCATGCGCGGGCTACATCGGCCTCGATCACATCTCCCGGCGGATCGACAGCGGCTCTGAGTGCGAGTGTCACATGAGTAGCCCCAGGTTCGGCGGCCAACATGTTCAGCACATCTCCGGTCCGCTCACTCGGCGAGATGACACGCAGATGCAGCACAGTTCTGTCTCCTTCAGCCGGCGGTGGCCTCGGGTGCAGGCAGCATCGACGGCCGGTCCATCACCGGAAACCATAGCGGGCTCGGACATGTCTCAACACCGTGGATTCTCAGCGCTACGAGCCACACTCCCCCGGCGCACATACATCTACCGCACTGCGTTAGTCGCTAGGGCGCTCACGCAGCCGCGACGGTAGTCGGTCCAAGTTGATAGATCGCGTTATCGCGGAGGAGCGCCCACCACACGTTCAGTCTCCGCCTCCCAACGCAAGAACCGCCTGCGTATGACACTGCCCCTCGGCCCGTTTGCGGGTACAAAAAGCCTACGACTGAGCGTTGTGCCGGATACTGTGCTGCGCGGACAGATAGAAGGCCCGCAACAGCCTGCGGTCGTACCTGCGCGGCCGGCGCAGATTTCCACTGACTCGGCCCGAATCTCGCGGCACAGGCGCTAGACCCTGAGATGCCGGCCAATCTGTCTGCGCTTCCGAACGCAGACACGTCACCACCCGTGGCGGCGACATCTGCCCAGCCACCCGCACCAACTACCCGTTTGCGGCCTCGACCGCGGCGTCGTCAATCCGAGAGGCGTTGTATGCCTTCTTGTTCCGGAACCACACTTCCGACTTCGTCCGGCCGAATTTTCGAAGTCCGTCAGGCGATTGATAGGTCGAGTCGTCGAGAACACCGGGCGGCCGTTCTCCTTCATCCATGCGAACAGCAGCACAAAAAGAGCCATACCCGGCGTCCCCAGGCAGCCCCGAACCGACAAATGTTCGGCCAGTATCGCCCGGGAAAAACGGTAAGGAAATAACAACTGGCAGAAACAGGACCCGCGCAGTCGCTGAACTGCCGTTCGAGCTAGCGCTCAGTTCGAGCAACTCTCGGGTGGCAGATTTTCGGCGGCCCACGTTGTCAGTTCACTGAGAGCGGGGAGCAGCGCCTGCCCCGACGCTGTGAGTTCGTACTCCACGGCGATGGGCGGACCTGCATCGACGCTCCTCGTCACCAGGCCTGCCCCTGCCAACTCCGTCAGGCGTTCCGAGAGCACCGAATCACTGATCCCGCCCACCGCGCGCTTGAGTTCGGAGAATCCCGCCGGCCCGTTCAGCAGCGTGCCGAGAATGACGCCGTTCCACCGTTTGCCCAGGAAGCCGAACGCGCGGGCCAGAGCCCCGTCACATGCGCGGGGCTCGTGTCCCGCTTCGCTCTTGCTTGCCACCCCACCATCCTAGCCACAGTGCTAACGTATCCGTAGGCACTATTTTTTTACTAGCAACTAGCTTTACCGGGTGATGCTCGGTCGAGCTACCACGGAACGGAAACCCCCGATGTCTCTCGACGCAGCCACCCCATTCACCGCCCAGCAACTCGACGAAGCCGGCCGCGAGCTCCTCTTCACTGCGGCTCGCACCGCCAACTCCTTCTCGAACGAACCTGTGACCGACGACGAACTGACTGCGATCTGGGAGCTCGCGAAGTGGGCACCGACCGCGGCCAACACCAATCCGCTACGTGTGCTGTTCGTCCGTACCGAGGAAGGCAAAGCACGCCTCGTCGAGCACATGGCAGACGGCAACAAAGCCAAGACCGAGGCCGCTCCGGCAGTTGCCGTACTGGCGGTGGACACCGAGTTCTACAAGCACATCCCCAACCTGTTCCCCATTCGCCCGGAGATGAAGGACTACTTCGAATCCGACGAGGCTGCCGCCAGTTCGACGAGTCGGTTCAATGCCGCACTTCAGGCCGGCTATGTGATCCTCGCGATTCGCGCACAGGGTCTGGTCGCCGGCCCGATGGCCGGGTTCGACGCCGACGGCATCGACGGCGAATTCTTCGCAGACGGACGTTTCAAGACGATCCTCGTGGTGAACATCGGCCATCCCGGTGAGAACCCCTGGTTCGATCGTCTGCCGCGCCTCTCCGATGAGGATGCGCTCAGCTGGGCCTGAGGCCAATTCGGACAAATCAAGCAATGCGGGAGAGTTCTGCGGAACTCTCCCGCTTTGCCATCTCCAGCGCGTTTCAACTCTGCTCGCAGTGGGTACATACCCGCGTCTCGCAAAATCTCACGTCCAGAACAACATCCGACACGCTGCAATCGGAATTAGTTGCAGTATCTCAGTTTTTGGACGACAGTCGAGGGAAACCCCTCGGCCTACGGAGGCTGCGGGGAAAGCCCTTGTGCGCCGGTCGGTGTCGAGGGAAGACGTTCGAGCGAGCAGAAGTCCGAAGAAAGTGGGTTCGGAAATATGGGCGCCCTATGGGATTTTGTCGTTGCACGACGACAACAATTGATGACCGACTCGTACCTACATGTTTCAGCAGTTATCCAGTCCGTGATCATCGCGACGATTGCCGCCGTGATCATCGGCATTCTCGTCTACCGGAGCCCGGCGGGATCCTCCATCGCTACGGCGTTGGCCAGCACGATCCTGACGGTTCCTTCATTCGCCCTCCTCGGACTGCTCATTCCGATTCTCGGTCTCGGCGTCGCTCCCACGATCACCGCGTTGATCTTGTATGCCCTGCTCCCGATCATTCGGAACACGATCATCGGTCTGGATGCAGTCAACCCGGCGATCACGGACGCAGCCCGCGGTGTCGGAATGAATCGCATGCACGTACTGAGTCGAATCGAGCTACCGATCGCGTGGCCGTCGATCCTCACCGGCATGCGGGTCAGTACACAGATGCTCATGGGCATCCTCGCCATCGCGGCGTACGCCAAAGGTCCTGGTCTGGGAAACCTGATCTTCTCCGGACTCTCGCGTGTCGGTAGCCCGAATGCTGTTCCGCAAGCGCTGGTCGGCACCGTACTGATCGTCATTCTCGCTCTGATTCTCGACGGAATCTACGTCGTCATCGGTCGTCTCACTACTTCGAAGGGGCTGCAATGACTGAAACCATTCCGTCTGACGTATCCACAGATCAGAAGGTATCCGGGGTCGAGATCGTCCTGGAGTCCGTCACCAAGCGGTACCCGGGCCAGAAAGCTGCAGCGGTGGACAATGTTTCGCTGACTGTTCCGGCCGGTGAAATCGTGGTCTTCGTCGGACCTTCGGGTTGCGGCAAAACAACGACGATGCGCATGATCAACCGACTGATCGAACCTACCTCCGGCAAGATCACCATCGACGGCAAGGACGCGCTGTCGATCGACCCGGACAAGCTCCGCCGTGGCATCGGGTACTCGATCCAGCAGGCAGGCTTGTTCCCGCACTTCACGATTGCGAAGAACGTCGCGACCGTCCCGGGTCTGATCGGTTGGGACAAGAAACGTATCGCAGCGCGCACCGACGAGATGCTCGACCTCGTAGGCCTCGATCCCGATACCTATAGGGACCGCTACCCTCGCCAATTGTCCGGTGGGCAGCAACAGCGTGTGGGCGTGGCGCGGGCGCTGGCTGCCGATCCTCCGGTGCTGTTGATGGACGAACCTTTCGGTGCCGTCGATCCGATCACCCGCGGCCTGCTCCAGGACGAACTGATGCGTCTGCAGTCGGAGTTGGGTAAGACCATTGTCTTCGTCACGCACGATTTCAACGAGGCAGTCAAACTCGGTGACCGTATTGCCGTGCTGGGCAATCAGTCCAGCATCATGCAGTACGACACTCCGGAAGCGATTCTCGCCAATCCCGCAAACGACATGGTCGCCGGATTTGTCGGGGCGGACGCCTCGCTCAAGCAACTGACCCTGACACGCGTGCGCCAGATCAAACTCAAGCAGTGCCTCACCGCCCGCGAAACCGATTCGGTCGATGATTTGAGAACCGCACTCGCAGCGCGTAAGTGGAAGTGGGCCCTGATTCTCGATCAGCGCGGACGGCCGCTTCGCTGGGTCTCGCCCGGCCACCTCGCCCATGCGTCGACTCTTCGAGGTGTCGGTAACGAGATCGGCGAAGCCGTGTCCATCCAGTCCACCCTGCAGGATGCGTTGGAAGCTCTTCTCGCAGAGAGCAATGCGTCCACCGTGGTCACCGGACGGCGTGGCGAGTACGTCGGTCTCATCACCATCGACACACTGGTCAGCCATCTCTCCGAGATGCGCGAGGAGCATGCGCACGACCACGACGAAGAGCCAGACACCGAGAACGTCGAGGGTTGAACATGACTGCCACGACAGAGGAGCGCGTCTCCGCGCCTGAGATGGAACCGGACGCCCCCGATCTGGGTGCGGCCGAGAACGCCGCCACGCGCCGTGCGGAACGGATGCGACTGTATGTGCAGCCGGTCATCGTCCTGATCCTGGTTGCGGGCGTGTTGATCTGGGCATTCAGCCGAGATCTCAACGCGACGCAGAAGGCGAGCATCAACCTCGACAACATCGTCACACTGACCTGGCAGCACGTACTGATCACGGCCGCCGTGGTCATCATCGTCGTCGCCATCGCGGTTCCACTGGGAACCCTGCTGACCAGGCCGAAATTCACCCGCCTGGCACCGTTCTTCGTGGGGATAGCCAACATCGGAGCCGCAGCGCCTGCTATCGGCCTGCTCGTGCTGTTCTATCTCGCGACAAGAACGACGGGCTTCTGGATCGGCGTGTTTCCCATCGCGTTCTATTCGTTGCTCCCGGTGCTGCGCAACACCATCCTCGGCTACCAGCAAGTGGACAAGACCTTTATCGATGCGGGGCGCGGGCAGGGAATGTCTTCGCTCACGGTTTTGCGTCAACTCGAATTCCCGATGGCCGTCCCGTACATCCTTGCAGGACTGCGTACTTCGCTCGTTCTGGCCGTCGGTACCGCGACGCTGTGCTTCCTGGTCAGTGCCGGCGGACTCGGCATTCTGATCGACACCGGATACAAGCTCCGCGACAACGTCACCCTCGTGGTCGGTGCCGTACTGGCGGTGTCGTTGGCCTTGCTGATCGACTGGCTCGGCGCGCTCGCCGAAACTTATCTCGGGCCCAAGGGATTGCGATGACCAAGACTTCGATCACCAGAACGTGGGGCTGGAAACTCGCGGTTGCCACGATCGGCCTCACACTTGTCGCTTCGTGTGGTCTCGAGTCCGGTGGCGCACTGCCCCTGGCCGTCGGCCCCGGCAGCATCGCGCCGGTTCCGGAGCTCGAGGGTGTGAAGATGACCGTCGGCTCCAAGGACTTCACCGAGCAGATCGTGCTCGGGTACGTCATCGAATTCGCGATGGCCGCTGCGGGCGCGGATGTTCGAGACCTCACGAACATCCAGGGCTCGAACAGCACCCGTGACGCACAGTTGAACGGCCAGATCGATCTTGCGTACGAATACACCGGAACCGGCTGGATCAACTACCTCGGCAACGAGACACCGCTTCCCGATTCGCAGGCGCAGTTCGAGGCCGTCCGCGATGCGGACCTTGCTGCGAACGACATGGTGTGGACCGATCCGGCGCCGATGAACAATACGTATGCATTGGCGATGAGCAAGGAGACCGCTGAGAAGACCGGTGTCAAGACCGTTTCCGACTACGCGAAGTTGGTCGAATCCGATCCCGGAGCTGCGGTGACATGCGTCGAGACCGAGTTCAACGTCCGCCAGGACGGATATCCCGGCCTGGCAGCGAAATACGGTTTCGACGCCTCTCGTGCCCAACGCCAGATCCTGCAGACCGGCATCATCTACCAGGCGACAGCCGATGGCGATCAGTGCAAGTTCGGCGAGGTGTTCACCACCGACGGTCGCATCATCGCACTCGATCTCGTTCTGCTCGACGACGATCTCCAGTTCTTCCCGAAATACAATCCGGCACTGGTAATGAAAAAGGACTTCGCGGAAGCACATCCGCAGGTAGCAGAAGTCATGGCACCGATCTCGGAGCGACTGACCAACGAGGTGATGACCGAACTCAACCGGCAGGTCGACGTCGACGGCAAGGAGCCGGCGGACGTGGCCCGCGACTGGCTGGTCTCGGAAGGCTTTGTCACCGCGCAGTGATCGGCTGACCGCAACCCAGCCGAGTAGTTACCGCTTGCGTCCGACGCAGAACACTCGCCGGAACGGAAAGAGCGTTCCGGCGGCTGTTGCGGGGTAGGCCTCCCGCAGCAGATCGGAATACTGACGCTCGAACTCCGGAGCGTCAGCTTCGCCGAGAACGTCGAGCACGGGCCGTAACCCCGTCCCCCGTACCCATCCGAGCACCGGGTCGGCACCTGCCAGCACGTGTACGTACGTCGTCTCCCAGGCGTCGACGTCGAATCCGTGTTCTTGGAGACGCTGCGCGTACTGAACTGGACTGTCGACGCCTTCCGGGCCGCGTAGGACGCCACCCAGTCGCTCACTCCATTCCGCTGATTCCGCGAGATCTCGCATGAGCGCATGGGACGGAGCATCGAAGTTACCCGGCACCTGCCACGCCAGCCACGATCCGGATTCCAGGGTGTCCGCCCACTGGTCGATCAGCTCGCGATGGCTCGGAACCCACTGCAATGCAGCGTTACTGACGACCACGTCGTAACCGGTGGCGTCGAAGGACATGATGTCCCCCAACTCGACGGTGACGTTTCCCGGTAGGTCTGTCGGGGCCTGCGCGACCATTTCGGGAGACGAGTCGAATCCGGATACCGAGGCGTCCGGCCATCTTTCCCCGAGCATCGCGGTCAGGGTGCCTGATCCGCAGCCGAGGTCGGCTACCCGCGTCGGGTCTTCGGTGGCCACCCGTGACACCAGGTCCACGAACGGGCGTGACCGCTCACCCGAATAGCGGCCGTAGACTTCGGGATTCCACGTGACAGTGCGCATGAACCCATCCTGCACCCTGTTCCTGAGAATTGCCGCCCGTCAGATCTCGCTCTTCACGATCCGGCCATTCGAAAATCACCGACGCGGCACCACGGTGGACAGTACGTTCGGCAACCTCGACCAGTCCGCGGTGATGTAACTTGCGTGCTGCCCGGCCAACAGGTCGAGACGCTCGCTCGCCTCGGTTTCGGTGGCATGGGTTCCGTCGATCTGCGGAGCGACCTTGTGCGCGTCGGTCATGACGAGCAGGTAGCCGCGATCGTGGTACCAACTCGGATCCACGACTCCGGCGGTGTAGTCGAGAGCGTCGCCGTCGAAAATCACGAACCACGGACGGATCCCCGGGTCGGTATAGCGGTCGAGACGTGGGTCTCCCGGTGATGCACGGTGAACAGCGGGAAAGGCGGCGCCGAGTTCGGCGAGCCCGGCGGAGGACAGATCTCGCAGGTGCGTCGCATACTGCCGGTCCGTCCACTCCGTATCGAGAGGGTTTCCCTCCTCGATCGTTCCCGGTATCAGCTCGAACAGAAATTTCCCGGTCATTTCGGAATTGCTCGGCCATCCACGCTCGGTGACGGCGGCATCCGGGGTGGAGTAGGACTCCCCCATCAAATCGGCCGGCGTGAAAACCGCGTCTCCGAGTGTCCCGAGAATCAGGGCGTCGAGATCCGCGGGCCCACGTCCGTACCCGGCAGTGAACCCGTCCTTGATTTCCAACTTGATCATCACCGGCGGGTGCTCGGGATTGGCCTCGTGCCACGCCCGCATATCTGCCAGGCATCCACGGAATCCCTGATCTCGTAGACCGCTTCGCAACCCGGATGCGTCCTGAGCGCCGACGCAGTTGCTCTCGCTCGCCACCGGATTCATGTGCGACACAAGCCAGTCCGGACCGCCCCCGTTGGTCCACAGGTCCAGCTCGAGCAACGACGCCCCGGAATCCAAAGCGTCGGCGAAGTACGGAAACGTCGCCTTCTCGTAGGAATTGTGGACCCCGACTGACGTGGTCTCGGAAAACGAGCGCACTTGGTTCGTAGTCGTTTCGGCGCCGGCAGAGGGCGCCGAGACGACCGCCACGAACGCACTCATACCGGCTACCAGGATTGCTCGCATGTTCGACACTCTCGCAGAAATCACCCCACGGCAGGATGGAATCGTCAGAGTTAACTGGACAATCGTCTAGATTGCACCGGAGTGGGGCATGATTTCAGGCGGTGGGTGAGGGCAATTGTCAGGCCAATAGCATCAGTGCCGGAACTGATCCGAGTCAGAGCACTCGCCGCACACTCGCAGGAGGAATCGCATGCAGCTGACTCAATTCGTTCACCGATCCCTACGAGCGTCGCCCGAAGCGGTGATGACGATCTCCGATGGCCGAGTGCGCACGTCTCGCGAATCGGTCGAGCGGATCAAGAGGCTCGCGGGCGGGCTGGAGACGTTAGGCCTGCGCACCGGTGACAGAGTCGCGATCTTGGCATCGAACTCCGACTACTACCACGAGGCGCTCCTGGCCTGCTGGTGGTTCGGAGCAGTGGCCAGTCCGGTCAATTCTCGCTGGAGCACGGCGGAAATCAGGTACGCCCTGGAAGATTCAGGGTCGACGGTATTACTCGTGGACGAGAATTTTGCTTCCGTCGGATCTACCCTTCGCGAGGCGTGTCCAGGCCTGACCACTGTCGTCTACTGCGGCAACGACCGAGTTCCGGACGGAATGCTCGACTACGAACGGGTGATCGCGGAGGCGATTCCGGTCGACGATCTGCGCGTCGGCGGCGACACGCTTGCACTACTTCTCTACACCGGCGGGACCACCGGAGTGCCGAAGGGCGTGATGATCAGCCATCAAGCGCTGATGACCTCGGCGCTGGGCACTCTCGCGGCAGGCGGCGTGGCAATCAGCAACGGAACGAACCTCGCGGTGAACCCTCTGTTTCACATTGCCGGGATAGTCGGATGGTTGGCTCAGTCGCTGATGGGTGGAACCCAGGTCTTCGTACCGAACTTCAGCCCACGGACGTTCCTCGAGGCCGTGGACCGCTATCGCCCGACAACCGTGGATCTGGTGCCGACAATGCTCCAGATGTTGGTCGCCCACAAAAACGAAACGGGCGAAGACGCAACCACCTACGATCTGTCCAGCGTCAGGATCCTGAGATACGGCGCCTCGCCCATATCTCCGACGCTTCTCGGACAGGTCATGCAAATGTTCCCCAACAGTTCCTTCGCTCAGGGCTACGGGATGACTGAAACCGCGCACATCAGCATGCTGAGTCCAGCCGATCACCTCGAAGGTGGTGATCTCCTCCGCAGCGCTGGTCGCGCGCTCCCTCATTGCGAGGTGAAAATCGTCGACCCGGCCGGCTCGGAACTCCCACCCGGCAAGGTGGGCGAAATCGTCACGTTCGGCAGCCACGTCATGCGCGGATACTGGAACAAACCGAAGGAGACCGCAGAAGTGCTCCGCGACGGGTGGATGCATACCGGCGACGCCGGATACCTCGACGCCCGCGGTTACCTGTTCATCGTCGATCGCATCAAGGACATGATCGTCACCGGTGGCGAGAACGTCTACTCCACCGAGGTCGAAAACGCTCTGGCACAACACGAATCCGTCGCTGCCTGTTCCGTGATCGGTCTGCCCGATGCCCAGTGGGGCGAGCGTGTCCATGCCGTGGTCGTCCTTCGGCATGGTTTCGACGCCGACGCCGACGAACTGCGCGCTCACGTGAAAACGCTGATAGCCGGATACAAATCTCCGCGCACCTTCCAATTCGTCGATGCATTGCCGCTGTCGGCAGCAGGCAAGGTGCTGAAGCGCGATCTTCGTTGCAACGCAACGTAATCCTTTACGACGGTCAGGATTACAGCTTCAATGTCGGTTCTGGGTCGGTGATCAAGCGGTGCAGTGACGGCGACGCCGCTACGGCCTCTCCTAGTTGCGTCGCACTCGCGATTTCGTCGCCGAACTCCGATCGCCAGGCGTGCAGTCGACGCGTCAGTTGTTGCAATCGGTATTCGCGGGTCATGCCGATTGCACCGTGTGCCTGGTGGGCGGCGCGGACGCTCACGAGCGCATTCTGCGAAACCACCAATTTGGTTGCGCTCACTTCGAAGTCGGCGTCGCCTCTGATGAGTGCATGTGCAGTGCGATCGACGGCCAGCGTGGACATCGAAGCCATCTGAGCAAGCGTCACGATATGCTGCTGGACTGCTTGAAACTGCGCGACGGGCCTACCGAATTGCACCCGGTCGGACACATAGCGCCGGGTCAACGTCGACGCCGACTCCATCGCTCCCGACATCTGCACCGAGCGCAAGAACGCGCCGAGCTTGCTGAGAATCCGGGCATCGACCGGGTTGTCGCCGTCAATGGTCCGCGCTTCGGAGAACGTCAGGCTCTCACGCGGTTGCCCCGCAAGATCCGTCCCGCCACCGATCTCGGCGTCGGAGATGTCAAGGAGTACGACGCGATCACCGAGAACTGCTGCCAGCACTGATGCAGCGCTACCCCACGGCACGTCGTGAAAGGTTCCCGAGAGGACACCGTCGTCGGTCCGGCGCACATCGTCGCGCGGCGAACCCGGGGCGACCGTTGCGATTCCGGAGGGCACGGGTAACCCGCCCGCTGTTGCCAGCCTGCCCGCGAGGTACGTCTCGGCGAGCGGCAGCGGCGCAGCGTGCCTCGCCGCCGCGCGCTGGACAGTCACGGCGTCGAGGAGCGAGCCACCGGAACCACCAACCGATTCGGGAAGACCGACCAGAGGTAACCCTAGTTCGACTGCCGCGCTCCATAATCCGGCGGGCAGACCGCCGATCTCCGCCTGCGCTACCACCTCGATGCCGGACTTCTCGGCGAAAAATTGCTCGACCATCGATTCGAGGTCGGCGTCGAATGTGTTCGCGTTGATCTGTGACCCCGAATTCATCGGTCCAACCCTTTCATGATCACGGTGCGGAGAATTTCGTTGGTACCGCCGCGAATCGACCACGACGGCGCCACCAGCACGGCCCGGGCGAGCAGCGACTCGTACGGATCGTCGGATGCAAGGTCCGGAGCCCGGCCGAGGTGCCGCGCGACGGTCGCAACACAGTCCTGTTCGAAGCGTGTTGCCATCTCCTTGATCAGCGCGGCCTCCGTGACCGGCGAGCGACCGGCGTCGACCATCCGTGCGATGGACAGCGACATCCCGCGAAAAGCCCAGCAGCGTGCGGTAATCGAGCCCAGATCGGCGAGAGCAGCTGGACCGCCTTGCGCTGCTTGGTTGGCCGCGAAGTTCTCGAGGACCGGCATCAGCGACATCCAACGGTCGACGCCACCTCGCTCGAGTGCGAGTTCACCGGTGTTTTGTCCCCAGCCCGCTCCGACGTCTCCGAGGCGACGCGAATCCGGCACGAAAACATCCTGGAACGACACCTCGCAGAAGTCCTCACTACCGTCGATGAACGGAATGGGTGAGACGGTCAGACCCTCGCTGTCGCGATCGACGATCAGCTGAGTGAGTCCGTTGTGCTTGTCTGCCGAGGTTCGAAGCAGGGCGAGTATGTGTGTGGCATGGAAGGCGCCGGTGGTCCAGATCTTGGTGCCGTTGACTTTCCAGCCACCATCGACACGTTCGGCGCGAGTGCGCACCGATGCCAGGTCCGAACCCGAGTCGGGCTCACTCATCCCGATCGAGAACGAGAACTCACCGCTCGCGATACCGGGAAGGAAGTACCGCTTCTGTTCTTCCGTGCCGTTGGCGGCGATGCTCGGACCCGACTGTCTGTCTCCGATCCAGTGATAGCCGACCGGCGCTCCCCGCGCGAGAAGTTCTTCGACGACGACCAGTCGATCCACTGCTGACCGTCCGCCCCCGCCGTATTCCTTCGGCAGCGACATGCCGAGCCACCCACGTCGACCCAGATCTCGCGAGAACACCGGATCCACCGCTCCGGCCATCCCGAGTCCGAGCGAGTAGGTACCGGGGGTGAGTCGCTTGTCGAGGTACTCCCGCACTTCAGCCTGAAGAGCAAGCTCCTCGATCGTCAGTTCTGTTGCGTCGAAACGCATGACGTCTCCGATCAGTTTCGTGAGTCGATCCGCCGCCCGTGGCGCTTACCCGAATTTTTCATGCGCCCAGCAGCAGGGCGCAGCCGATCTCGAAGAGTCTGTCCGACAGGTCGTCGCGACGGCGAAGCCGGCCGATTCGGACGGCGTTCTCCACAACTGTCAAAGTGGCATTGACGGTGATCCTGGCGGTGGCGGACTCGAGGCCCGGACGGACTTCTTCGAGCATCTTGACCCATAGCGCGACGTACTCACGTTGATTCTGTTCACACGTGCGGCGGAACTTGTCCGGTAATTGGTCGAGTTCGCTGATCAACAACCCGATCAAATGACGCTCGTTGATCGCGAAATCGATATGTGCGGCAAGCAATCCGGACAGCGCGTCCTCCGGGCCGGTTGCGGCGCCGAGAGCCTGTGCAACGCCGAGCCGGCGACGCTCGCCGCCCCTCGAGACCGCAGAGATCAGCAGGTCGATCTTGGCATCGAAGTGGTTGTACACATTCGGGCCTGTCGTCCCTGCAGCCTCACCGATGTCCTCGGTATTGACTGCTTGATATCCACGCTCGTCGAACAGCCGAATTGCTTCGGTCAACAAGAGTTCACGTCTGGGTATCACAACGGGCAGGTGACCCGTTGCCGCCACGACTTTCACTTCTGAGCGACCCAGTTCCGCGTATGCAGCGCGGTCTGCCAACTCGACAAGCAGCAGTTCCATCTGACGCCTCGGCAAGGACACTCGATGCGAAGACACACTGTTGAAGACTGCGATGACAGCCCAGGCGAGCAGATAGCTGTCTTCCTCGTCGAGGTCGGGACGCTCAATTCGGATCAGCGCTGCATCGCGCGAAGCTGCACTCTTGAGGGTCGAACGCATTTCCTCACGTTGCTTGTCAGGCAGATAGCGTGCCTCTCGCTGCCACAGGAGCGACAGACCCCGACGTTTGGACACCGATGCCGCAAGTTCGGTGATCAGTGTTTTCAGATCCTCGGCACCTGCGACCCGATCGTAGAGCGATTCGATGCCTGCGTTGACCGCGGCGTAAAGGAGATCCGGCTTGTTCTTGAAGTGCCTATAGAGCGCAGGTGCCGTGATTCCAACTGCAGCAGCCACCTGAGCGACAGACACGTTGTGATAACCGTGCTCACGGAAAAGCTCACCTGCAGCCGCAAGAATCTGCTGCTTACGGTCGCGGGGCCTGCGTACGACCATCGTGACTCTCTCCTTCGCGGCAGCGGACAAGCTCAGAGTACCGAGCCGAGGAATGAAGCAATGAACCGAACCGTCTACAGCAGCGACGATCCGATGCACCGTTCACGAACACGGAATCCCGCTCAGGAGTAGATGAACGACTCGACCATCCGTCGTTCGGCGGCCCTGTCTGCGAGAGGCCATGCCAAGAGCATCAACACGATCCGAACCACCCACTGCGACTCTTGACCTTCAGGATCCAAGCCCGCAAGTTCCAGCGCAGTACGCGGCAGCAACGGCGAGGACACGAGATACTCGTCGATTCCGTTGGCCCGCGCCGCCGCAAGGCCGTGGCTCATGGCAGCGTCGGATCTGATCGCGTCGACGGCGACGAGGATCGACTCCACGATGCGCTCGTCGCCGTGCAGTGATTCGACGGCAGTCGCGACCTGGCTCGCCACGGATGCCGCGCCTCGTGACAACAACCCCTCGCGGATCGCGGACTTGCCACCTACGTAGCGGTAGAGCGTTGCCCTCGAACAGCCTGCGCGGGCAGCGACGTCGTCGGCATTGAACCGATCGAATCCCTGTTCTCGAATCAGCTCCGCCGCAGCCGCGAAGATGCGCTCGGTTGCGAGTTCACGGCGGTTACCGCCGGCCAACCAGTCGGCGGCGCGACGCTCGTTTGCACCGGCCACTCTCCGTAACCTCGTCTCACTCTGAGACAGATTCAATCAGAAATCTCAAGGCTACGGAAGGCCGCGAGCCTCTGAACTGGGAGAAGTACGAGGGGGGTTGAAGTGCGTGAGATTTTCTCAAAATGCCAGTTCAGAGGCATTTTCCACCTGTTGACTTCTCCTCGACGGCCGTGAAATCTTCCCTTCGTGACACCATCGACGCTCGACATCAACCCTTTCCTGCCGTCGAACATCGACGACCCGTACCCGCTATACGCCGTACTCCGGCGCGAGCACCCCGTGTACCGCATTCCTGATACCGACTTCTATCTGGTGTCCACGTGGGAATTGGTCACCGAAGCCGTTTCCCGTACCGACGACTTCTCCAACAACCTCACCGGCGTGCTGGTTCGTACACCGGACGGTTCGGCAATGACCTTCGACATGAACGGCGGCGGCCAAGCTGTTCACGTTCTCGCGACTGCCGACGAGCCCGACCATCAACACCAGCGCAAACTTGTCTTGCCGACACTGGTCGCCAAACGTATACGAGCACTCGAGCCGGTGATGACCGAGTACACGCAGCAGTTGTGGGACAACGGCTTCGACGGTCGACGGATCGAATGGGTCACGTCGATAGCGGACACGCTGCCGCTGCAGATGGTTGCCACGCTGATCGGCCTGCCGGCACACGACGTCCCCCAATTGCTGGCGTGGTCGTACGACAGCACCGAACTTCTCAGCGGCATCGTGACCGCAGAACGGTTGACAGGCGTCGTCACCTCGGCGGCCGAACTCACCGGGTACCTCTACAGCAAGTTTCGTGAGGCACGGGCTCACCCGGTGGATGATCTACTCGGAGACCTCGTCCGTTGCTGTGACGCAGGCGAACTCAGCGAAGACGTGGCCGTGCTGATGTTGGTGCAACTCGTCGGTGCGGGTGGCGAATCGACCGCCGGACTGATCGCCAACTCTGCACGGTTGCTCGCCGAGCGCCCTGAGATTCAGACGCAGCTGCGCGAGGACCCTCTACTCGTGGGCGCGTTCCTGGAAGAAACGCTCAGGCTCGAGTCACCCTTTCGCGGACATCACCGACATGTCAACGCGGACACGACACTCGGTGGATTGGCACTACCCGCCGGCAGTCATCTCATACTGCTGTGGGGTTCGGCGAACCGCGACCCCGAGTCGTTCGTCGAACCACAGGTGATGAACCTCGACAGAGTCAATCCCCGAGCGCATTTCGCCTTCGGCAAAGGAGCCCATTTTTGTGTCGGGGCCGCGCTGGCTCGCCTGGAAGCAAAGACCGCGATCGCAGTCCTTCTCGAAAACAGTGCGCACTTCACAATCGATTCCGAATCCCCACCCCGTTGGGTCCCCAGCATGTTCGTACGCCGACATCAGAGTTTGCGTCTCGCTGTCACCGGATAGTTTCACTCAGTTGTCGAAATTGTGGGCTATCCAGTCGATCGTCTGCATTCCGAACAGATCAGTTCCCCAACCGTATGGATCCGTGAATGCGCGGTCCATACTGCAGTCGGTGGGCTGGTAGCTCACGTCGGTCCCTCCACTCCTGTACGTGTCCGCCAGTTCTCGCGCATCAGCTGCCGGTACAAGTGACATCGGGGAGTCGTCCTTTGCGCACGACGTTATCAATACCTTCGACGCCGGAGCACCGTGGCCCAGTACGTTGTCGTCGTACGCGCGCTGGAAACTGGGTTCTGTGATCGGATCGATCCCCGGCTCGAAAAGGCTCGCCAGCGGTACGAACGGAAGTGTGAAGTACGCCGGCATCTGGCACTCATCCCGGTACGCGTCGGCAATCGCTCGGCCCACGGGATTGAGCTTGTCGTTCAATTTCATCTCGGGGTACCAGGGTTCGAGGCCAAGGAGCGTCGCAAATCCGAAGCCGGCACCGACCGAGGAATCTGTTGTCTCCATGAATGTTCGGGGCTTGATCACCATGCCCTCGAGGACTGTCGAGACGATGTCGAGTTCCGGTGCGTAGGACTGCGCAGATTCGGCGGCGAATGCAGTACCGACTCCACCACCAGCGATTCCGAACAACGCAATCTCCGCATCCGGATTCAGCTCGGAATCCTGCAGCTGAAATGCTGCGCGCACAGCATCCAACTGCGCGTGCCCCGCGAACTTACCCGCGAAGACGCCGTGGGGATCACGGTCTCCGTTGTTCCCGACGTCGGATATCACTACGGCATAGCCTTTTCCGAACATCAGTGCCAGCGGACCCAACGCCGACCAGGAGGCGCCGTCCAGCGGATCGCCGCCCGTCCAGTGCGAACTCGGATGACAGTAGCCGCCGACGCTGTCGTTGGCCTCCTGGTAGCTGATGACTTTCTTCTCCGATGCCGGTGTTCCGTCGATCGGGATCATCATGATTCCAGTGCTCACTACCGGCGTCGAACCGTCGATTCCGGTTGTGACGTACATGATCTTGTAGGCGTCGAGCTGTCCCGGTTTGTATCCCGTGAACAGTACATCCACCTTCTTCGACTTCAGGAGGTCACCGGGACGCTCGGCGCCGGTCAACACCGGCTCGTCGTAAAACAGATCCTCCGCGGTGAGTGCAGTGAAGATCTCGTCTTCCGACGCGAACTCCCCCGACCTGAGCGCACCGACCGTGAACCCGTTGAAAATCTCTCCCAGAGTGGGAGTATCGGTCCGAAACTCCTGGGATGCCGGAGCTTGCGCATCGTCTGGAACACCACTGCCTGGGGCCTCGGCCCCAGCAGTCGCAGGCAGAACCAGCGCAACGGTCAGCGCTACCAGCGGGGCAAACCTTCGAAATCTGGCACCCGACATCACTGAACCGTCACTTTCAAACTGGAGAGGGCCGATTCGAGAGTTTGTGGGAGGCTCATCATCGGGCGGTGACTCTCCAATTGAATTTCGTAGGGAACACTCAATGTGGCTACGAGCCGTGGCCAATCTTCTTCGACCATCGCTCGGTACTTCGGCAAGAGCTGCGAGGTGATGTAGTCCCACCGGTCCTCGTACACCGACCAGTTCCAATCCGGGAGGGGCAGTGTCACTGTCGCGGTGCGTCCGTCCGCCAGTGTCGTCGCGAACTCGAGAGACCGAAACGAGCGAGGCGGTACGACGCCGGCGACCGAAGGTGAACCGGCGACAGTCGATGCGTAAGTGATCGCCTCTCCCACATCACCTTTGTAGGCGCTCACGGTATCCCACTGGTCGCGGATGACCATCCCTTGCTCACGTTGGAGCAGTGCTACGTTCCCACGTGCAATCCGATTCGAATCGCCGGAGGCTACATCACGCCAGGCGTCCATGACATCCTGACCGAACAATCCGGCACTCTGCATTTCCTCCAGCGCGGGAAGTCCTTCATCCACGTATGCCTGATGCATCGGCATCAGATCCGAGAAGATGTTCTTCTGCATCACCAGGATCATCCCCAGCACATAATCCAAGTCGTCCGCCGTGACGTTCCTGCCCACCGCGGCGAGTGCGCGCAGCCCTGCCGGCAATTGGTTCAGCGCTTGCACGCCAACCTGATCCGTGACCTGAGAAACTATCGAATTGGCAACATATTGCAGATTCGGAAACGAGTACATGTCCGCCATCAGTTCGAAGTCGATCAGTCCCCCGCCGAAGTCCGCACCAACCTGTCCGCCCATGCCCGCCCACTGCAATTCCGGGTGACCGAGTTGCAGATCCTCGTAGTAGCGGTACGACTTCACCAGGTTCGTGCGATTAGCCGACACTCCGGCGCGCGGATTCCACGATGAGAGATCGATTCCGGCGGCTTCCGTGGCAGCGACCAATCGATACTGAAACAGCAAGGCCGCATAGGATTCCGGACTGCGACCACTGGCGCGGGCTTCTTCCACAAGGGCTTGCAAGGTGCCGAGATCAGTCGGCAACGCGGGATGGACACCGCCCGGACCGTGTTCGGCATTCCGATTCACCAAGGGCAAATTCACGTACTCGTCCAGCTCGGACGCCGACGCTGAAATCTGTACCGAGAGCAACGCGGACATCGCCAGCGCACATGCCGTCGCGGCTGCGAATACGTCGCGCGCCCAACGACGTCGCCGAACACCTGCCCCCAGGTTCATCCGCATATCGATCCCTGTACTCAGGTCGGCATAGCCCCAATCGACTCCGACACCAAACACTTACTTTGCAGTAAGATAACTCGAGCCCCGAATAAGTGCCAATCCACTGCGAACGCTTCAGGCATCTCTACACGTCGTTGTCGTCTGCAGTTGGTTTATCCAGTTCACGGGCGGCCGAAACCTCTCCAGCGGGCGACCAGCCGGTTACCTGATTGCCCGACACCGTCGGAACATGCGCAGCTACGACTGTGCCCCCGGGTCCGGAAACTCGGGGGCACAGTCCAGACGTCGAGTGATTGGCCGCTACCCGAAGTCAGGCATGTTCTGCCCGCTGTCCTTGTAGAACTTCCATGTGCCGTCCTGCGGTGACTCCATGATGCGGTAGACCTCGGTTGCCCCGACAATCCACAACTGGCCGTCGTACCAGTGCAGAGTGGAACCCGATTCGACACGGCCACTTGCGAGTTCGTTGCCGTCGGCGTCGACCACTGCAACCTTGTTACCACCCGCAGTCCAGCCGCCGGTGAGGCCGCCACTCTCGACTGTGTCCGTCAGAACCGGCTTCGGATCAGCCGAGGGGGTGGTCTCCGGCGACGTGGTTTCCGGGGTGGTCGGTGCCGGAGTTGTCGTGCTCGGTGCCGTCGTGGTCGTGGCCTCCGTTGTGCTGGTCGGCTCGGTAGACGTTGTCGGATTGGCGGTCTCGCTCGTGGACGGAGCTTGGGTGGTGGTCGTCTCCAACGCATCAGGCTCGTTCGGCACCATCGCTTCGGCCTGCATCCTGCTCAGAGGGTTCGCCCCGTTCGGTGCAGGGGTGCTCGGATCCCAAGTGGAGACGTTCTCCCATGCCTGGTTGCCAACGCCTGTCCCGGCTCCGCCTTCGCATTGGGTTTTGCTGTTGACCCAGTTCTTGAACGACATCCCCTGTCCGTTGGGCGCGACAGCAAAACCGGACGACTTAGCCGGCCCGTTGAGGGTGTAGACGCGGACATACAGCCCGGTGCGCCCGTCATCGGCCAACCGCCAAGTGCGGGCATCAGTACTAGAGAAGGTTTTCGAGGTTTTGACTGTGTTATTCGACCTGTTCATCACCTCGACGTAGTAGCCCGTCGCTCCCGGCACCGCCGCCCATGCGATATCTCCCCGAGGATCCCAGTCCCAAGTTCCCCAGTAGGTGGTGCAGGTCACTGACGAGGTCAGCGGAGTCGGATAGAAGTTGCCCGTCGCCACCTGTGCGCCAGTCGAATTGACCACGTCAGTTGGATTTGCCAACGTCCCAGTGGCCTGAGCCAGACCGAAAGCCATTGCAGCAGCGCCGCCGACAGCGATCAACGACCGCAGCGACTTCATGCGGGTGCTAGCCCGTCGCATTTCAATCATTATGAGCCTCCTGAAGCTCCCCGCAGGTTTCGTCAGCATCGACGCGGGCGTCATTTGTAGTGGCGGCGCGGGCATTCTCCAGACGCCGGTCTTTAGTTCGTCCAAATGCGATGACCAGCACCGCGCCTACCAATCCGCCGCCAAGGAAGGTTGCGAGCGGGCTGGAAAGCCAAGCAACGACATAGCCGAGCCCGCCGACGCTGATGAACACTCGGTCGGCCTCGGTGATGGTGTAGGGCAGTCGATCAGCCACATTGTTGGCATCGCCCTTGAGCGTGGCGAGCACGGTGTCCGCTCCTGCCGATTCGAGTTCGACCACGCGGTGGGTGATGCGCACGCCTTGGTCGTTGTCGACGCTGATCACGTCGCCGACAGCCAATTCAGTTGCAGGCACGGTCTTCGCCAGCGCCAGCGCACCGGTGGAAATTGCAGGTTCCATCGAACCCGAGCGAAACACCAGTGGTTTGATCCCGAATATCAGGGACGCGAGAGTGGCGATTATGCAGATGAGCCCGGCGACCGCAGCCACATTCAAGGCAATTTCCTTGCCACGACTGCGTCCCACGCTCACCTCCTCATCGGTGCTGTCCATCGCGATGATCACTGCCCCGTTGCGGTGAAGTTGAAGCCCAGATCGGCGATCTTGAACTGCTCCGTCTGACCCGCGGTCGAATCGACGGTCACCTTGATGCACACCTGCTCCGAAACACCGGCAGCGAGTGATCGGCCAGAGACGAGTGTCGGGTTCCCGGAGAACGCTTGCTGCGTCCCGATGATCGGTCCTGAACAGGTACTGCCGTCGTTGGCGCCGGTCTGATGTAGGGAAACCTTGAGCTTCCCGATCAGCGCGGACGAACCCGTGGCCGTTGCCGATACCGCCCACTGGAAGTTGGCAGTTCCGGTGTTCTGAACCGTCAATGCCCCAGCCTCACTCTGGCCTGGCAGCATGCTGTTGCGCTTGAGTTCGGTGAATTGGTGTGCGGGCCGCTGGTTGTCGACTTTCAGCTGGACCGACGAAGTGCTGAACATGCCGGTGGTCGCAGTAGCGCTGTCGGACCACGCCGCCATCGTGCCGACCGCTCCGAGGCCCAGGACCATGCCCAGTGAGAGCACGGCCCGGGTCCGTATCCAACCGGTCTCGCCCAGACGGCTTCGCATCCGCGCCCCGAGACGCGCGTCGCCGCCCGATTTCTGTTCTGTAGACATTCTGCTGTCCTATTTCGATTCGGAGGTTGGTGCCGATGGATCGGCGGGCAATACCGGCGCGCCGAGTTCAGGGCCGGAAAGAGTCGGGTCTGTGCCACTTTCGTCGTCACCGGCCTTGCCCCGCTTGTCGCGGATGCCACTGACGACCATCCACACGGCATATACAGCCAGGCCCGCAGCTACGCCTGTGGTGAGAATCGAACGCGATTGCCCGTTGATCACCGAGTTCACCCGGCCCAGATACGGCACCGAGTAGATGACCCGACCACGGATCTGCTCGGGCACCAGCGACCACGAGTCGGCGACGGGGTTGTTGTCGCCGCGAGTGTGGATGCGACGCTCCCCTTCCCCCGTGTAATAGATGCCTTCGATGCGGTGGGTGACCACCGCTGGATCGCCGGAGACGGGCTGGAACGTGATCACGTCCCCGGTGGTCAGATCCTCGTTGGGGGTCGGCTTGACCACGATGAGCGTGCCAGGGGGCATGGTCGGTTCCATCGAACCGGTGAGAACCGTGTACGCGGTGGAGCCGGTGAGTCGAGGGATAACGACCATCACCGCGAGAATGCCGACCATCAGCAGCAGCAGTACCCACGAGACGATGGTGCGAGTCCACCACCATAGGGTGGTCTTGTCGTCTCCGCCTTGTTCGGGATCATGTTGCCGCTCAGATGTTTCCACGTGTGCGCTGTGCCGGGGTCGATACTCGGCACGTTCGCCTGCACGCCGGCTTCTCGCGGTGACGGTCATGACTGGCTCACTGAGCTTGCGTCGAAAGTGAACGTCGCGTTGGACTGCTGGCTCGCTGCCGCGCCCTGGCCCAGCGTGGCCCGCAGGCACAACACCTGCATCTGCCCGGCCGGAACCAGCTGTTCGGAAAAGGCCGCGCCGTCCATGGCACCGTTGTAGAGCTCAGTGCCCACGTCGCCAGTGGCGGTGCAGGCCGCCTCGTTGGCTACCTTGGCCACGCGCAGGCTCAGCGGCGGTGGGGTGGCGCCGTTGAGTACAACATCGGAAAGCACGTAGTTCATCTGCACGTTGCCGGAGTTGATCACCGGCAGAGGCATCTGAATGCTGTCGCCCGGGCCCTTGTTGTCCAACTTGAACCCATCGAGGTTGAACTGCTTGACCCCTTCACCGCCGGCAGAGATATCGAGCATGCCTGCCTGGATAGTGCCGCCGGTCGATTCTGCGGTATCGCGCCACAGCGCGCCGGTCTGCTGCACCGAGACGAACCCGATGAGCAGAACCGACGACGCTGCGATCGCCCATTTGTACTGGGTCTTCACGTGACCTTCTTTGGCTTAGTTGAGCGTCTGCTCGAGGGTGACCGCGCCGCCGGCGAGGCTGGCGGTCTTCGTCTGACCGGTGTTGTCGCCCGCGGCCCCCGCGTTGAATGTGATGGTGGTCGTGAACGTTGCCGCCTGATCCAGGCCGGCGGTGTATGTAGTCACGGTGCCACTAGCCGGGGCCACGGTCAGCTGATTCAGCGTGACGAGGTCTCCGGTGACCCCCGTGAGCGAAGGCGTCAACTTCGCCTTCAGGTTCGTGCCAACGAGGTCGATGCTGTAGTTCGCGGTGTAGGTGACGACATCACCGGGCACAATCAGGTCGCTCGCGGGATTGAAGGTACTGCCGTTTGCCCACTTCCACACGCCGGCGCCGACCTGCTCGACCGACAGCGAACCGGCGCCAACCGTCTGCGGAGCGCCACCGTTGGTAGACGAGTTCCAAGCGGCCATGGTTCCGGCACCGCCTGCGAGCAGAACGGCAGCCGCACCAGCGGCGATGGCACCCTTTGTGGTCTTGTTCATCTGGTATTCCTCCTGTGCAGTTCGCGGCGGGACATCCGACGCGCTTGGTTGAGCCCGGGCCGTGCGGATGTGCACTCCGGTGAAACAGCCCCAGGAAGGGGCATGGGAAATGAAGCCGCCGAATTGAATTCGGTGACCGAGAAGGTTGGCGATGCGCGGAGATGGTCGAGATCGCCCCGCGCATCGCGAGGTCTAAGTGGCCGGTTGGGCCGGAGTGGTTATCCGCCGAGGCTGCCGAACAGGTCGAGACTTCCGAGCGAACCGGTGCTGCTTCCGAGCGAACCGCTGCTGCTGCCACCTGGATCGGTGGTTTTCGCCGTGACCTTCACCGTCACCGCGGTAGAGGCCGGGCTGGTCCCACCCTCATTTGTCGCAGTGGCGGTGATCGGATGACTGCCGGGCGTGGTGATCGTCAGGTTGCAGCTGAAGTTCCCACTCGTATCCGCGGTGGCGGTGCAGGTGGCGCCGCCTCCGGTCACGGTGACGGTACTGTTCGGCTCTGCCTTGCCGGAGACCTTGACGGGTGTGCCCGCCTCTACTTCGGCCGAACCCAGAGTCAAACCGGTCGGCGCACTGGGAGCAACAACGACGGGCTCGCCCTCCACCAGGACGAGACCCCAGCCGGGGTTGATCTCGTATCCCTGCAAAACTTCGCCGGCAGGGATGCCAATCATGAAACCAGCCATCACGTTGGCGTTCTGTGCGAGAGGCGTTTTCACCAGCTCGATCCGCGTCGACGAATTCGCATTCGGCCCGATCACGAACTGCTGGCCGACCTGGCCGTCGAGCTTGCCCCGCACTGTCGCAGTGCCGCCGCCCGAGACGGACCAGCTCTCACTGAAAAGAGTGAGCGTGGCAGGAAGGTCGCAGACATTACGAACGTTGAAGGCCAACTGCGTGCCCTCGTCACCGGGGATCGGGATGTAGTCGGTTCCACTGGGATCGAAGGCCGCCGGCTTCACCCAGGGTCCACCGTTCTGGGACATCTCCAGGCACTGGTCAGTGATGTCGTCGCCCGGGGCGGCCGCGGCGCTACCAGGTGCAAGCAGCGCACCCGAGGTCGCGAGGAGCAGTGCAGCCGGCAGAGCCGCCAACACAGCAGTGGCGCGCCGGGGGAGACGGGATTCTCGTCCGTCCCCGACCGGGAAAAATCGAGGCATGTGAAGACTCATTTCGTCTGTCCCGTTGCCGGGCATTGGGTGAAGAGATGGCGGAACGAGGTACATCCGCCATCGGTGCCAAACATGTTGCAGAAAGCTTGCGAGCCGAACCGTGACGCTGTGCATGCCCTCGCTCATACATAGCAACCGCTCCGCTTCGGATCAATTTTTATCACACGTATCAGCTTTTGTGGCGGTTTTACTGGTCAAACGTTCAGAAGGAATTTCGACATCCCTCAAGGGCTAATTCTGCACCCTGACCAGTACCGTTAGAAATAGTTAGCTGTGCATCGCAACTATTTACCAAAAAGTGTTCTGCGATCGAACGGGCGATTCATTCCGATCCAAACAAGAACAAGTTCTAGATACTCTTGGTATGTCCGGGAATCCACGAACGAACTCGCCGAGAACAGCGACCCTCGAGCAAACAGAAGGATCGAGCCGTTTCGAGACCCCCGCATTTCGTCCACTAGCGCCACGGACACGGGCGCCATCGATCGCTGCGCCCCGCCGGATCGGCCGGCCAGGACAAACTCTCGCGCGCTCCGAAACCAGCACTCCACCAATAACTTTGTCCGACCATCGAATCGCGACTGCCCGTTCTGCATCCAAAGCTGTGGGCCGGGAAGCAAATTCGCTCCCCGGCCCACGTGCATCTACAGTTGCGAAGCCGGTAAGGAGTTGACTACCGGCACCCAACCCCAAGGTAAAACGACGAGCATCTACGCCCCGAAGACGGTCTCACCTCCGACAACCGTGCGCAGGACCGACAGTTCATTCAAGTCTGTCGATTCGCTGCGCAGCGGATCTCCGTCGAGCACAACAAAATCCGCCAAAAGTCCCACCGCTATCCGACCTTTGTCCGATGACTCACCGGTGAGACGAGCGGCTGCGCTTGTGTAGCCGGCCAGCGCCTCGGACGCGGAAACCCGTTGCTCCGCACCCAGAACATGACCTTCTCGCGTCACACGATGTACGGCGGTGTTCATCGTGAAGAGCGGGTTCACTGGAGTGACAGGGCAGTCGCAATGCAGCGCGTAGGCAAGCCCCGCCGCCACGACCGACGCCACGGGGCTGATCCGCTCGCCGCGGCCCGGTCCGAGAAAACGATCGCGGTGCCGGTCACCCCAGTAGTAGACGTGGTTCACGAAGATCGACGCCACCACCCCGAGTTCGACCATCCGCGCGATCTGATCTTCCCGCAACGTCTGAACGTGCTCGAGGCGATGCGAGACTTCGATGTCCGGGTGCGCCGTCCGTGCCGCTGCAATTGCGTCCAATGCAAAATCGATGGCCTGATCACCGTTGGTATGAATCGCAACCTGTCGGCCGGCGGCGTGATGTTCCTCGACGAGTGCCCCGAGCGCACCTGCCGGGATTGCCATTCCGCCGCAGTGGCATCCGCCCAGATCGTGGTACGGCGCGGTCAGCGCAGCGGTGTGCAACTGAATCGACCCGTCCGAAATGAGTTTGACGCCGCCCACACGAACTCGGTCTGTCGAATCGGCGAGTTCACCCAACTGATCGTGCACCCCGTGGCCGAGATAGAGGCGCGCACGCAGCCTCAAGTCACCATCGGCGTCGAGTTGCCGGTACGCCTCGTACATCTCGGCCGTGACGTACATGTCGTGGAAACTCGTCACGCCCACCGACGCCATGACTTCCTGCGCCCGCAGCATCGCGATCTTGGACGCGTCCGGGTTCATATCCGGAACAAGTCCGTGAACCAGAGACATCGCCGGAACCTCGCACAGTTCACCGGTGGGTACACCGTCGCTGTCCCGAACGATGACACCACCTTCCGGATCGACCGTGGTGGCATCGATTCCGGCCTTCTCCAGTGCGACCGAGTTGACATAGATCCCGTGAGCAGACAAGTGCCGCACCAGGATCGGATGCTCGGTGGAAGCTTTGTCCAGATCAGCTACGGTCAGGCCTCGATCTTCCGCCACGAGGCTGTCGTCGAAGCCCCACGCTTCGATGGGCTCGCCAACTGGTGTGATCGCGGCCCGCGCGGCCAACGCCGTGATCAACTTCTCGATGGTCGGGCACGTATTCGTCGTTGCGTCGACCCCACTGAGCATCAAACCCCACATCATCGGATGAAGGTGCGTCTCGATGAACCCCGGCACAACCACCGCTCCGGCGAGATCGACAACGGAGGTTTCGGAATCGGTCAGCGCCGAGATCTCGGCGTCAGTTCCGAGGGCGACAAATCTGCCGTCCTTGACTGCCACAGCGGTGGCGTTATCGCCGACCGCACCGTCCATGGCCCTGATGTCGCCGTTGATGTAGATGTGGTCAGCCGCCGTGGTCATACGCTTGTCTCCATTCGTTTTCCGACAACAGTCGTCGAGGATTTCTTCGCGGGTATCCGCGTCGCCACAACCACTCCGGCCAAAATCATTCCGGCACCCGCAAGTTGGACGAGAGTTGGGGTCTGCGCAAGCATCACCGCGCCGAACAACAGTGCTGACGCCGATTGCAACACGAGGCTGGCGGCGACTGCACTGGCAGGCAGACGCTGACTGGCGCTGGCTACCAGCAGCCACCCGATCACCTGAGATACCAACGCGAGCAGCACAAGCCAGCCTTGAGCTACGAGTGAAGGGGTCAGATCCAAAGTTCCACTCACGAGGCCGTATGCACCTGCCGTAAGGGCAGTGGCTCCCGTCGAGACGAACATCGGCAACGCCGTTCTGCCCGCCGCCCGAGTAGCCAGACCCATCAGGAAGATGTAGACCGCGTACGCGCCTGCGGCGATCACGGCAAACGACACTCCGACAGCAGGATTCGACCCGGTGAGCGTTGTGCTCGCCCCGGCTACCAGAGCAACTCCGACAAAGAGCAACGGAAGGCTGGCGACCAGTTCCCGGCCGATCCGTTGGCGCAGAACAACGTAGCCGAGGATTGCGACGAACAGCACCTGCAAATTCAGGATCACAGTCGAAAGACCTGCCCCGATCGAATGAATCGACTCGTGCCAGAGCACCAGATCGATTCCGAGGAACGCGCCGGCAAGTAGAGACTTCACGATCCAGGGCGCCGAGATCGAAGGCCGGGGTGACCGACGACGCTGAACGAGCACGAGCATGCCGAGAGGGATGAGCGCATAGAGACACCGAAAGAATGCACCCGTCGACGGAGACACTCCTGAGAGTTCGTAGAGCACCGAGGTCAACCCGAGGATGCATGCACCGGTGACGACTACGCGCAGGTCACGACGGCGTAGTTGATCGCCGGACGGCTCGCGTGGCGATACTTCATCACTCATGGTGATAATGTATCACCGACGCGAAGCCTGTCATACAGGGAAGATGCGTGCATGAGAACTCCGGTTACCCGTGAACGCGTGATCGCTGCCGCAGCCGATCTCGTCGACAGCAAAGGCGCCGACGCTCTGGTACTGAGTCAACTCGCCGAGACCCTCGACGTCCGGCAGTCAGCCCTGTACAAACACGTCGACGGGGTCGACGACGTCCACCATCAACTCAGCCTCCTCGCACGCAACCTTCTCGCCGAACAACTGCGTGCCGCCGCGGTCGGTCTCTCGCGCGACGACGCCGTCATGGCGCTCGCGGACGCATGGCGTGCGTTCGTCCGAGTACACCCCGGGCTCTACGCCATCACCGACCGCTACCCCACTGCACCGCATCCCGATCTGGTCTCCGCCGTCGGCGAGGTGGTCGACGTCATCAACAAGGTGATCGCGGGATACGGTCTGAGCCCGGATGATTCGGAGCAGGCGGCGTGGTCTCTTCGCAGTGCGCTGCACGGCTTCTGCATCCTCGAATCGGTAGAGGGACAACCGGCCGGCACCGACCCGGATCGGGTGTATCGACGACTGGTCGAACTTCTCTGCGCCGGTATTGCTCGTATGTAGATACCGGCTCCTGTTATCGTCGGATGAAACAACACAGACCAAAAAGGATCAGACATGGTTGGTGAACTCGACATCTCCGGATAAAACCGGGCATGACGGCCACCGGCAGACGCCTCGGAGCGCTGCCGTCGTGGCCATGTTGTCGTTCACTTACCCGACTCTTCGCGGAGCAGCGTTGCCGCGCCCGCACAACACCTGAGGTCTATTCATGTCCGATACCTACATCGTTTGCTCGAATCTGTCTTTTGCCTGGCCGGACGACACTCCGGTCTTCGACGAATTGTCATTCACCGTGCCCGGCGGCCGAACCGGGCTGGTGGCCCAGAACGGCGTCGGGAAAAGCACTCTGCTCAGATTGATCGCCGGCCAGTTGCGGCCGCGCGCCGGCAGTGTGTCCGTCGACGGCGTTCTCGGATACCTTCCGCAGGACCTGCCACTGACGGGCGATCTGACCATTGCCGAGGTCTTGGGCATCGCCCCGATTCTTGACGCGCTGGACGCTGTCGAATCCGGGGACACACGAGAAGAACACTTCACGACAATCGGGTCCGACTGGGATATCGAGGAACGAACGCGAGCCCAACTCGGTCGACTCGGTTTGGGCGACATGACGTTCGATCGTCGCCTCGACACTCTGAGCGGCGGGCAGGTCGTCTCGCTCGGACTGGCGGCGCAACTCCTGCGACGCCCCGATGTCCTTCTCCTCGACGAACCCACCAACAACCTCGACCTGGACGCGCGCCGCAGGCTTTACGACGTTCTCGACGACTGGAGTGGTTGTCTGTTGGTGGTCAGTCACGATCGAGGCCTACTCGACCGCATGGACCGCATCGCCGAACTTCACAGCGGCGAGATCAGCTTCTACGGTGGCAATTTCACCGACTACGAAGCCGCGGCACGCTCGGCTCGCGAAGTGGCGGAGAAGAACATCCGCAACGCCGAGCAAGAGGTCAAGCGCGAGAAGCGCGAACTGCAGCAGGCCCGAGAACGTGCTTCGCGACGCGCAAGTAACGCTGCCCGCAATCTCGGGAACGCGGGCTTGCCCAAGATCTTTGCGGGGACCATGAAGCGCAATGCTCAGGAGTCGGCCGGCAAGGCCAACGAGACACACCTCGCCCGGGTCGACGCGGCGAAGGAACGACTCGACAAAGCGGGCCGCGCTCTTCGAGACGACCAGACGATTTCACTCGAATTGCCTGGCACACATGTACCCGCCGGCCGGACGGTGTTCCTCGGTGAGCGAATGCAATTCGCGTTCGGTGATCATGCGATCTTCGCCGACTCCGGAATCGACCTGGCCATTCGAGGACCGGAGCGTATCGCGTTGACCGGGCCGAACGGCGTCGGAAAGTCGACGTTGCTACGCATCGTCAACGGGGATGTGGCGCCGACTTCCGGTGAGATCACGCGAGCCGACGGTCGAGTGGCATACCTGTCGCAGAGGCTCGACCTACTCGACCCCGCACGCACCGTCGCAGAGAACTTTGCCTTGTCTGCTCCAGGCCTACCGGCACCGGAACGCATGAACATCCTGGCGCGCTTCCTCTTTCGGGGTGCGGGTGCTCATCTTCCCGTCGCTGCACTCTCGGGCGGTGAACGACTGCGGGCTACATTGGCGTGCGTTCTCTTCGCCGATCCGGCCCCGCAGCTGCTTCTTCTCGACGAGCCGACCAACAACCTCGACTTGGTGAGCGTTGCTCAACTCGAAAGTGCCCTGAATGCATATCAGGGGGCGTTCGTGGTGGTCAGCCACGACGAGAGATTCCTGGCCGAGGTCAAGGTCGAACGCTGGCTCAGGCTCTCGGACGGCCGTTTGACCGAGGTCGCCGCACCAGGCGCAGTGGGCTGACACGAGAAGTGAACAGGCGAAAGGCCTTCACACACGATGTGTGTGAAGGCCTTCGTCTGCACTACTGGTCAAGGCGTCCTGGTGTACACCGGATCGTCGAAGGATCGACGTTGCGTCACCCAGTCCGTGGACAGGATGTTCTCGATCACGTCTTCACGGGATTCGTCGAACACGACAATCCGATCGGCGATTCGCCATTCACCGTGGCGCCTTTCGAACCTGTCGACGTAACGGCATTTGATCGTCGCAAGCGTCTGCACCGTATCCGTACCGGAACGCTCTTGCCGCAGAAAGCACAAACAGTACGACTCGCACTGAGCGACATCGCCGTTGACGTCGATCAGTATGTTGGAAATGCAGTGAATCGACGAGTCGATCGTCTTGTGTCTGAGCTTCATGTCTTCGATCAGCCCGTCGACGGTTCCGATGTAACCGCCGTGGTTGTCTATCGCGTCGTCGAAGTAGCAGAGGGCCACGCTGTCGAAATCCTTCCGATCGACGGCCCGAGCGTAGCGATACAGAACTTCGGTGATTTCTTGCTTGTCAGCGAGGGACACGGTCAGGCTCCTGTTCTACCCGATGATCAATCAACCTGCAGTTCAACACCCTTGGTCTCCTTGATGAAGAAGACCGTGACGAGGGTGATCACCGCACAGAAGACGAAGTATCCAGCCGGAGCGAGAGAGTTACCGGTCAAGCTGATGAGATAGGTGGCGATGAAAGGCGCGGTGCCACCGAGGAACATGTTGGTGACGTTGTTACCCAATGCCAGACCGCTGTACCGCACAGATGCTTTCAGCATTTCGACATAGGTCACGTACGAAGCACCGTTGACAACGGAAACGCAGATGAAGAGCACTGACTGACCGACAACCGCCTGCCAGATGCCAGAACCGGCCATCATCATGAACATCGGGATTCCGAGAACCACTGCGGCGGCACTACCGGCGAACAGCACCGGCCGACGCCCGTACTTGTCTGCCATGTATCCCGAGATCGGCAACGTGATGACGCCGAGAACCAGTGCAAGAGAAGTGGAAAGGAAAGCAACGCGCGACGAATGACCGCCGGTGGTCTGCAGGTACGTCGCGGCATACACCGAGGCGATGTAGTAACCGCCGGTGATGAGTGCGCCCAGCAGGATGATCTTGACGACGCTGCCACCGGAGGTGCTGAGCAACTCACGGATGGGAAGCTTCTTGGTCTCACCCTTGTCCTGCAGTTCTTCGAACTGAGGAGTGTCTTCCATCTGGCTGCGGATCCAGATACCGATGCCACCGATCAGCAGGCTGAGCAGGAACGGGATACGCCAAGCCCATTCGAGGATCTGCTCTTGCGAGAACACCGACGTCAGGCCGAGGGCCATGAGCGAAGCTGCCAGCGAACCCAGGTAGGTGCCGGTATTGACCATCGAGGTCTGCGTCGCACGCCACCGTTTGGGAGCGGACTCGGAGACGAACGCGTTGGCGCCGCCGAGTTCACCGCCGGCCGCGAAGCCCTGCAGGCAACGAGCCAGAACCAGGATGGACGTCGCCCACACACCCGACGTGGCGTAAGTCGGCAGCAGGCCCATTCCGGCTGTCGCGAGAACCATCAGGAGGATGGTCCAGGACAGCGCGTTCTTGCGGCCGTACTTGTCGCCGATGTGGCCGAAGAAGATGCCGCCGGGCACGCGTAGGAAGAAGGCCACGGCGAATGCTGCAAAGGTACCGAGCAGCGCTGCGTTCGGGTCATGGGAAACGAAGAACAGCGCGGCGATCGTCGTGGCCATGTATCCGTAGATACCGAAGTCGTAGTACTCGACGACGGTACCGACGATGGCCGCGCGAATTACCTTCGTCGTCGACTGTCGTTCGGTTGCCACGCTGCTGCCCTCGGTGGATTCGGCTCTCGCCATGGTCTCATTCTCTGACATGTTGTTCCCTGCCTGGATTGGATACTGACTGGATTCGGTGCCGCGCAGACGTCGGACGTCAGGAGTGCGCGATGGAATGGACCGGTGCGCTCTCAGCGCTGGTCCTGGTGTAATTCGCCGCATTACGTCCCGCTACGCGGCCCATGGTCAAAGCGTTGGCAACCGCATTGCCGCCGCCCACGTATCTCAGTCCGAGGATTCCGGCGCCGGCCTCACCTGCGGCGTACAGACCCTCGATAGGTACTCCGGTGCTGCCGAGCACGGCCGCATCGGTGTTGATCTCCATTCCCGCATGCGTACAGACGAGCTCTGCCGGAAGGATTTTCGCGGCATAGAACGGAGCTGTCGCAATAGGATCCGGATTGCCGACGGCACCCTTGTTCCGCAACGTGCGATGGCGGAGGAAGTCGTCGTCGTGACCGCTGGGCAGTTGGTCGTTCCATCGACGCAGGGTTTGCGCCAACGTCGCAACCGGAACACCCGTAGCCACTGCGAGGTCTTCGATCGTGTCCGCACGAATCGTGCCACCGGCGGCAACTTCTTCCTCGATGCGTTCGGGATTCCAATCCGCATATCCTGGAGCCAGATTCACGCGAGCGTTCTCGTCGAAGATCATCCAACCGTATCCACCCTGATGGTCGATGATGCCGGTCGAGACCGCGTACGAGCTGTCCTCGTCCATGAAACGACGGCCGTCCTGGTTGACGTAGATCCGCGACTTCGGCGGAAAGCCGGCCTGCCAGTGGTGGAATTGCTGGAAGTAGACGGTGGGCAGCATCAGACCCCAGCCGTCGCCCGCCAGGGAAGCACCGAGGTCTTCGGCAAAACGAAGATGGTCTCCGCGGCTCCCCTCGGCTGCGACGACGAACAAGGCCTCTCCGGCCTTGTTCGCGTCCGGGAAGTGGCGTTCCACCAAACCCGGATCTTGCGCGAATCCACCGGAGGCAACAACGACGGCGCCCGCAGGCACCTCGATGTCGTCGGCGACAACGCCGACAACCCGACCGTCTTCCTCGATCAGCTTCTGCACCCGTGTTCCGAAGATGACCTCGATCCCGTGCTTACGACGAGCCTTGTCCAGCACCTGAATCAGTCCGTATCCCTGATCCTTGGGCACGTGGCCGCGCCAGACGTCCTCGACGCCGGCTTGGGCGAGTCCCGGCTGGTGAGCGTTACCTGAGATCGCCGCCGGAATCTCGACGCCGAGTCCGATGAGCCATTCCAGTGTCGGACCGGCGTTTTCGCAGAATGCACGAATCAATCCGGGTGAGAGCATCCACTGGTTGAGGTCCATGTAGTGCTGGAAGAACTTCTCTGCCGAGTCGTCGACTCCGAGGCCGGCCTGCACGCTCGTTCCGGCGGCCGTGAAGATGCCGGCCGACAGCGCGGTGGATCCACCGAGTTCGGTTTCGGATTCGAACAGCAGAACGGATGCGCCTTCTTCAGCTGCCGACACCGCAGCGGCGAGACCTGCTCCGCCGCCACCGATGACAACGACGTCCCAGTGCTCGGTCATGAAAGTTCTCCAGTCTCCGCGATGATGCGGTGGTAAAGACCGTTCGACACCAACCCGCCGTCGACAGTGAGTTCCGTACCGGTGGTGTAGGTCGAACTGTTCGAGAGCAGGAACAGCACTGCTTCGGTGATCTCGTCGAGAGTTCCCATGCGTCCGAAGGGAACCGACTTCAGTGACGCGGCGACGAAGTCGTTCGCGCCGCCGAGCAGCGCCGTACCGACCAGTCCCGGGTGCACCGAGTTGACGCGAATCCCCCACTGCGCGAAGTTACCTGCGGCCGACTTCGACAGACCGGTCAGACCCCACTTGCTCGACGAGTAAGCCGGAGAGAAGTATCCGATCTGACCGGCGATGGACGAGATGTTGACGATCGATCCGCCACCACTCTCGCGCATCAGCGGCGCCACCGCCTTCATACCGTAGAACGGGCCGAAGAGGTTGATCTTCATGGTCAGTTCCCAGATGTCGATCGGGGTGTCCATGAATTCGAGCCGACGCGAGATGCCGGCGTTGTTGACCAGTCCGCCGAGTTCCCCACGGGTGGTGCGAATTTCGTCGACAACCCGGTCCCAGGCATCGACATCGGTGACGTCGAGAATATGAGCGGACGCCGATCCGCCTGCGGCGACGATGTCGTCGACCACGCCGGATGAATCCGAAACATCGGCAATGCAGACATGCGAACCGCGCGCGGCGAGAGTGCGCGCGTGATGCGCCCCCATCCCGGCAGCACCGCCGGTAACGAGAACGACGCCGGGATATGTCGTGGACTCAGACATGCCGCGAACCACCGTCCACCGCAATGCTGTGCCCGGTGACGTAACGCGCGCTGTCCGAGAGCAGGAACAGCAGCGGGCCGAAGACCTCTTCGGGCGAGCCCAGACGATGCAGTGGTACCGCGTCGAGTGCGTTCGCGAGCGCGATCGGATCTTCCTGGACCCACTTCGTCATCGCCGTGTCGATGTAGCCGGGTGCAATGGAGTTGACCCGAATACCCTTGTCGCCGAACTCCACTGCGAGAGACTCCGTGAGGTGCGCAACGGCAGCTTTCGACGTGCAGTATGCGCCTCTCCCCTTCCGCACACGCAGCGCAGACACCGAAGACATGTTGACGATGGCGCCGCCGGGACCGAGGTGACGTGCCGCCGCCTGAGCACCGTAGAGCACTCCCTCGACATTGACACTCAGCGTTGCGCCGATCTGCTCCGGGGTGATCTCCTCGGCCAGCGCAAACGGGAAGATACCCGCATTGTTGATCCAGAAATCAACCCGGCCGAACTCCTTCAACGCCAACTGCGCAAGCAATTCATGCTCGTCGGGCTTGGTGACGTCGACCCGAGCTCCGACGACGCGACCCGGCTTGTCCGCCAGTGCATTCGATTCGAGGTCCGTGTTGATTCGTGCGGCCGTGGCGAGCATCTGCTCTTCGTTGATGTCGGCGCCGACGACATGTACGCCGCGCGTTGCCAGTCCTTCGGCGAACGTCGCACCCATACCCTGAGCCGCGCCGGTCACCACTGCGACCTTGCCTGCCAACTCCGGGTACACCGCCGACATCTGCGTCACAACGGTACGGCCCGGGTTCGTCTGGTCAGAGCTTTCGGTCATGATGTACTTCTCCTACTGAATATTGTTGTGCAAGAAACATTTCGGTACTTCAAGCTTGTTCGGACGCTCGGGGCGCGTCGTCGCGGGAGACGGTGCGGCGGGCGATCTTCCACCCCTCACCGACCCGAACCACGTGATCTGTGACAGTTGTCAACCGCACCAGTCGCGAGTCTCCGCCGCGAGCGGTGGCAACGATCTGCAGGTACCCGTGCACTGTGAGAGCACTCTCGTCCACCGCCTCGACGACGAGATTGGTCAGAACGTGGCGATGCACCTCGTCGGCAGCTTCCGCCGCAGCGAAGAAGCGAGCAGCAAAAGCCGCAAGGTCGTCGAAACCGACCACAGGTTCCGGATAACTGGGGGAATGAAACTCACCGCCATCGGTGAATGTCTGCGCCCAATCCTGCTGGCGCCCAGAGTCTATGCAATGACTCTGGTGGCCGTACAGCTGGTGAATTGCGGCAACATCCTCCGTTGCCACGACGCTGTAGTTGCTCATGAAGGTTCTCTCCGAACACGCTGTGCTGCATCCACCCGAAGGTTGTGCAGCTCCGTAAAGTGTGCGATAATCGCACACACTGTGCGATATATTCAAAGCGTAGGTGGCATACCTCACAAACGTCAAGAAAGGGATTTGATGTCAGAGCTGAGCGAGGAACACCGACCGCGCAAAAGTGCAGTTCAAGTGGACTCCAGCATGTCGAAAACGCTGCACCACGGACTCGAGATCCTGGAACTCCTGACGTCCTATCCGCACGGCTTGTCGGTCACCGACATCGCCGACGGAGTGGGAGTCCACCGAACCGTCGCACATCGGTTGATCCGCACGCTCGAGGCTCATCACCTGTGCCGCAAGGACTCCTTCAAGCGCGTCACTCTCGGCGCCGGCCTGGTCACCCTCGCCGAACCGGTGGAACAGGATTTGCGCACTCTCGCTCGCCCGATACTTCAAGAACTTGCCGAGGCCACCGAGGCGACAGCGCACCTGGTGGTCCGCGAGAGCGATACCGAAGTGCGCGCGCTGATGGTGGTCGAACCGCGCAGCGCCAAGGTTCACGTCGCGTTTCATCCAGGGCAGGTCGATCCGATCGACCGCGGCTCCGCCGGGCTCTCCATCCTTGCCTCACTCCCGCCGACGAGCGGGGAACGAGAGGAAGTGACGGCGGCACGCGCACGCGGCTACGCAGTGACCGTCGGCGAGGTCATCCCGTCGGTCCTGGGAATCTCGGCGGTGATCCCCGGCCGACGCCGCGACGCCATCTCCAGCCTCGGAATTTCCGTCTTCGACTCCGAGGACCAAGCAGCGCTGGGCGCCGAGGTCATGGCAGCGGCAAAAACCCTCGGCAGCATGTTGCGCTGATCCGAACACCAGTCGAGCCCCGGGAATACCCGGGGCTCGACTTTGTTGACTCCGAATGAGATAGTTGAACAATCAACTACCTGACATCAGCTTCACGGATACAAGGAGTACGACATGCCTGCTGTGACAGTCGAGAACATCTTGGCCCTGCCCCGTCTCGACGAGCCGGCAGAGTCAGCAGTCGACCGCCCTGTCAAGAGCATCACCACCGCACCGGTCGGATACGAAGGTGAAGGCTTTCCCGTTCACCGCGCCTTCGCCGGCATCGACCTCTCCGCCCTCGATCCCTTCATCCACATGGACCAGATGGGCGAAGTCAACTACGCACCCGGAGAACCCAAGGGCACACCGTGGCACCCGCACCGCGGCTTCGAAACCGTGACCTACATGATCGACGGCATCATGGAGCACCAGGACTCCAATGGTGGCGGTGGCATTATCGGCGGCGGCGACACCCAGTGGATGACCGCGGGTGGCGGCATCCTCCACATCGAAACTCCGCCGGAGCACCTCGTCCTCAGCGGCGGCCTTTTCCACGGCGTCCAACTGTGGGTCAACCTGCCTCGCGACAACAAGATGGCATCTCCGCGGTACCAGGACATCACCGGTAACAAGGTGGCCCTGCTTTCCTCGCCGGACGGCGGAGCCTTGGTACGCGTCATCGCCGGAGACATCGCCGGCCACGCCGGACCTGGTTCGACGTACACACCGATCGCGCTCTCCCACACGACTGTGGCCCCGGGTGCGAGCCTGACGCTTCCGTGGAACCCCGAGTTCAACGCGATCGTCTACGTGCTCGCCGGCGAAGGCACGGTCGGGGCAGAGCGTCGGCCCATTCGTGTCGGACAGACAGCTGTCTTCGGACGCGGTGACTCCATCACCGTCGCCGCCTCCGATCGCCAGGATTCACGGACCGAATCTCTCGAGGTATTCATCCTCGGCGGCAAACCGATTCGTGAGCCCATCGCGATGGCCGGGCCGTTCGTCATGAACACCAAGTCCGAGGTCATGCAGGCCTTCGAGGACTTCCAGGCCGGACGCCTGGGATCCATCCCGGCGGCACACGAGACGCTGAGCTGACATGTCGTCGGTAGTCGTCCAGCGAGCTGACGAACGCGCGCATCTCAACTACGGCTGGCTCACGGCGCGTCACAGTTTCCCCTTCGCCGGAAACTTCGATCACGCCGCGTACGCGCATGGACTTCTGTTGGTGAACAACGACGACATCATCGAAGCCGACTACGGTTTCGACACTCATCAGCACCGCGACACCGAGATCGTGACGTGGGTGCTCAGCGGATCTCTGGTTCACCAGGATTCCGCTGGGCACTCCGGGGTCATCCATCGCGGACTCGCGCAGAGAATGAGCGCCGGTACCGGAATCCTGCACTCCGAGCGCAACGATCGCTTCCGGGCCGACGGCTCGCGTGTCACCGAGCCCGTTCACCTCGTCCAGATGTGGATACCCCCGGACGAATCCGGAGTGACTCCGAGCTATCAGGAACTCGACATCAACTCCGAACTCGACGGCGGTGGCCTGATCACCCTGGCGTCGGGGATGCCCGCGCATCGCGACCACAGCGCGATCAGCTTGCACAACAAACATGCGGCACTGCATGTTGCTCGCCTCGAGACCGGTGGGTCGGTATCTCTCCCGGATGCGCCGTACGTGCACGGCTTCATCGCCGGTGGCACTGTCGACATCGAGGGAGTCGGATTGCTCGGTCCGGGAGATTCGTTGCGACTCAAGGATACTGGCGGTCAACGAGTCGAGGGAATCGGCGATGCGGAGATACTCGTGTGGGAGATGCACGCGTCGACGAACTGACGACACCACCGAGTACGCCCAATGTTCGGACTACACAGCAGGTTCGTCGTAGGGTGGATGCCGGTAGTGGCGGATCCCGATTGTGGTGGATCCCGATTGTGGTGGATCCCGGTGGTACAGAAGGAGGAGCCATGGCATCTGGTCGAGCACAGGCCCCACGGACGACACCGCACATCGATGTGCACCGCTCCGGCGATCGCTTGAAATCCCGCGTCTCCTGGCTGGATTCGAAACATTCGTTCTCGTTCGGACAGCACTACGATCCGGACAACACTCATCACGGATTGCTGCTCGTCAACAACGACGACACCGTACTGGCGGGAACCGGTTTCGACACCCATCCGCACAAGGACATGGAAATCGTGACCTGGGCGCTTCGCGGTTCACTCGTGCACCAGGATTCCATCGGCCACACCGGCGTCATCTATCCGGGACTCGCCCAGCGCATGAGCGCCGGTACCGGAATCATGCACAGTGAGAAGAACGATTCGTGGCGTATCGGCGGCGAACAGCATTCCGACCCCGTGCATTTCATTCAGATGTGGGTGGTACCGGACGAAGGTGGACTGACCCCCGGTTACGAACAGCTCGAGATCGACGACGAACTGCTGCGCGGCGGTCTGATCCCGGTTGCCTCCGGGATGGAGCGCTACAAGGATCATTCGGCGATTCGCATCAACAACAAGAACGCCGCCATGCATGTCGCACGCATTCTGCCGGGCACCTCCGTGAATCTTCCGGGCGCACGGTTCCTGCACGTCTTCGTCGCGCAGGGCACTGCCGAGATGGAGGGCGTCGGCACACTGTACGAGGGCGATGCTGTCCGGTTGAGCGATTCGGGTGGCCAGCAGCTGACCTCCGACGCCGGGGCCGAAGTCCTCGTCTGGGAGATGCATTCACGTATCGGTGGTTGAGACCCGGTCTCGGCAGGACTCGGCGCGCTGGAGATACTCGACGGATGAGCATCGACAACTCCGCCGCGCCCGTCAAGAAGCTTGACCCACTCAACACATTGATGGGTGTGCGCGCCGTTTCGGTCGAGCCCGGGGACCTGGCCTTCGCGCAGGCCGTCGGCGAGCGATTCCACGATCACCGTGGCAAGACCGTGCTCGGTTCCATCGGAGTCATGATCGACGGTGCCATGGGTGGCGCGGTGTACTCGGGACTGACCTCGGGCCATCAGTCCGTGCTCGCGCAGGTCACGGTCAGTGCGGGCGCCGACATCCCCGACGTCGCGGACGTCGGTGCCACCGGAACACTCGTGCATCTCGACGACGGCGTCGGACTCGCATCCGGGCAACTTCGCGACGAGAACGGCACCCTTCTGGCAGTGATGGCCGGTCGCGCCATGGTGGTCTCGCGTCCCCCCGTCGTGGGAATCGACGACTACGTGGAGGGCGAGCCGCTGCCCGTCCCGACGCCGGAGAAGACAAGCGACCTGAGCGGGTTGTCCGGGTCCGACGTCGTCGAAGGAATCCGCGACGGCAAACTCGAACGCGGTCCACTCGCCGGTCTCCTCGATCTTGCTGTCGTCGACGTGACCCCGGGTTCCGTCGTCGGTGAGTTCGCACCCGTGGCCTGGATGGCCAACCCGTTGGGCGCCGTTCAGGGCGGTGTCCTCATCTCGGCAGTCGACGCCATCACTGGCCTGTCTGCCCAGACCCTGACCAGCGTCGACCAGGACTATCGCGTCCTCGACCACAAGATCGACTTCCTGCGCTCACCCGACATCGGCGGGCCGGTCTTGCGCGCCGAGGCCTCCGTGATTCGTGCCGGGCGCAGGCTCGCGCTGATCGAAACGCGCATCGTCGACGCCGGCGGACAGGTCTACGTACGGGCCACCTCGAGCATCCAGATGCTCTCCCAGCAAGTTCACAGCGGATAACCAGTTCCGCACCAGGTCGCCCGTCCACCATTGAGACAACAGCCCACACAATGGAGGTACAGCGGCGTGAACAAAGACATCGAAGCGAGCAGGCTGCGCGTGAGCCGTCGGCGGGCTCTCGCCCTCGGCGGAACCATCAGTCTCGGCGGGCTCATCGCAGCGTGCTCCGGCAACAGTGGCACCGCCACGACGACTTCGGCTGCGGCTGCGTCGACGACAAACACTTCCGGCACTTCCGCCGCGGCCACGTCCGGCGACGCTGTCACCGCACTTCTGGCCAAAGCACCGCAGTGTGTCATGAGCAAGGAAGAGACGCAGGGTCCCTACTGGTTCGACGTCGACTCCATTCGCGGCGACATCCGCGAGGACCGTCCGGGCACCACGCTGCAGGTTGCGATGCGCGTGCAGGACAACAGCCAGTGCAACGTCGACGGCAGCATCGGCGCGGTCAGTAACGCCGTCGTCGAGATCTGGCACTGCGACGCCGGCGGCGTGTACTCCGGCTTCGAATCCGGTTCGCTGAGCGCCAACGGCGGCGGCGGTGGCGGAACTCCCCCGGCCGGCGGGATGGGTGAACCTCCGTCAGGTGCACCCGGAGGCGGAATGGGCGAACCACCGTCAGGCGCCCCCGGCGGAATGGGCGGCGGCATGGGAGGGTCCGGTGAGACCTCCGACGGTTCGTACAGCGTCGGCGACACCGAAGCCACCACCACCGACGACGGTACCTATCTGCGCGGGGCGCAGACCACCGATGCAAACGGCATCGCACAGTTCACCACGATCTTCCCCGGCTGGTACATGGGCCGCACCACCCACATCCACGTCAAGGTTCACATCGACAAGAAGACGGTCCTCACGTCGCAGACCTTCTTCGACGAGACCCTTCTCGACGAGGTGTACTCGCAGTCCCCGTACAGCGAGCACACCGGTCGTGAGAACAACACGAACAACGCCAGTGACGGCATCTACGACGACACCGGCCTCATGACCGTCGAAAAGCAGTCGGACGGGTCCTACCTCGCCGTCATCAACCTGGGTATCGACGCCTGAGGTAGGAGCCCGGTCAGCTGCCGACGTATGCCGCGAGGTGCTTTCCGGTGAGGGTGGAGCCGTCGGCGACGAGCTCCTCGGGAGTGCCCTCGAAGACGATCCGACCGCCGTCGTGACCCGCACCAGGGCCGAGGTCGATGATCCAGTCTGCGTGTGCCATCACCGCTTGGTGGTGCTCGATCACGATGACTGACTTGCCGGAATCGACCAGTCGATCGAGCAGGCCGAGCAACTGCTCGACGTCGGCCAGGTGCAGTCCGGTGGTCGGCTCGTCGAGGACGTACACGCCGCCCTTCTCACCCAGGTGGGTTGCCAGCTTGATGCGCTGACGCTCACCGCCCGACAGCGTCGTCAACGGCTGGCCGATCGTGAGGTATCCGAGCCCCACGTCGACCAGTCGGACGAGGATCTTGTGCGCAGCGAGGGTCTTGGCCTCACCGTCGCCGAAGAACTCCTCGGCCTCGGCCACCGACATCGTGAGAACCTCGTTGATGTCCTTGCCACCGAATTTGTATTCGAGTACCTCGGCTTGGAAGCGCTTGCCCTCGCACTCCTCGCAGAGAGTGGCAACGCCGGCCATCATCGCCAGGTCGCTGTAGATGACGCCGTTGCCGTTGCACGTCGGGCAGGCGCCCTCGGAGTTGGCACTGAAGAGCGCCGGCTTCACGCCGTTGGCCTTGGCGAATGCCTTGCGAATCGGGTCGAGCAGCCCCGTGTACGTCGCCGGGTTGCTCCGACGCGAGCCGCGGATCGCGCTCTGATCGACCGACACCACGTCTTCGCGTTTCGCGAGCGAGCCGTGGATCAGCGAACTCTTGCCCGACCCGGCGACACCGGTGACCACGACCAGGACGCCGAGCGGTACGTCGACGTCGACGTCCTGCAGGTTGTGTGAGTTCGCTCCACGAATCTCGATTGCTCCGGTGGACTCCCGCACGGTCTCTTTGATTGCGGCCCGGTCGTCGAAGTGACGGCCGGTTACGGTGTCGCTGGCACGCAAACCGTCGACGGTGCCCTCGAAGCAGACGTTTCCGCCGGCGCTACCCGCACCCGGACCGAGGTCGACGATGTGATCGGCGATCACGATCGTCTCCGGCTTGTGCTCGACCACGAGCACGGTGTTGCCCTTGTCCCGCAGGCGCAGCAGTAGGTCGTTCATCCTCGCGATGTCGTGCGGATGCAGGCCGGTGGTGGGCTCGTCGAAAACATACGTGATGTCGGTGAGCGAAGAACCCAGGTGACGAATCATCTTGGTGCGCTGAGCTTCACCGCCGGAGAGGGTTCCCGACGGCCGATCGAGACTGAGGTAGCCGAGTCCGATCTCCACGAACGAGTCGAGCGTTTCACCGAGCGTCGTGAGCAACGGCGCGACCGACGGTTCCTTCAGTCCGCTGACCCATTCCGCGAGATCGCTGATCTGCATCGAGCAGGCGTCGGCGATGTTGACGCCCTTGATCTTCGACGACCGCGCCCCCTCGCTCAGTCGCGTCCCGTCGCATTCGGGGCAGGTGGTGAACGTGATCGCCCGCTCGACGAAAGCCCGGATGTGGGGCTGCATCGCGTCGACGTCCTTGGCCAGGAACGACTTCTGAATCTGCGGAATCAGACCCGTGTACGTCAGGTTGATGCCTTCGACCTTGATCTTGGTCGGCTCTTTGTAGAGCAGATCGTTCAGTTCCTTCTTGGTGTACTTCTTGATCGGCTTGTCGGGATCGAAGAAGCCGCAGCCGCGATAGATCCGGCCGTACCAACCCTCCATGCTGTAACCGGGCACCGTGATCGCACTCTCGTTGAGCGACTTGGTGTCGTCGTACAACGCGGTCAGATCGAAATCGTTGACCGCCCCTCGTCCCTCACACCGCGGACACATGCCGCCGGTGATCTTGAAGCTGCGACGCTCTTTCGTCTGACGTCCGCCGCGTTCCATCGTGACCGCGCCTGCTCCGGAGATCGAGGCCACGTTGAACGAAAACGCCTGGGGCGAACCGATGTGAGGCTTTCCGAGACGGCTGAACAGGATGCGGAGCATCGCGTTGGCGTCGGTGGCGGTTCCGACGGTCGAGCGCGGGTCGACTCCCATCCGCTGCTGATCGACGATGATCGCGGTGGTCAGGCCGTCGAGAACATCGACGTCCGGCCGCGCGAGCGTCGGCATGAATCCTTGAACGAAAGCGCTGTAGGTCTCGTTGATCATCCGCTGCGATTCCGCGGCGATCGTACTGAACACCAGCGAACTCTTCCCCGAACCGGAGACGCCGGTGAATACCGTCAGCCTCCGCTTCGGGATCTCGACACTGATGTCTTCGAGGTTGTTCACCCGCGCGCCTTGCACGCGGATCAAATCGTGGCTGTCTGCGGTGTGCAAGGCAGTCATCGTGTCTCCATCTGTCAGTCGATCGCCGACGGTCTCAGCGCAGTTGACGGGCTCAGCGCAGTTCTTGAATACGGATCAGGTTTCCCGCTGGGTCCCGGACGGCGCAATCGCGAACGCCGTACGGCTGCTCGGTCGGTTCCTGGACGACGTCGATGTCGCCGGCCTGAAGCCGCTCGAACGTGTCGTCCAGATCTTTGGTGGCCAGGAGAAGTCCGCCGTAGGTGCCCTTGGCCATCATCTCGATGATGGTGCGGCGCTCCTCGTCGGTGATTCCGGGATCGACGGCCGGCGGATGCAGCACGATGGAGGTGCCGGGCTGGCCGGGCGGCCCCACCGTGATCCAACGCATCCCGTCGTAGCCGACGTCGTTGCGAACCTCGAAGCCGAGCGTGTCGCGATAGAAGTTCAGGGCGGCTTCAGGGTCGTCCTGCGGAAGGAAACTCGAGTGAATGGTGATGTCCATGGCGATCACGTTAATTGCGGCTGCGCGGTCTGCGCTTCTCGATTCCTGATCGGTCTGGTGACTTGTTTGGACACGCAGGACGGCATTCCTGCCGTCGACTGCTCGGCCTCGCGCCGATAGACACTGGGCGGAACCCCCACCAATTCGGTGAACTTGCTGCTGAAAGTGCCGAGAGAGCTGCAACCGACCTCGAAGCAGACGTCCGTGACACTGAGGTCTCCGCGCCGCAGTAACGCCATCGCTCGCTCGATTCGCCTGGTCATCAGGTAGGCGTACGGCGGTTCTCCGTATGCCTGACGGAATTGGCGACTGAGATGCCCCGCAGACATGTTCACTCCCCGCGCGAGCGCCTCCACGTCCAGAGGCCGCGCGTACTCCCGGTCGATACGGTCTCGCACACGTCGTAGTCGCGCGAGGTCCTGCAGGTGCGGATCTGCGGCAGGTCTGCTGGTCACGTATTCGATCGTGCCATGCCATACCGACGTTGCCCAGCACAAGAGATGAACTCGGCGTGGAGCGATCGCGCACACACCGAGCAGTTCGTCATGATCGTGTAAGGATGGAGAAATGACCACGGCTCATCGCTCAGGCATCGACCTCACCCACCTCGACGGCGACACACGGGCGCAGGACGATCTGTTCGTCCACGTCAACGGAAAATGGCTCGCCGAATACGAGATTCCGGCAGACCGCGCAGTCGACGGGGCCTTCCGGACGCTCTACGACAAGGCCGAAGAAGACGTACAGACCATCATCACCGAAGCCGCGGAGTCCAACTCGGCCGCCGGTACCGATGCACAGCGCATCGGCGACCTGTACTCGAGCTTCATGGACGCCGACGCCGTGGAGGCCGCAGGCCTCGGCCCCATCGACGACGAGCTCGACGCCGTCGCCGATGCGCCGGACCGGTCGTCGCTGGCCACCGTGATCGGACGCCACCAGCGCGTCGGCGTCGGCGGTGCCATCTCGCATTACGTCGACACCGATGCCAAGAACTCCGAGCGGTACCTGATCCACTTCAGCCAGTCGGGAATCAGCCTCCCCGACGAGTCGTACTACCGCGAGGACAACTACGCGGAGATCCGCGAGAAGTACGTCGCGCACATCGACAAGATGTTCACCCTGGCCGGCGTCGGGTACGACGCCCAGCGTGTGTTCGAACTCGAGAAGAAGATCGCGGCCGGGCACTGGGACGTCGTCAAGCGTCGTGACGCAGATTTGAGTTACAACCTGGTGGGCTTCGAGGAACTGACCGAGCAGAACCCCGGTTTGGACTGGGCTGCGTGGCTGTCGGGTCTCGGCGCCGATTCGGAGAAGTTCGCCGAGATCGTGGTCCGCCAGCCCGATTTCCTGCACACCTTCACCGCACTCTGGGCGTCGGAGTCACTGGACGACTGGAAGGCATGGGCGGCGTGGAAGGTGCTTCATGCCCGCTCCCCTTATCTGCATTCGGCCCTGGTCGACGAGACTTTCGCTTTCTACGGCACCACACTGTCCGGGACCGAAGAGAACCGTGAGCGCTGGAAGCGCGGGGTAAGCCTGGTCCAGGATCTGCTCGGCGAGGCCGTCGGCAAGCTCTACGTCGATCGACACTTCCCCGCAGAGGCGAAGACCCGCATGCTGGAACTGGTCGCAAACCTGCAGGAGGCGTACCGCCGCAACATCTCCGACCTCGAGTGGATGAGCCCGCAGACTCGTGAGGCTGCATTGGCCAAGCTCGAGAAGTTCACCCCGAAGATCGGTTACCCCGACAAGTGGCGCGACTACGCCGGACTCGAGATCTCGGCAACCGACCTGGTGGGCAACTACCGTCGCGGATACGCCGCCGAGTACGACCGTGACCTGGCCAAGCTGGGCGGCCCCGTCGACCGTGACGAGTGGTTCATGACGCCGCAGACCGTCAACGCCTACTACAACCCGGGCATGAACGAAATCGTCTTCCCCGCAGCCATTCTCCAGCCGCCGTTCTTCGACGCGGCAGCCGACGACGCTGCCAACTACGGCGGCATCGGCGCCGTCATCGGCCACGAGATCGGTCACGGATTCGACGATCAGGGCGCCAAGTACGACGGCGACGGCAACATGGTCGACTGGTGGACCGACGAGGACCGCAGCGAATTCGGCAAGCGCACAAAGGCTCTCATCGAGCAGTACAACGAGTTCGAGCCCAAGGAACTGCCGGGCCACCACGTCAACGGCGAGTTCACGATCGGCGAGAACATCGGCGACCTCGGCGGGCTGTCGATCGCGATCGCGGCGTACAAGATCGCGACCGAAGGTACCGAACCTCCGGTCATCGACGGACTCACCGGCTTGCAGCGCGTGTTCTTCGGGTGGGCGCAGGTATGGCGCACGAAGGCCCGTGAGGCCGAAGCGCTTCGCCGTCTGGCCGTCGACCCGCACTCGCCGCCGGAGTTCCGGTGCAACGGCGTCGTCCGAAACCTCGACACGTTCCACGAGGAGTTCGACGTCAAGCCCGGTGACGCACTGTATTTGGAGCCGGAGAAGCGTGTGAAGATCTGGTAGCAGGGGCAAGCCCCTGTGTGCGCTTAGGGACCCCTGGACTCCCTGAGCGCGCACGGGGCCGAAGGCCTACCGGGCGTACATGATCACCCCGACGCCGACCAGACAGATCAGCGCACCGGCGATGTCGAAACGATCCGGGCGGAATCCGTCCATCACCACCGCCCACAGCAGTGAACCTGCGACGAAGATCCCGCCGTACGCGGCGAGGATGCGCCCGAAGTTCGCATCGGGTTGCATGGTGGCGACCAGACCGTAGAGGCCGAGCGAGATGACGCCGAGCCCCACCCAGATCCATCCCTTGTGCTCGCGAATTCCCTGCCACACCAACCACGCGCCCCCGATTTCGAGCAGCGCGGCGAGTACGAACAGCAACAGCGAACGTGCGACGGTCATGCCGCACACAGTATCGCTACAGACGTACTCCGGTCTCCGCGGAAAAGAAGTACACCTCGCCGGCCTTGGGCAGCAGATGAAGCGACTCCCCCGGTGCCACCGACATCTTCCGGTCGACGCGAATGACGATTCGACCGGATCGGCTCTGCCACTGCGAATCCGGGGCACCCTTTGCATAGACGAACGATTCGGCTCCCAACTCTTCGAGCAGATCGGCATCCACGGCCAGCGAGCCCTTTCGCCACGCTCCCACCAGATCCCACGATTCCGGGCGCACTCCCACGACGACCCGCTCCCGCTCGGACGCCCCGGTGGGCAGCGGAATCCGCAGATCACCGAGCACTGCGACGGTTCCCTCGACCGGCGCTTCGATCAGGTTCATGCCGGGCGATCCGATGAAGGCGGCCACAAAGGTGTTGACGGGGTTGTCGTAGAGTTCGCGCGGCTTCGCCACCTGCTGCAAGCGACCGTCCAGCATCACCGCCACTCGGTCCCCCATCGTCATCGCCTCGACCTGATCGTGGGTGACGTAGACCGTCGTGGTGCCGAGTCGACGCTGTAGGGCGGCGATCTGCGACCGTGTGCTGACGCGCAGTTTGGCGTCCAGATTACTGAGTGGTTCGTCCATGCAGAACACCTTGGGATGGCGAACGATGGCTCTACCCATGGCAACTCGCTGACGTTGCCCGCCCGACAGCTTTGCCGGTTTCCGTCCGAGCAAGGGTTCGAGTTCGAGCATCCGCGCGGCCTCGAGTACCCGCTCCCGGCGCTCCGTCTTTCCCACTCCGGCATTCTGGAGCGCGAAGCCCATGTTCTGCTCGACGGTCATGTTCGGGTACAGCGCGTAACTCTGAAACACCATGGCGACGTCACGTGCTCGCGGAGCGAGGTGCGTGACGTCCGTGCCGCCGATCTCGATCCGACCGTCCGACGCGGACTCGAGACCGGCGAGCATTCGGAGGCTGGTGGACTTACCGCAACCGGAAGGTCCTACGAGTACCAGGAACTCACCGTCGGCGATGTCGAGGTCGAGACGGTCGACTGCCGGTCGATCAGTTCCTTCGTAGCGGTGCGTGACTCCCGCGAATTGCACGTTGGCCATGAGTGTTCTCTCCTACTACTTCGGCAGCTTGGGGGTGATCTGCCGGTCGATGATCTGCTGCAACTGCGTGGCAACGCCGGCGAATGTCGATGCGACGTCGGCCTTCTGGAGAGCGATCTGCTCGAGTCCGGTGCCGATGATCTGATCCCCACCCGGGACGAACACGCGTGCGTAGTCCTGCGAGCGCGTACGCGAGAGCTGATCCACAGCGGTACGGGAGTTGGGGTTCGCGTCGAGGAACGCCTTCATGCTCGGCTCCGAGGTTGCCGACTTGCGGACCGGCATGTAGCCGACGTTCTGCGAGAAGTACGCCGTGTTCTCACCATTGGTGATGAAGTCGATGAACTTGAGCGCGTTCTTCTTACGCTGATCGGAGATCTTGGACGGGATGGCAAGCCCGGCACCGCCGGTGGGGCAACCGGGAGTTCCGTCCACTGCCGGGAGGAAAGCGGTGCCGAAGTCGAAGTTGGCAGTCTTCTTGATGCCGGACAGATCGCCCGTCGACGCGATGGTCGACGCCAGAATGCCGGTACCGAATTCGTTTGCGATGTCAGTGGAGACCGCGGCGTACTTCTTGTCGTGAATCATGCTGGAGAGGAACTGCCCTGCGGCAATGGTCTTCTCGTTGTCGAGCTGCAGATTCCACTGGTCGGAGTACGAGCCGCCGAACGTCCAGATTGGGCCTTCGTAGGTCCAGCCGAGGTAATCCTTCGCGTTGCCCCACCCGTGTGCCAACTTGCCGTTGCCCACGACCTTCTGCAGCTCGGGTCCCCACTCGTCGAACTCCTGCCATGTCGCCGGCCCACGGTCGGGAAGACCTGCCTGCGACCAGACCGCCTTGTTGTAGTAGAACAACGGCGTCGACCGCGCGTAGGGAAGCGCATAGTGCTTGCCCTGGAACAGGTAGTCGGCGAGCAGTGAATCGACGTAGTCGGCCGAGTCGACCCCCACCTCGGAGAAGAGTCCGTCGAGCGGCTCGATTGCCCCGGCCAGTGCATAGTTGAACCACCAGACATCCGACAGCACAACCACATCGGGCACATCTCCACCGGAGAGGGCAGCGTTGAACTTCTGTGCCACCTCTTCGTAGTTCTTGCCGCCGTCCACCAAGTTGACCTTCAGGTCCGGGTACTTGGTCTGGAAGCGGTTGATCAGTTCCTTCTCCACGTCGGTGGACTTACCCGGATGGTTCGACCAGAAGGTGATGGTGTTGGAATCACCCGACGCACCGGATGTTCCCGCAGCATCAGCGCTCGACCCGCCGGATCCCGCGCACGCGGTCAGTGCGGCGCCGGCGGCGATTGCACCGCCGAGGCTCAAGAATCCGCGCCTGTTCATGTTTGCCATTACTGCTCCTCGAGAAAGAAATGTGACGGGAAAGCTGTCAGCCCTTGACCGCACCGGAGGTGAGGCCCTTGATCATGTGTCGTTGCAGCAGAAGGAAAATCACCAGGATCGGTAGCATCGTCAGCACCGTTCCTGCCATGACCGGACCCCAGTTGGTAAGTCCGTCGTTGTTCTGCAGTTGGGTCAATCCGATCGGCAGCGGCGCTACCGAGGAATCGTCGGACATGAGGAACGGCCACAGGTACTCGTTCCATTCGTTGACCACCGTGATGATGCCGAACGCCACCATCGTGGGTCCGGAAACGGGGAGCACCACGCGCCAGAGCAACCGCCAGTGGCCGGCTCCGTCCATCCGCGCCGCCTCGACGATCTCCGAAGGGATCGAGAGGAAGTGGTTGCGCATGAGGAACGTACCGAAGGCTACACCCGCGAGCGGAACTATGATGCCCTGGAACGTGTTACGCCAGCCCCACTCTGCCACGAGCGCGTAATTCGAGATCACGGTGATCTGGTTCGGAACCATCAATGCGGCGATGATTCCGAGAAAGACGAAGTTCTTCCCCGGAAAGCGCAGGAAAACAAGCCCATAGGCGCTGAGAGTCCCGAGAACGAACTTCGCCGCCGACAGAATCGTCGTGATCACTATCGAGTTCCGCAAGAACATCCAGAACGGGACCGATGTGGTTGCTTCCGAATAGTTTTCGGGATGCAGCGACGACGGCCACCACGTTGCCGGCTGCGTGTAGATCTCCGGGCGCTCCTTGAACGAGGTCATCACGATCCAGTAGAGCGGCAGGACGATGATGACCAACGCGATCACCATTGCCGCATAGCCGAGGATCTTCACACCGACCTCACGCCGGTCCACGTTCTTGCGGTCCGGCCCCGGCCTAACGACGGAAGTCGGAGCAGCGCTTTTCTTTTCCTCTACCGCTGTCATTTCTCTTCTCCCCGATCCATGGCACGAACCTGGTAGACGGTGATGATCAGCAGGATCAGGAACATGATGGTGGCAACCGTCGCACCGTAGCCCGCCCGGAAGTTTCGGAACGTCTCGTTGTACACCTGGTAGACCATCGTCGTCGTCCCCGTACCCAGCGGGCCACCACGGGTCATGACGTTGATGATGTCGAAGACCTGGAGCGAGTTGAGCATGACGGTGATGGAGAGGAAGAACGTCGTCGGGCGCAACTGAGGTAGGAGCACCCGGCGGAACTTGGTCCACGGCTTGGCGCCGTCGATTTCGGCAGCTTCGTTCAGCTCCTGCCGAACTCCTTGCAGTGCAGCGAGATAGATGACAAACGTGTACCCGAGGTTCTTCCACATGTATGTCACCGTCACCATGAACAGCGCCCAGTGGGGATCCTGATAGAAGTCGGGCGATTGGAGTCCGACACGGTGCAGGAGATCCTGGATCAGGCCGAAGTTGGGGTCGAAGACGAACTGAAACGCGACACCGATCGCTGCACCGGAGATCACGAACGGCGCGAAGATGGCCGACCGAACCAGGTTTCGCCCGACGAGCTTGCGATCGAGCAGCATGGCCAACGCCAAACCGATGACCATCGAACCCACCACTGTAACCAACGTGAATATCACTGTGTTGGTGACGATCTCCCAGGTGTCGCTTCGTCCGAACCACTCGCGGTAGTTGCTCAGCCCGATGAACGTCGCCTTCGGGTCCGCAATGTTCCAGTCGAAGAACGAAAGTCGGATGTTGTCCACCAGCGGGCGATAGGTGAACAAGATCAGCAACGCGAGATTGGGGCCGACCAAGAGCGCGAAGAGCGCGTAATCACGCCATGGTCTGCCCCACAGACCTGGCTTGCCTGAAGTGGGCAGCGTTCTTTCCGGACTCGATCTCACTGAGGCAGTCTGACCGCCCGCAACGAATGAATGGTGAACGTACAAGACACTCGAGCTGAACGCGACACGAAAAAGGCCCTGCGCGAATACTTCTCGCGCAGGGCCTTCCTCGTCGATGTCTAGCGGTTCCAGTCGCCCAATCCGTCGGCGCCGCTGAGGACTCCACCTGCGGTGTTCTGCACGATCACCGGGTCACCCTTGCCTGCGTTCTCGAAGAACCACTTGGCGTCCTCGGTGCTGACATTGAGGCAGCCGTGGCTGACGTTGGTGAAACCTTGTTGCGCAACCGACCACGGAGCGGCATGGACGAAGATGCCACTGTAGGAAATTCGTGTCGCGTACTCGACGTAGGTGCGGTAACCCTCGGGAGAATCGATCGGGACGCCGTACGTGGACGAATCCATGTACATGTCGCGCAACTGCTCGCCGACGATGTACGTGCCGTTCGGTGTTTCGTGACCCGGCTTGCCGAACGACGTCGGCATGGTGCGCACGACCTCACCGTTGCGGGTGACGGTGACCTGCTTGGTGTTGTCGTCCGCGACGGTGACGAGTGCGTCACCGATGTTGAACGTGGAGTGCGAATCACCGGCGTCGACGGTCACGGAGATGTTCGCCGGCCAGAACTGTGTCGGCTTCCAACGGACCTGGCTGTCGTTGATCCAGTAGAAGCTGCCCTCGACCGGCGGATCGGTGGTCACGCGAATCGCGCGTTCGGCCGTAGCACGGTCGCCGACGGCCTCGTTGAATCGAATGATGATCGGTTGCGCGATACCGACGGTCTCGCCCGCGGACGGATTGAGCGACGGCGCGGAGAAGTTGGGAGCGCCGATGGGCGCCTGGATCGGCGTACCCGGGATGCCCGGAACCGGAATCGCCGGATCGAGGTACGGAACGCCGGGAATGACGGGCAACGGAATGTCCGGTCCACCGGGGAAGAGAGGAACGGCCGCGGAAGGTCCGGCGAGAGCCAGGCCGGCAGCCACCGCTCCGACGATTGCCACGGCAACCCGTGACGTCCGACGACCCTGTTTGCTGCCCATGTCACTACCTTCGCTCGAATGACCACGTACTCACGTGGAGTTTGCGCGGCCGGCATCGATACCCGCCTGGTACCGATGCCGATGCACCATTCGGACACACCCGCTCGGAGCACACCTACACACCCGAGCACGCCGAAGAGAGCAAACCGCGCATTTCCATAGTCATTAACACACAAATGCGGCAATCGAGCAATTCGGATGTTCGCCCAAACGTTGCTATCCCTCGCTGCGGGCAGCCGCCAACATGGATTCGATGGAGATGAGTTTGGTTCGCGGCCGTCCGGTTGCGGCACCGGATGCGCGTTCTGCCTTGTCGATCCGCTGCCAACCTTGATAGTCCACCTGATCCGGCGACCGGTCTGCCAACAAAACCTGCAACTTGTCGGCATCCTCGGTCGGGGTGGCGAGGCGCCCACCAGCGAAGTCGTCGAAGATCATCGACACGGTCTCGGCGGAGCAGTACTTGTTGGTGCCGATCACGCCAGTCGGTCCGCGCTTGATCCAACCCGCGACGTAGACACCCGGGATCGGCGTGCCGGTCTCGGTGTCGATTACTCTGCCGTTCTCGTTGGGGATCACGCCGCGAGCGTCGTCGAAGGGCAAGTCGGCCATCGGTGTGCCGCGGTATCCGACCGACCGAAGCACCAGTGAAGTGTCGATCGTCTCCTCGGTTTCGGTAGGCCGGGCGGAGAGCTGACCGGTCGGCGTTGCCACCAATTCGTTTTTCACGATCCGCACCTGTGAGACTGCACCGTCGCCGAGGACCTCGACGGGAGAGGTGAGGAACCGGAGAACGATCCGCTTGCGAGAAGGATCTGCGGTACGCGAAGCAAATTCCTGCGCCTGCTTGACCTTGAGCAGGACGGACGGCTCGGCGGCATCGCTGTCCACGAACGCCTGACTGGCCTCGTCGAGTTCGGCTTCGATCGGGTCGACGACTACGTCCACGTTCGCCATCTGTCCGAGCGCCAACAGTTCGGGATTGGTGTACGCGGCCTGCGCCGGCCCACGACGCCCGAGAATGACCACCTCACGAATCTTGCTGTTCCGCAGCGCTTCCAATGCATGCTCGGCGAGGTCCGTCTTCGCAAGCTGGTCAGGGTCGGTCACCAGGATGCGTGCGACGTCGAGTGCGACGTTGCCGTTTCCGACGATCACCGCTCGCTCGCCGGACAGATCGAAAGTCCGATCGGCATATCCCGGGTGGCCGTTGTACCAGGCGACGAACTCGGTGGCGGCGTGACTTCCCGGCAGATCCTCGCCCGGGATCTCGAGCTTGCGATCCCCGGCAGCGCCCACCGCGTAGATCACTGCGTGGTGATGGTCCAAGAGTTCCGAATGCGAGATGTGGGTGCCCACCTCGACGTTGAAGTGGCAGCGCACAGTCTTCTTCGCGACCACGGCGCGGAACTGATCGGTGACGCCTTTGGTTCCGGGATGATCCGGCGCCACGCCGGCGCGCACCAAACCGTATGGAGTGGGAAGTCGATCGAACATGTCGACCTCGACGCGAGGCTTGCCGGTCAGTTCCATCGCCGCGTAGCAGGCGGCCGGGCCGGAGCCGACGATCGCTACTTTCAGCGTTCCCAGTTCGGGATCGATCTTGGCCATCGTGATCGGCTCGGGCCAATCCGGGCCCATCGGATGCTTCTCGAAGTACGACGCGTTCATCTGCAGGTACGGCGCGTCGTCCTCGTCGAGTTCGTTGTCCGGGAAGATCGCCTCGACCGGGCATTCGTCCACACACGCACCACAATCGATGCAGGTGTCGGGATCGATGTAGAGCATTTCGGTGGTCGCGAACGGGGCTTCGTCCGGTGTCGGGTGAATGCAATTGACCGGACACACGTCAACACACGAGGCGTCGTTGCAGCACGGCTGCGTGATCACATACGCCATGACATTCCCCTATCCCTGAAACACGAAGCTCGAACTGGTTCCCAGACTATAACGTGTTCCAATTTGGCGCGAGAATCGTTTTCAGATCACCCCATTGCGCTTCAGCAGCCACACCGCCTGCACGGTGGCGTGACCTCGCCATTCCAACGCCGCGACGGGCGAATAGCTGTCGAAATCCACCGCCCAACCGCCGTCGCCATGTTGTCGCGCAGCGAGCGCAGACAGTTCGGACTCGATCACTGATGCGTCGAACAACGCGCGGGTCGGGCCGCCGGGAAGCGGTGAGAAATCGAGGGGCCGCATGAATTCGCCCTCGGCTCCCCCGTCCACGTGAACCAAGCCGTCAGCCGGGATACGCGAACCAAGAGTGCTCACCAACGACGACGCTTCGGGACTGTTCCGGTGAACCGCGTCGAGAAACTGCAAGGCAAAGGCCAGCTCGAGGGCATGCAGAGAATCCGCCCTGTCGATCGCGTCGAGGCAATATCGAACGGCAGAGGCGAACCACGGATGTTCGGCGACGGCCTCGTCGAATTCGGCGACGCGAGCCGCTGCAGCACACACGATGCTGGTGATCTGCAACGACGGCGCCAACGGATCCGCGCTCACCCAGAAGGGCGCACAACCGGCCGGGTCGGCAATCGGAAAGGCAAAGGGCAAACCGCCGCCTGCCAGCGAATTGGTCTGCAACCAACCGCACAGCTCGACGGCTCTGGGCGTCGGCGTTCCGATGTCGGCAAAGGCTTCGAAGGCGTGCAGCGCGCCGCCAGGTTGGCTCGATGCCGAGCGAAGATCCGGTTCGAGTCCCCAGCCGTACCCACCGTCCGGGTTGCGATAACTGTCCACAGCCGCCAATGCCGCGGTCCGGTCACCCTGTCCGAGAATCAAATTCAGTCGATGCCGATCGAGAGTTCTGGCATGTCCCGCCATGAACCCGACGGCCGCCCTGAGATCAACACTCATGAACGACGACTCAAGATTCGTCGCCGTCGAGCCGGAAGCCGACCTTCAACGTGACCTGGAAATGCGCCACGGCGCCGTTCTCGATGTGACCGCGAGTTTCCACCACCTCGAACCATTCGAGGTTGCGCACCGTCTCGTTCGCCCGGGCGATGGCGGTGCGAATTGCCGCGTCACTGCTCTCGGTGGACGAGCCGACGATCTCGGTCACCCGGTACACGTTGCTGCTCATGGCATTCCCTTCGTGTCAGATTCGACGAACCAACTCCTGCGCCTCGGCACCGAGCCTCGCAAGGCGAAGATCACCGAGAGCTGTCACAGCACTACCCAACCTGTTGGTGGTGAAACCGAGCGAGAGTCCGCTGGACAGGTCCGCATACGCGCCTGAACCGCCGACTCCGTAGTGGCCTATCGCATTCCGCGGCTGCCGCCGCGCGGCAATGATCGGCGGGTGGTAACCGAGAGTCCAGTTGGGCCGCACCGCCAGCACGTAATCCCGATCGCGAGTCTGGATGGTCGACATCTGGTCGATGGTCGATTCCTTCAGGAACCGCTTCCCGTCGATCACGCCGCCGTTCGCGATGGCGCCGTACATCTTCGCGAGAGCACGCGCGCTGAACACTCCGTTCCAGCCCGGCATGACGGCGTCGTGGACAGCCGGGTTGCGCACCATGACGTCGAAACCGTCCGGCATCGCGGCCTCCGCGAGTCCGCGAGTCGGACCGACGTGTGAGAGCACGGTCGACGCGAAGGCCCAGTTCAAGCCGGCAGGGTTGATATGTGGGAACAGCTTCGCGATCCGTGGACGCTCGGTTTCGGGTACGCGGTACCAGAATTCGTCGACTCCGAGGGGCTTCGCTATCTCCGCTTGTACGACGTCGATGAACGGCTGACCGGACACCCTGGCCACAAGTTCGGCTACCAACCAGCCGTAGGTCACAGCGTGATAGCCGGGGCCTCGAAGCCGACGCGGATCCGGTTTCTCGGCAGCCAGGGCGGCAACGACCGCGTCGTAGTCCATCAGGTCGAGGGGATGCGGCATCAAGCCGCGAACTCGGTGAAGGCCCGCGCGATGTGACATCAGTTCACGGACGGTGATCTTGTCCTTGCCGGCCGCCGCGAATTCAGGCCAGTACCGAGCAACCGGGGCGTCGTAGTCGATCAACCCACGTTCGGCGAGTCGGTGAACGACGGTGCTGGCGACGCCTTTGCCGGTCGAGAACGACAGCGACACCGTGTCGTGGTCCCAGCGCCGATCACGATCGGCATTGCCGGCCCAGATGTCGAGAACTTTCTCGCCTCCCAGGTACACGACCAGCGCGCCGCCGCCTTGTTGCGGTTGGCGATACATCGCGAAAAAGCGGTCGGCCAAGGGAAGGAATCGCCGGTCCACGTACAGCTCGGTGCGCGAAGGCACCTCCACCCGGGCGAGCGAACCCCGTCGTGCACTGGGAGTCATCGCGTCCTCCGATCCCCGCTGATCAAGTTGTCCGGTCACCCGATCGGTGGCAGGAGCTTGACACCATTGTGACCACTGTCACGCAAGAGGCTCAGGGCCGGGGTGCCCTCACGGGGTGACCCACGTCGAAGTGCCGTCGCTGAAACATCCCTGACCTGTGGCGATATTGAAAACAAGGGTGGGACCACCTGAGCAGATCGCCCCGACGTCCGCGTCACCCACTGCCGCTCTGCCGCCAGGTCCGCTGAGCACCACGGCAAAGGGTGAGGAGTCGGTGCGACCGAGTGCGAGCGAACCCGGGCCGTACGCGACCGCGGCAAGTAACCCACCGCGCGACTCCGCCGCAGCAACGCCGCCGAAGAGGCCGAGGCCTGCCGACCTGCCGCCGTCTCGAGAATCCGCGACGCCGACGCCGTCGCCCTCGACGTGTGAAATCGCGTAACTGGAGGGATCTGCCACCGCTCGGCATGCGGATGACCCGTCGACGATCGTCTGATCTTGCCCGCGCGCCGAACAATCCAACGTCGCGGCAGACGCTGTTCCGCTACCGAGTGACAATCCGAAGGCGGCAAGAATCACACCGCCCGCCGCTAAGCTTGCTGCTCGCATTTTCCGGCGATCCATATCCAACCCCCACAGTGCATTCGACGTGACCGTACATTCGACGTCTGATCGAATTACCCGATATGTCCGCCTCTGACGCTACCCGTCTTTGTTCTTCCGATCGCGGTCCTTGCTCGGTTGAACACGTTTGGGTTCACCGGGCATTTTGGGATAGTTCGGCGGGTACGGCAGATCGCCCAGTCCCGCCGCCAGATCCTTCTCCCACATCTCCAACAGAACATCGAGGGCAAAGGCCTTGTCGTGCATGGCTTCCATCGGATCACCACGATCGGCGAGCAAGCCGGGAACCGTGGCGATGGTGCAGTCGTCTGGATGCACGTCGCGCAGTTCGTCCCAGGTCACCGGCGTCGACACAGTTGCGATCGGCGTCTTACGAGCGGAATACGCCGCCGCGATCGTCCGGTCACGGGCATTCTGATTGAAGTCGATGAAGATCCGTTCACCCCGCTCTTCCTTCCACCACGCGGTTGTGGCGCGATCGGCACTACGACGCTCGACTTCACGGGCGAGGGCGATACCCGCGTGGCGGACCTCGACAAAATCCCAGCGCGCCTCGAGCGGGATGTAGACGTGAAGGCCTCGGCCACCGGACGTCTTGGGAAATCCTTCCAATCCCAACTCGGCGAGCAGAGGGCGAAGGACCTCGTCCGCGATGGCAACGGCCTCGTCGAACCCGGTCCCCGGTTGCGGATCGAGATCGATGCGCAGTTCGTCCGGGTGGTCGGTGTCCGGGCACCGCACGGCCCAGGGATGAAACGTGACAGTCCCGAGATTGGCGGCCCACACGATGTTCGCAGCACTTCGCACTCGAAGGACGTCGGCCTTGCGACCCGACGGGAACGTGACCTCGCAGGATTCGACGTGCTCGGGCCGCTTTGCCGGCAGCCGCTTCTGGTAAACCTCTTCGCCCTCGATGCCGTCGGGGAATCGCTGAAGATGCGTGGGCCGATCTTGGAGCGCCCGCAACGCTGCACCCTGCAGCGCCACCGTTCGGTAGTACTCGACAAGATGCCGTTTGGTTCCGCCGTCCTCACCCAACTGCGGATAGTAGATCTTGTCCGGGCTCGACAATCGGACCGCGATCCCGTCGACGTCCAGTTCCTCTGCCGGGCTCGCCATCACTTACCGCCTGCAAGAACATCCGCGAAGTCGTATCGCACCGGAACCTCCAACTGATCGAATGTGCATTCGTCGGGCACCCTGTCCGGACGCCAGCGCAGGAATCGTGCAGCGTGCCGAAAGCGTTCCCCTTCCATCTGGTCGTACGCCACTTCGAGCACCCTCTCAGGACGAAGCGGAATCCAGGAGCGGTCTGCGGCCGATCTCCACCGGCTGGCCTCTCCCTCGGCTACAACGTCGTCCCCGAGGCGCAAAGGTTCGAGTTCGGCCAACAACTCGATCCGCCGCGCCGCGGTGAAAGCAGAAGCGCCACCGACCATCTTCAATTCGGAACCGTCGTACAGACCAAGAAGCATCGACCCGATACCTGGCTGACTCTTGTGGGGACGGTAGCCCAGCAGTACGACATCCGCGGTCCTGGCGTGTTTCACCTTGATCATCTCGCGCTTGTTCGGCAGGTACGGTCCCGCCAGCTTCTTGGCGACAACCCCGTCGAGACCCGCGCCTTCGAAGGTTTCGAACCAGGCCATTGCTTCGGCGCTGTCGGCCGTCGCTGCCGTGACGTGGCAACTCGGCCCGCCACCGACGCAATCGAGGAGCAACGCACGTCGAACCCCGAAGTCCTCGATCGAGACGTCGCGATCCCCGAGCGCCAGTAAATCGAACCCGACAAATTGCGCGGGCGTCTGTTCCGACAACAATGCGACGCGGCTCGCGGCGGGGTGAATCCGCTCGGAGAGCGCTTCCCAACTCAGGCGCGTCACACCGTCGATCTCACGGGGAACCACCAGTTCTCCGTCCACCACACATTTTTCGGGCAATTCAGACTTGACGGCTTCCACCGCCTCGGGAAAGTACCGCGCCAAGTCCTTTCCTCCTCGCGATCCGAGCACCACTTCGTCACCGTCACGAAAGATGATTGCTCGAAATCCGTCCCATTTCGGCTCGTACGACCACGTCGGGTCACCGGACTCGGGCTGAGGCGGCACAGTGGCCGCAGCCTTCGCGAGCATCGGGGCAAGCGGCGGCATCAGGGGTAGCTCCACCTACCCATACTGACAGTCCGGTTGGCAATTCGACTACCGATGTATTGGAATAGGTCCCGAACAATCCACGAACCAACAGAATTATCCAAGAATCAACAAAGGGGTCCTTATGTCCGGAATCGTCCGGCGACTTTGCACTGCGGTGATCGCAACTTCTGCAATCGCCGCCTTCACCGTCGGTTGCGGTTCCGACATCGAGCCGAAAGCCATTGCGGAATCATCTTCCTCGGTTGCCGATTCGACCACTACCTCCGCGGCCCCGACCACCTCGAAGATCACCGGCCAGGAGGGCTCGGACGACGGCGGCGACGTCGACATCGACGTGTCGATCGGTGATTGCGTCAAGCTCGGAGGCACCACGACGGCCGCAGAAATCGACAACGCGGACTGCGGTAGCAAGGATTCCAACTACAAGGTGGTCGCCAAGGTTCCCACCTCTGATCTGTGTGCCTCCGACGTCGACTCGTACTACTACGAGACCCTCGCGGGTGACGAGCAGGGCGCTGTCTGTCTCGACGTCGACTGGGTAGTCGGCGGATGCATGGACCTCGGCAGCGGAATGGATGAGCCCGCCCGCATCGAATGCTCGGATACCAGCGGCACCAACGTCGTCGAGGTCGTCGAAATCCTGCAGAACTCCACGTCGATCGACGAATGCGGTTCGGGGGCAGACTCGGGATTCGAGCACCCGGAACGTAAGTTCACGGTCTGCGTCGCAACGCTCTGATTCGAGCGCCCTCCCGAAAAACACCTGTGCGCCTTGCCAACCGATCTCGGTTGGCAAGGCGCACAGCGCTTTCTACAGCCGGCGCTTTCTACAGCCAGCCCCGACGCTTGAAGATCGTGTAGAGACTTCCACAGGTCAGGAACATCATCGAGAGCGCAAACGGATAGCCCAAGTGCCAGTGCAGTTCCGGCATGTCGTCGAAGTTCATCCCGTACACGGTTCCGATGAGCGTCGGCGCGAAGAGAATTGCCGCCCACGCCGAGACCTTCTTGATCTCCTCGTTCTGCGCGTAGCTTGCCTGCGTCAGATTGCGCATCTCCTCGTTCTGGTTCTGCGACACCAGAGTTGCGTTCACCGTGAGGATGTTTCCGAGCAACTGACGAAAGCCGTCGGCCCGCTCCACCACAGTCGTCGCATGGTCGGTGACGTCGCGCAGGTATCGCTGGAGTTCCTCGTCCGTGTGGTACTTGTCGAACCCTGCCGACAACCCACGCAGCATTCCCAGCAGCGGACGCGTCGCCCGCTGGAATTCGATCACCTCACGGGTCAGTTCGTAGATGCGACGCGAAACTCCGGGATCGCCACTGAATACTTCGGTTTCGATCTCGTCGATGTCGTTCTGCAGGCCGGCCACCACCGGGGCGTACCCGTCGACGACTGCGTCGAGAATGGCATAGAGAACGGCCTCGGTACCCAACCGCAACAGGTCAGGATCGTTCTCCATGCGAGTCCGCACCGCCGACAGATCCGGCGATTCACTGTGACGGACGGTCAGAATGAAGTTCGGACCACAGAAGATGTGCAACTCGCCGAATTCGACCCGCTCGGTCTCGTCGCGGTACCGCGCAGCACGCAGCACCACGAACAGTGTCTTGCCGTAGCGCTCGAGCTTGGGGCGCTGGTGCGCGACGATCGCATCCTCGACCGCCAGTTCGTGGAGGTCGAAATGTTGTGCAGCGGCATACAACTGGGCGTCGTCGGGCCGGTACATGCCGATCCACGCCATCGACTGCGAATCCGGAAGGCATGACAGTGCTTCCGCCAGCGTGGACGGTGACGCTATCCGCTCGCCGTCGCGGTACACGCCGCTGTTGACGACGGTCGATTCGACGGGCGCCACCGCCTCGGGCGGGGCAGCCTTGACGACGGTGCGTGCGGCACGCGAGTGTCCGGGATGTGAGTCACCGAGCCCCGCGGAACGACGCGGCAGTACCGAACGTGAACGACGAAATTCGCGCATGCTGAACAGCTTTCGAGGGAAGAGTGAACGACGACGCTTGCTTCACAGCAAAGCCGAAGCCGATGAACACACGATGAAGCTGCAGCAAAATACCGGATCAACCCGGGCGGCTACAGCTTCAGTTGGTACTCGGAGGTTGGCCACGCATTACAGCCACACCTCCTCTTCCCTGAATTCCTACGCAAGTCCGCGCACGACGCCAACATGCTACCCCGACTGTCAGAGCGGGACAAACCGAACGACAAGCCGCAGGACAGCACGAACCGGTCGGAGGAACCCGCTCGACGAATGCAGCTTTCAGTCAGTTCGCAGCGCGCAATCCGCCGATCAACAGTTCGACGATCTGGTCCGCCAACGACTCCGTCTCCGCCAAAGTCTGCCCTTCACGCCTTCGGTACCAGAGGTCGATGCCGTTGAGACTGCTGAGGAGGACTTTTGCCGCCATTCGAGGTGAGCCCGCACGAATGGAACCATCCGCGACACCTTCGGTCATCACGTCGACGAACAGATTCTCGTAATCGAGTCGCAGCGAATTCAGTTCCACGAGGACTTGCTGTTGTCTCGGTTTGAGCGCGGAGTTCATCTGGCCCCGGACGCCTTGGTGGATCGTGTGGTGGTACCCGAGATGTGTCATGAGATTGACCAGGTGGGCGTGCGACATCGCTTCGAGACGCGCGAGGCCGCTTTCTGCCCCGCCCATCCGAGACTCGACCTCAGCGCGGAGCAGGCTCATCCCGCGCTCGTAGATTGCCAGGTAGATGTCGAACTTCGAACGAAAGTGGTAGTAGACAAGACCTTTGGTGGCGCCGATTCGATCGGCCAGTAAATCTACAGTCGTGGCCGCGTAACCGTCTTCGGCAAAGGCGTCGGCGGCGCTGGTGATGATCGCGGATCGCACGTCCGGAAGATCACTACTCATTCGACTTCCACTCCCATTCACACTGCCTGCCGGCCCTTGACTGTTTCCACGCCATCGCATAGTAATACTGAGTAGTATCCCAGATCAGAGAGGTTTTCCAATGTCGTTGGATTTTTCCGGCAAGGTAGCGATCATCACGGGCGCAGGCGGCGGACTCGGCCGTTCACACGCATTGGCCCTCGCCGCACGCGGCGCACGCGTCGTCGTCAACGACATGGGTGGCTCGGTCAACGGCAGTGGCGGCGCTGATACCGCAGCAGCCAAAGTAGTGGCGGAAATCGTCGAGCTGGGCGGCGAGGCCATCGCGGACCACTGCGACATCACCGACGTCGACGCCGTTGCCGCCATGGTCGCGACGGCCGTGGACAAGTGGGGCCGCGTGGACATCCTGATCAACAACGCCGGAATCCTGCGCGACAAGTCGTTCATCAAGGCCGAGCTCGACGACTTCCGCAAAGTCATCGACGTGCATCTGATGGGTTCCGTCATCTGTTCCAAGGCAGTCTGGCCGCACATGGTCGAACAGAACTACGGACGCATCCTCATGACTACGTCGGCATCGGGAATTTACGGCAACTTCGGCCAGGCGAACTACGGCGCCGCGAAGTCCGGCGTCGTCGGCCTGATGAACGTTCTCGCCATCGAGGGCGAACGCAAGGGCATCCGCGTCAACTCGCTGGCCCCGACCGCCGCGACCCGCATGACCGAAGACCTCCTCGACGAGAAGACTCTCGCTCTGCTTGCACCCGAATCGATTTCACCCGGCGCACTGTTCATGGTCTCCGATGACGCACCGACGAAGACCATCCTCAGCGCCGGCGCCGGCGTCTTCGCGATCGCTCGCATGGAGGAGTCGCAGGGCGTCTACATCCCCGAAGGCGCACTCTCGCCCGAGGTCGTCGCCGAACGGTGGTCCGAGATCAGTGACATGACCGATTCCGTCCAGGTGCCCGCGGCGTTCGATCAGACCCGCCGGTTCGTCGAGAAGGCCGTGGCGGAGCAGCCCAGCAACTGAGCAGGGCAACCAGACAACTGATCGACCCCGCTCCCCCTAAGGTGTGGTGGTGACCACACCTACGGGAGTATCGATCGTCGACATCGTCGACAGACTGGGAATGACGTTCCTCAGCGGTGGCGACACCGTCGACGGCGCCCGCACTGTCAGCCGCGTGACCCTGCACGAAGGGTCCGAAGCTACCCAGGACAGTGCGGGCGCCGTCGTACTCGGCGCAGGTCTCGCAGGTTCGGCCGATATCGCAACGGCGGTAAGAGAATACGGCTCGGCAGGTGCGGTAGCGCTGATCGTCAAAGAGCCCCTGGACTTCGACGGCCTCGTCGAGAAAGCGGTGGCCGACACCGACGTCGCACTCCTCGGAATGGTCAAGGATGCAAGCTGGCTGCAAAGCGCGTCGTTGATCAACGAGATCCTCGAATCCGGCAACAACGGGGACCGCACGTCGGCCGCCGACGCCGACCTGTTCGATCTTGCCAACTCGATCGCTCAGGTATTGAACGGCCCGGTCACCATCGAGAATCAGTCGAGCCGGATCCTCGCGTTCTCGGCGGATCAAGCCTTCGGCGACGAGGCACGTAAGCAGAGTGTCCTCGGACATCAAGTGCCGCAGCACTATTCCGATCGGCTCAGGTCAATGGGGTATTTCAACAAGATCTACGGCTCTACCCTGCCGGTATTTCTACCGGGTATCGGGCCGGGCATCAGGCCCCGCGTCGGCATGCGAATACATGCGGCATCGCAGATCCTCGGTTCGATCTGGGTGATCTTGGACGAGGAGCCGAACGAATTACAGGTCAAAACGCTCGTCGAGGCAGCGGGCGTGGCCGCCATGAGTTTGCTTCGCGCCAAACTGGCCGCGGATTCGGCACGACGACTGAGGTTGGGCGAGGTGATCACGTTACTGAGTGGCGGCACTTCAGCGAAGGAAGCGGCCGAGCGACTGGGCTACGGCCGTTCGAAAGCAAACGTGCTTGCGGCCGGCTTCCGTAGCGGCGCCGGTGCATCGTTGGAGGCCGAAGCCGACGTCGATCAACTGGCCCTGACACTCAATACCTATCTCGACCAAGTATTTCCGCTGTCGGTGGCGGCAGCGATCGGCGGCACCGTCTACGCCGTAATCCCACACACCCGGCACCAGACCGACGACGACTACGTGCGTCGGATCGCGTCGGAGTTTGCAGACCGTTCCCGTTCGGAAAAGTCGGTGGTCATCGGAATCGGTGCGACAGTGGCCGACGTGATGACGCTGGAGAAGTCACGCGACGAAGCCGACCGAGCGCTTCGCGTTCTGAGGTCGACGTGGAATTCTTCGGGCCGGACCGTCGCGCGCGCCGACGACGTGCAGATCAATTCCCTACTTCTGCGCCTCTCCGACGCCCTGGCGGACGAGAACGAGACCGCATCGGGTCCGCTCGCGGTACTGCGTGAGTACGACCGCAGTCACGACATCAACCTTGTCGACACGCTCCGCGCCTGGCTCGACACGTTCGGCGACATTCCGGCTGCTGCGTCCTTGGTTCACATCCACGTCAACACGTTCCGGTACCGCCTCAAGAAGCTTGCCGGGATTGCCGGCATCGATCTCGATGATCCGGAAACTCGATTCAGCCTGATGCTCCAGCTTCGTCTCTTCCATCCGACAATGTTGTAGCGATCTACCAAGTCTCACGAAACATTCGTAAATCCGGACGATGTTCTCGTTCTTTTGTTGGGTGAAGATTCAAGCAATCGTCTTTTGCTCCTGACCCGACAGACCTCGCGTCACTCGGGCGGGACCACACCTTCCGGAGGCACCATGAAACAACGGTCCTACGCACTACTGGCTGCGGCAACTGGCACCGTTCTTGCCCTGACCGCGTGCTCAACGGGTGGCTCATCGGGTTCGGGTGGGGGTGAACCCGTCACGGACGGCACCTTCAAATTGGCTCTCGTGGCCGACCCCGGCGCTCTGAATCCGCTGATGACCGCCGCTTCGCCGGCGCACCAACTGGCGCGTCTGAGCTACGACTATCTGCTCCATCCGGATCCCGATACCGGCGTAACCAAGCCGTGGCTCGCCGAGAAATGGGAAGAGACAACCACTTCCGCGTCCTTCACCATTCGCGACGGCGTCACCTGTAACGACGGATCCGCTCTGACTGCCCAGACCGTCGCCGACAACGTCAATTTCATCACCAACGCAGCAAACAAATCCGCTCTCCGCGGGGTGTACGCACCGGCAACTGCAACTGCCACCGCCGACCCGGCGACCCGGACCGTAACGGTCACAACTCCGGAACCCTCTCCGTTCCTGCTTCTCAACCTGGCGCGAATACCGATCATGTGCGAGGCCGGGTTGAAGGATCCGACGGCGGCAAACAAGACGACCTTCGGGTCGGGCATGTTCCAGATGACCGAGGCAGTCGCCAACGATCATTACTCCTACGTTCGGCGCGACGGATACAACTGGGGACCGGACGGCACTACCTCCGACACTGCCGGTGTACCCAAGAATGTCGTCGCATCCATCATCACGAACAACAGCACAGCGGCCAACCAGGTGTTGTCCGGTGATCTGAATGCCGCTGCCGTCTCCGGCCCCGATCAGGACCGCATGAACGCCGCGAACTTGGATACCGTCAAGCAGCCTGCTCCAGCGGGCGAGATGTTCTTCAACCACAGTCCCGGCAATCCGACGAGCGATCCTGCCGTACGCAAGGCGCTGGTCCAGGCTCTCAATCTCGACGACCTCGCCGAGATCTTCACCGCCGGCCGCGGAACCCGATCGACCACGATGGTGTCCATCGAACCGCGGGCCTGCATCTACGACTCTGTCGCCGGAAACCTACCGGACTTCGATACCAGTGCGGCCGCAGCAACTCTCGAGTCTGCGGGCTGGAAGGTCGGCGCGGACGGTAAACGCAGCAAGGACGGCACACCGCTCCGAATTCGGATGGTCTACGAGACGTTCGGCGACGCGACCGATGCTGCCGCCGACGTCGCAGTCAACGCGTGGAACGACCTGGGCGCCACCGTTGAACTCACCAGTGGAGACTCGAACAAGATTCTCGATGTCGCACTCAGCGGCAAGGACAACACGGCGTGGGATGTCGCGTGGGAGCCGATCAACGTCGCGCTGCCCAGCATGCTGGTCCCCTTCCTCTCCGGTCCGGTGCCCGCTGCGGGAATGAACTTTGCGTCGATCTCCAACCCGGCCTACGACGCAGCCGTCACCAAGGCTTCCGGGCTGACGGGCGAGGACGCTTGTGCCGCTTGGGCAGACGCTGAGTCCGAGATCATCAAAGCAAACTCGGCGGTACCTTTTGCCGACAAGATCACGACTCTCTACTTCAACAATGCGGGTCTTGCATTCGGCCGCAATTTCATCGGTTCGGCCCTGCGCCTGTACCAGTAGACCGCCGGTAGCGACCGGGGAAATCGTCGTGTTTCGCCGGTCGCTGTCGGTATACGGACAGGTATTCACTGATCCTGACGGTTTTCGTGGGAGCGGACGAAAATCGACCCGATTTTCGTGAGGATCGACAGAGATGCGCGTCACGTCATGCGCCAAGATTTAGCAGTCAACACTCAACCGCGCCCTCACGTTTTTCGCTCGGGCCCCTGCTCCATCACGGAGGCACCATGAAACACCGCTTCTATCCAACACTTGCGGCAGCCGCAGGGCTCACGCTTGTGTTGTCTGCTTGTGGCTCGGGAGGCACGTCCTCGGGCGCCAGTGGCGGTGAACCGGCCACCGACGGGACCTTCCGTTTCGCCCTGCAGGCCGATCCGGGTGCTCTCAACCCGATCATGTCGGCCGCCTCGGCGACCGCCGAGTTGTCGCGTTTGGCGTACGACTACCTGATCTACCAGGATCCCGATACCAGTGAAGTCGGACCGTGGTTGGCGGAGAAGTGGGAGGAGACCCCGACCTCGGCGTCCTTCACCATCCGTGACGGGGTGACCTGTACCGACGGATCGACGCTGACACCGCAGACCGTCGCGGACAACATCAACTTCGTGGCCAACCCGGACAACGGTTCACAGTTGCGCGGGTCCTCCGTGCCGACCGGCGCCACTGCGACTGCCGATCCTGCAACGCGCACTGTCACGGTGACCACTCCGGCGCCGAGCCCGTTCCTTCTTCTCAACGTCGGTCGCCTGCCGATCCTGTGCGAGGCCGGATTGAAAGATCCGACAGCGTCGAACAAGAAGTCGCTCGGCACCGGCATGTTCGAAGTCACCGAAGTTGCCGCCAACGACCACTACACGTTCCAGCGTCGCGAGGGCTACAACTGGGGCCCCGACGGCACGACCTCCGACACCCCGGGCGTCCCCAAGACGGTCGTCGCCGCCATGTCGCCGAACGTGAGCACCGCCGCAAATCAGCTGCTCTCGGGTGAACTCAACGCAGCTCCGATCGCCGGTCCGGACAAGGACCGCGTCGCGGCAGCCAATCTGGACTCCGTCGGTCGGCCACTGCCGGCAGGCCAGATGTACTTCAACCAGATCGCGAGTAATCCCACCAGCGATCCCGCAGTGCGCAAGGCCCTGATCCAAGCGGTCGATCTCGACGACCTCACTCAGGTCATCACCGCCGGACACGGGGTCCGGGCAACCAGCCTCGTCGCCGTCGAACCGCGCGCCTGCGTTTACGACTCTGTCGCAGGCAACATTCCGGACTTCGACCTCACTGCCGCCAAGGCAACACTGGACGGCGCTGGTTGGACCGCCGGCGCTGACGGCAAGCGAAGCAAGGATGGCAAGCCGCTCAATCTCCGTCTCGTGTACGACGGCACCGACGATCCGCGCAACGCGGCGGCCGAACTTGCTCAGTCGGCGTGGTCCGAACTCGGCGCAAACGTCGAGGTGACCGGGGGCGACTCGAACAAGATCATCGACGTCATTCTGAGCGGCAAGGACAACTCTGCCTGGGACATCGCCTGGGTCCAGGTCAACTCCTCGCTGCCCAGCACCTTCACTGCGTACTTTGCCGGGCCGGTTCCCGCAGCAGGCAAGAACTTCGGATCGGTCAGCAACCCCGCCTACGAAGCAGCAGCCACCAAGGCTTCCGGTCTGACCGGTAGCGACGCTTGTGACGCCTGGGCCGACGCCGAGTCGGAGCTCACCAAGACGATCGCGGCCGTGCCCTTCGCAGACTCCGTCATGAACGTGTACTTCAACAAGGCCGGACTCTCATTCGGCAAGTCGCTCAACGGTTCTGCGCTGCGTCTCTACCAGTAGGCCGTCCGCCCACTCTGAAATATCTTCCCGCCCCAGCATCCCGCCCTCCGGAAAGACAGCCCATGAGTCAAACTATTGAAGCCGCGAAACCAGAAGCGGCGCCTCAGGCTCGAGCAAAGTGGCTCGAGTCCGACAGCTGGCCCGCATATCTTCTGCGTCGTTTCGGCACCTTCGTGATTTCACTCTGGGCGCTGGTGACTGCGGCGTTCCTGATGCTCCAACTGATTCCGGGAGACCCGGTTCGGTTGGCACTGGGAATGAACGCACCGGTCGAACTGGTCGAGACAACGAGGTCTCAGCTCGGTTACGACCTTCCCTTGTGGCAGCAGTACTTCCGATTCGTCGGCGGGTTGCTGAGCGGGAATCCCGGTGACTCGATCACCTTGAGGACTCCGGTCTTCGAGGTGATCGCGTCCCGCCTACCGGCAACACTCGAACTGGCTGTACTCACAGTCGTCACGGTGCTGCTAGTGGGCATTCCGATCGGCCTCATCTTCGCTGCACTGACCCGCAACGGTCGACGACGCGGAGTCGAGATCGGTTACACCGCAACGTCGGGCACCATCGCCGTGATCCCCGAGTTCATGTTCGGTACGGCGCTGGTCTACCTCTTTGCCGTCACGTTCCCTGTTCTGCCCGTCGCCGGCCGAGGTGGACCGGAAAGCTACATCCTCCCGGTCGCGGCCATGTCGATCGGTGCCATCGCCTCGATGTCGCGCATCGTCCGTGCAGAGGCGCTCGGCGTGTTGGACATGGACTACATCCGTACGGCGCGCGCCAAGCGAATGCCCGTGGCACGAATCTACTTCCGTCATGCAATGCCCAACCTCATGACGTCGACGCTGACGCTCGCCGGACTCCTCCTGGGTGGTCTGATTGCCGGCACCGTGCTCATCGAGAGCATCTTCGCCTGGCCCGGCATGGGCATGGCGCTGGTCAAGTCCATCACCGAGAAGGACTACCCGCTCGCCCAGACACTGGTCGTGATCTACGGCGCCATCGTCCTTCTCATCAATTTCATCGTCGACGTGGTGCTCGCTCTCATCGACCCACGATCCACAATTCGGGAGAACTGAGTTGAGCACCTCACCTACGGCCCCCACTGCGGCCCCCAAGACGCCCCCGCGACGACACTGGATCGTCGGAACGTTCCGCACCCCATTGGGAATCCTGGCCCTCACCTTCCTGACCGCTCTGATCGCCCTCGTCATCTTCGGACCGATGATCTGGGGTGACGCCGCTGTCGCAGCCAACCCGAAGGCACTCTCTCAGGGACCGAGTTCCGAGCACATCTTCGGCACCGACGCCGGCGGGCGTGACGTCTTCGCCCGCACGATGACCGCCGCGAGACTGTCGGTGCTCATGGCTCTCGGAGCCGTCGCACTCGGTGTCACAATTGGCCTGATACTCGGTACGCTCCCGACGCTCGCTCCCCGCTGGGTCGGACGAATGGTCGTGGCATTCCTCAACTTCGCCATCGCATTCCCCGGACTGCTCCTCGCGATCTTCCTGTTGGTCGTTCTCGGACAGGGTGCTGGCAGCGCGGTGATCGCCATCGGTCTCGCCCTGGCCTCGCCGTTCGCGAGGTTGACGTACGCACTGGCTTCGTCGGTCAACGGACGCGACTTCATCGACGCAGCACGCATCCTCGGGGTTACCAAGCCGGGGCTGCTGTTCCGCCACATTCTCCCCAATATCCGTGAACCACTCATCGTCAATGCCAGCATCGCTGTCGGCAGCGGCCTCGTGGTCTTCGCCGGACTCTCGTTCCTCGGCTTGGGCATTCAGCCGCCTGCATTCGACTGGGGCCGGATGCTCAACGAAGGTCTGTCGAAGATCTTCGTCAACCCGGCCACCGCACTCGCCCCCGGCATCGCCGTCGTGCTCGCCGGCTTGACCTTCACGCTGCTCGGCGAGGCCATTGCTCGCGGCGCGGGAGTTCGCAGCCCGATCAGCAGTCGCCTGCCGAAGTGGAAGCCGATCAACCGGAAAACTGCCCAGGCCGATTCGGCGCCCACCGACGAAGACGCGGTACTGACCGTCCGCAACATGTCCGTCGCAGTCCCCGCGGGTGACGACTGGCGTCGCCCCGTCGACAACATCAGTTTTACAGTTCACCGCGGCGAAACCGTGGGCATCGTCGGTGAATCCGGGTCCGGAAAGTCACTGAGTTGCATGGCAATCGCGCAGCTGACCGACCACCCCACCGTGGTCGACGCCGGGCTCATCGAGTTCGACGGCACCGTGCTGATGAAGGACGGCAAGCGGCCGGACGACGCGGCTTCGCGCAAGGTTGCCCGCCAACTCGGCACACGTATGGCGATGGTGTTCCAGGATCCGATGTCGTCCATGAATCCGTCTCTCAAGGTCGGATACCAGGTCGCCGAGATCGGTTGGCTCCACGAAGGTATGAGCAAGGCCGACGCGAAGAAGGCGGCAGTCGAGCGACTGAACGCCGTCAAGATCCCCGACGCGCCCAGGCGTGCGAAGCAGTACCCCCACGAGTTCTCCGGCGGTATGCGTCAGCGCGCGATGATCGCCATGGGTCTGATGGGTAAGCCCGCTCTGATCATCGCGGACGAACCCACCACTGCGCTCGACGTGACCGTTCAGCGTGAGGTCCTCGGGCTGCTCCACGAGGTTCGCGAAGAAACCGGCGCCGCAATCCTTCTCATCTCGCACGACATGGCCGTCATCACCGGCATGTGCACCCGTGTCCTCGTCATGTTTGCCGGCGAAATCGTCGAAGACATCGCAGTCGACGATCTGATTGCCGGCCGTGCAAAGCATCCGTACACCCGCGCGCTGATCGCCGCGGTCCCCACCATGAGCACCGATCGCGACAAGCCGCTTGCCACCGTCGACGAAGCCTGGCAGGTGGAGAGCCTCGACGCCGAGGAGAGCACCGCCGACATCGAGTTGGAAGAACTGTTGGCTGTTGCAGAGGAGATCCGATGAGCAGACTCGAATTCCGTGACGTCAACGTCCACCTCGGTAGCGGTTCGAAAAAATTCCACGCCGTCAAGAACATCAATCTCGACATCCCCTCCGGATCGGTGGTCGGTCTCGTCGGTGAATCGGGTTCCGGAAAGTCGACACTGGCGCGAGCAACTGTCGGCCTGGCCGAGCCCAGTTCCGGCCAGATCCTTCTCGACGGTGTGGACGTCGCTCACGCCCGCGGCGCGACGGCTCGTCTGCGCCACCGGATCCAGATGGTCTTCCAAGATCCGTACTCGTGCCTCGACCCGCGAATGACCATCGGCCAGTCACTCGCCGAGGCGCTGCGGTCCACCGAGCGTCGTGACAAAGCTCGGCGCAGCCGCGGCGACCGCGCCGCCGAGGTCGCTCGACTCCTCACCACCGTCCAACTGCCGGTGGAGAAGGCGCACGAATACCCATCGTCGTTGTCGGGTGGTCAGCGCCAACGCGTTGCCCTCGCGCGGGCTTTGGCAGCCGCACCGGCAGTTCTGCTTGCCGACGAAATCACCTCCGCTCTGGACGTGTCCGTGCAGGGCGCGGTTCTGAATCTGTTGGTGGATCTGCAGAAGCAGCTTGGTCTGACGGTTCTGTTCGTCAGTCACAACCTGGCGGTGATCCGCTACGTCTGTGACCACGTCGCAGTCATGCTCGGCGGCGAGATCGTCGAGCACGGGCCGGTTCTCGACGTGATCGATTCGCCCAAGGAGCCGTACACGGCAAAGCTGTTGTCCGCGATCCCGACATTCGGGGAGCCGATGTTCCAATGACAACGCCGACCACTCTCGACTCCCCCGCTGCCGTAGCCCGTGCCGAAGAACGTCGTTCGGCGAGAATCCAGGATTACGCGTCCGTGGTTACACCGACCAGCATCGCCGTATCGGCGTCGGGACGCATTGCATACGTACGTACCGAATCGAATCCGGCTGCGGATACCAACGAGCACTCGATCTGGTTGGCTTCCCCGCAACTACAGCTCACCGCGGGACCTGCCGACACCTCGCCGGCTTGGCATCCCGTTTCGACGCTGTTGGTCTTCGTTCGGCCGGATTCCTCGGGCACACCACAACTGTGGAAGGTCGACGCCACCGGGGGTCCGGCAACACAGCTGACCACCACGGCGCAGCTCCCGCTCGGCGCGGGGGCACCGGTGTTCTCTCCTGACGGCGCTCGGATCGCCTTCAGCGCCCCCGTCGACCGCACTGCCGCCGGATCGTCATGCCTCTTGGTGGCGAAGCGCCTCAACTACAAGGTCGACGGATCCGGTGTCCGGGGCAGCGTTCGGGCGCACTTGTTCGAGTTCGATCTGGCCGCCGGCTCGCTTCGGCAGCTGACGGACGGCGATTGGGACGCTTCGCATCCCGCGTACAGTCCCGACGGCACCGAACTGGCTTTCACCGCGGCGATGGACGGCGACGCCGATCTGACGCGGGCGAGTTCCGCCTGGACCGTATCGCTGACTGATCTCGCCTCCGCTCCGCGGATGTTGGGGCACGCACGCGGCATCGCAGGACCACTTGCATGGACACCTGCCGGCGACGCGGTCGTAGCCGTCGGTTGGCACACACCGATCATTCACAACAACGAACTTCTTGTCCTGCACCGCGACCAGCGAGTGGAAGACCGCAGCCTGACGTCCGGACTCGACCGAAACGTCATGCCGGGCGGAACCGGTTATCCCGGTGGCGCACCGAGTTTCACCGCCGACGGCGACATCGTCTTCTGCATCCGCAACCACGGCTCCACCGAACTGCACAAGGTCGATTTCGGATCAGGCTCCGTCTCACCACTTCTCACCGGCGAGCGGACAGTGGTCTCAGGCCTTGCCCTGACGTCCGGGCGAGCCGTCGTCGCGCTGGCAACGGCGACATCCTTCGGCGAGGTCGCCGTCATCGACCTCGAGACTCGTGCAGTCGAAACGGTCACCGAACTGAACACGGAACTGACAACTTCCGTCGCGTTTCCAGTCGCCTCCGAGCGTTGGTTCGACATCAGCGACGGCACCCGTGTTCAGGGTTGGATCCTGCGCGACCCGAACGTCACGGGCGCCGGTCCGCTGGTTCTGGACGTCCACGGCGGACCACACAATGCCTGGACCGGAACGCCGACCGTGATGCACGCATACCACGCGGAACTGGTCGCGCTGGGATTCACGGTCTTGATGATCAATCCGCGCGGAAGTGACGGCTACGGAAACGACTTCTTCGACGGTGTGCGGGACGGCTGGGGTGAGGCGGATCGTGCCGACCTGCTCGAACCGGTCGAAACCCTTGTCGCCGAGGGGATGGCCGATCCGAAGCAACTGGTACTCACGGGCTACAGCTACGGCGGATTCATGACGTGCGCCCTGACGTCCGTCACCGATCGGTTTGCCGTCGCAGTCGCCGGTGGTCTCGTTTGCGACATCGCGAACACGGCCGGCCCCTCAGACGAGGGCATCTTGCTGCAGACGGTCGAATTCGACCCGCAGTCATCTCGGGTACAGGAACTTTCGCCGCTGGGGCGAGTCTCCCAGGTGACGACACCGACGCTGATCCTTCACGGCGGCAGCGACGTCCGTTGCCCGGTCAACCAGGCCGAACAGTGGTTCGGTGGACTGCGTTTGGCCGGCACCCCGACCGAGTTGGTGGTTTTCCCGGACGCGTCACATGCCTTCGTGTTGACGGGTCGGCCGTCCCACCGACTGGAGTACAGCACTCGTCTCGTCGACTGGATCGAACGGCACCTCTCCTCCAAGCCCGCACTGACCACGGTCGATCCCGACTACTGGCAGTACCGACTCGACACCCTGAGTGCGAAGTACGGGGTGCCCGGCGCCTCACTGGGAATTCTGACCACAACCCGCAGCGGATTCTCCCGCACCGTGGTCACGTCTGGTGTCGTCAGTACCCGCACCGGCGTCGCGGCTACGCCCGACACGCTGTTCCAGATGGGTTCGATCAGCAAGGTCTGGACGGCCACCCTGATCATGCAGCTCGTCGAAGAAGGATTGCTGGATCTCGACTCACCTGTCCGGAACATCCTGCCGGACTTCGCAGTTGCCGACGCGGTAGCCACCGAAACGGTCACGACTCGCCACCTGTTGACTCACACCAGTGGCATCGACGGTGACGTTTTCATCGACGGCGGGCGCGGCGACGACTGCGTCGAGCGATACGTCGCATCACTGAAATCAACGGTGCAGCTCTTCGCCCCCGGCACCGATTGGTCGTACTGCAACACCGGCTTCGTGATCGCCGGACGAATCATCGAGGTTCTCCGAGGTAAGAGTTGGGACGCGGTTCTGCGCGAGCGGATCATCGAACCGCTCGGCCTGACCAAAACCACGACCCTGCCTGAGGAGACGGCACTGCACCGCGCTGCAGTCGGGCACGTCGGCGCTGCCGACGACCTCGAGCAGACACCACAATTCCTCATCCCTCGCTCGATGGGCCCCGCCGGTCTCATCAACAGCACCGCCGAGGACCTTCTTCTGTTCGCGCAGGATTCGATGCGCGAGGATCCGATTCTGCTTCAGCGGTCCACCCATCTGGCGATGCTCGAGGAGCGCCGCCAGATCGGTGACGTGTCGTCAGCGGACATCATGGGAACCACGTGGCTGCTGCATAATTGGGGCGGGGTACTGGCTCATGGCCACAATGGCGGAACTCTCGGCCAGCAGTCGTTCTTGCGAGTGGTGCCGTCGTGCGGTCTAGCCGTGGTCCTGATGGCCAACGGTGGAGCAATGGACGCTCTCTCCGGCGATCTTCTGGCTGAAGTAATCGGTTCCATAGGCGGCGTCAGTGTGACACCGGCATTCTCGCCTGGTGACCCCCACACCCGCGTCACGTCCTCACCTGAAGAACTCGATGCGCTGTGCGGCCTGTACCGCGATGCCGCAGCCGATTTCGTCTTGGAAAGGACCGGCGGTTCCCTGACCGCCCGCCGCACCGATCACATCGACCCTTCGGTCACCGCCGAAAGCGCAGAGTCCGTCTCTATCAGCCTGATCGAAGTTCACCCTGGAGTATTCGCGACCCAACTACCTCAATCAGCGGGTTGGATCCGGATCACTTTCTCCGACAACGGGAGTACACAATTGCTACACGTCGGAAGCCGCGCGTATCCGCGAGTGAACAACCGATGACCATTCTCCGCGATCTGGCCGAGCGCCAACTTCCTCAGATCCTCGAGGACGCCATCGCGCTCATCGAAGTCGAGTCGCCGTCACACGATCTCGAAGCTGTTGCCCGCAGCGCGAAGTGGACGTCAGACCTTGTCCACGAACGACTCGGCGTGACACCGGAGTCGATAGTGACGGAAGGCCGTACCCATCTGGTGACCCGTTTCGGCAGCTCACCGACGCGGCTGATGCTGCTCGGTCATCATGACACCGTGTGGCCGATCGGCACCCTGACACGCCTGCCCGCAGCCGTCACCGACGGAGCGCTCCGAGGTCCGGGCGGACTCGACATGAAACTTGGTGTCGTTCAGGCAATCCACGCCCTCGCTATCGTCCGGGAGCTGCACGGCGACGATGCACTCGACGGAATCACACTCCTCGTGACCGGTGACGAAGAAATCGGTTCACCCACGTCGCGGTCCCTCATCGAGGAACTTGCGGCAGGCGCGGTACTGGTTCTCGAGGCCGGCGGTGACGGTGGCGAACTGAAGACTGTCCGCAAGGGAGTGTCGCTGTATCGGATCCATGTTGCCGGTCGCGCCGCCCACGCCGGGCTGGAGCCGGAAAAAGGCATCAACGCTGCAGTAGAACTGGCTCGTCTCGTGATCGCGATCAACGACTTGTCCTCGCCGGCACAGGCAACCACCGTCACCCCGACTGTCATTTCAGCCGGAACCACAACCAACACCGTTCCGGCAGAAGCCTTCGTCGACGTGGACGTGCGCGCAACCAGCGCCGCCGAGCAGGAGCGCGTCGATGCGAATATCCGAGCCCTGCAGGCAATCCACCCCGAAGCCGTAGTCACGGTCTCGGGTGGTGTCAACCGTCCACCTCTCGAAGGGACGATGTCCGCACCGTTGCTGGCGTTGGCGGAACGCGTTGCGCTCGAGCATGATCTGACTCCGCCCGTCGGCCTCGCCGTAGGCGGAGCCTCGGACGGAAACTTCACTGCCGGTATCGGTATCCCCACCCTCGACGGCCTCGGTGGCGTCGGCGGCGGTGCACACGCCGAGACCGAGCATGCGCTCGTGTCCGCAATCGCTCCGAGGACGGCGTTGGTTGCGGGCCTTATTCGTTCGATCACGTCTGAAGGGGGCCCTCGTGTCGAAAAGCAAAGCGGTTGAGTTTCGAGAACTGGTCGATACCCGCGAAATAGCCGATCTATCCGCCGTTTTCGACGAGATCTGGGCTACCAGTCCCGGACCGGCTCATTTCGGCACTGCGATGTTGGTTGCGCTTCACCACGGTGGTCACTACGTGGTGGGAGCCTTTTCCGAAGGCGAAATGATCGGTGGTTGCGTCGGATTCTTCGTCGAGCCTCTCGGCGAGGTTCTGCACTCACACATCGCCGGAGTACTACCGGGACACGCAGGCAAGGGAATCGGCCGCGCCCTCAAGCATCATCAGCGAGACTGGTGCATCGAGCGCGGCGTCAAGACGATCCGGTGGACCTTCGATCCACTGGTCGCACGAAATGCCTATTTCAACATTCAGCGTCTCGGAGCCGAACCGGCCGAATACAACCCGGATTTCTACGGGTCGATGGCAGACGGAATCAATGCAGGCGACGCCAGCGATCGTATGCTCGTCAGTTGGGACCTCGACGTCGGTGGATCTCCGAGTTCTACTGTGGCCGTGAATGATACATTCAAGGTGCTTCAACCCACCGAAGACGGTACGCCTCGAATGCTCCCGATCCCACCCGACTGCGTCGATATCGCAGTCGGAATACCCAGAGACATCGAGCATCTGAGAACAGTCGACCGCGCCTCTGCCTTTGCCTGGCGACACGCGCTTCGCGAGTACCTCGAACCACTGATCGCCTCGAAGGAATGGCAATCGACCGGCTTCGACCCCAGCGGCTATTACATGTTCACGAAAATCTGCGAGACAACCGGAGAAGAGCAAGTCCATGCACATTGAGTCCGTCGAATTGCGCGAACTGCGCATCCCTCTCGTCTCCCCCTTCACCACGTCATTCAGCACCCAGCTCGAGCGCAACACCCTCGTCCTGAAAGTGAGCGGCACCACCGACGGCCCCAACGGTCCGGTGGAGACCGTCGGCTGGGGCGAGTGCGGCTCGCTCAGCGATCCGTACTACAACTCCGAATACACCGCTGGTGCGCGGGCGATGCTTCGCGAGTATCTTGTTCCGACGCTACGTAAGTCGCAGTCGGATCAACCGCTCACCGCCGAGACGGTCGGCAGCGTACTTCACCACATCGTGGGTCACCAGATGTCGAAGTCGGCTATCGAAATGGCAATTCTCGATGCTGAATTGCGCGCTCGCGGACAGTCTTTCGCTCGGCACCTCGGTGCCACTCGCACGCGAGTTCCCTCGGGAGTGTCCGTCGGCATCCAGGACAGCATCCCTCAACTGCTCGAGACCGTCGGCAACTATCTGTCGCAGGGTTACGTGCGAATCAAGCTGAAGATCAAGCCGGGCTGGGACATCGCTCCCGTGGCTGCGGTGCGCAAGGAGTTCGGCTACGACGTTCCTCTGCAGGTCGACGCGAACGCCGCGTACACCCTCGTCGACGCGCAGTTGCTCCGTCGCCTGGACGAATTCGCACTGCTCCTCATCGAACAGCCGCTGGCCGAGGACGATTTGGTGCAGCACGCCAAGCTCGCCCAGTCCCTTTCGACTCCGATCTGCCTCGACGAGTCGGTCGAGTCGGCCAAGGATGCGGCGGATGCCATCACGCTCGGTGCCGCTTCGGTCATCAACATCAAGCCGAGCCGTGTCGGTGGATATCTGGAAGCCAAGCGCATCCACGATCTCGCCTCGGCACACGGTATTGCGGTGTGGTGCGGCGGAATGCTCGAGACCGGAATCGGCCGCGCCGCCAACGCAGCCCTCGCGGCGCTGGACGGATTCACGCTGCCCGGCGACATCTCGGCGTCCGATCGCTTCTACAAGGAAGACATCACCGAACCTTTTGTCATCGAGGACGGCCACATCGCCGTGCCGCAGGGACCGGGCTTCGGTGTGACTCCGCGCGAAGACGTCATGGATCGCTTCACGGTCGGAACCGAGATTCTGTAGGTCCGTCACACAGTTACGCAGCAGCCACCTCCACCTTCACCCCGGAGGTGGCTGTTCGTCGTTTGTGTCGGTAGGGGGGTGCATAGTGATTCGGACATGACGTTCTGCACCGAAAGGCCCCCGATGAGTAGCTGGTCCGATCGCCCGATCTGCGCGTTCGACCTCGAGACCACGGGGCGGGATCCGTCGACCGCTCGTATCGTCAGTGCCTGCGTCGCGGTGATCGACGGTTCGAGTGTCGAAACACGCACGTGGCTACTCGATCCCGGCGTCGACATCCCCGCCGGCGCCTCGGCTGTTCACGGCATCAGCACCGAGTTCGCGGCGCAACACGGCCAGGATTATTCCGAGGGCTACGAAGAGATTCGCGAGGCTCTGCACAATTCCTGGGCGCGCGATCACGCCGTGGTGGCGTTCAATGCCTCCTATGATCTGACGGTCATGCATGCCGAGGGTCTGCGCATCGGCAAGCCTGCATTCGTTCCGGGGTTGGTGATCGATCCGTACGTGATCGATCGGGCGATGGATACGTTCCGCAAGGGCAAGCGAACGCTTGCGGCCGTGTGCGAGCACTACGGAATTTCATTGGAGTCGGCGCACGAAGCCGAGGCCGATGCCAAAGCTGCGGCAGCGTTGGCCCGCGAGTTGGCCGTGCGGTTCCCCGACATCCTGGGGCTCGATCTCATGGTCGATCAAGCCGATTGGCACGCCGAGCGGCAACGCGATTTCGCCGAGTACCTTCTCAGCCAAGGGAGGGACGTGGCAGATGTGAACGGCCAGTGGCCGATTCGCATCATCGCCTGACGTCCTCCCCGGCTCGGACGACCGCGCGCTACGCCGGGACCGGCGGCCACACCGGCGCAATGGACCACGGACGGGCTGTTTCGAGCTGCGACGCAACCTGAATCAGCAGATCTTCACGGCCGAACGCGCCGACCAACTGCACGCCGATCGGAACGCCGGCCGAGTCATGACCCATCGGCAAGGAAATCGCCGGCTGACCTGAACTGTTGAACGGACTGGTCAAGCCGCTGTACCCGGCCGAATGCTCCCAGATCGACATAGGATTCGCCGTATCGAGCAGACCGAGCGGAGCTGCCGGCCGAGCCATCGTCGGAGCCAGCAACAGGTCGTGATCGACAAAGAACGCACCGATCACCTGGGCGGCCCGCTCGAGTTCCTGCAACGCCTTGACGACGTTCGTCGCACTTTCGGACTTCGCGCGGTCGTAGATCATCCGCGCCATCGGCTCGAGGTCGTCGTCGCGGATCGCGCGGTTCAGGGCGTCGAGTCGTTCGTCGACCTCGATCGTCATCGGAATGCCCATCAACACCGACAGCCCGGCAGTGAGCGCATCGAGCGGAAAGTTCGGGGCACTCTCGGTGACATCGTGACCGAGTTCTTCGAGCAGGCCGGCAACACCGGTCGCGACGGCCGAGCACTCCGGGTCCACCGGTGTGCCGTCAGGAAGAGCGTTACTCAGACCGATCCGCAACCGTCCGGGATCGGCACCCACTTCCTCGATGTACGGCCGCTTCGGCGCCAGGATCACGTAAGGATCGCCCACTGTCGGCCCGGCGGACAGATCGAGAAGCAGCGCAGTGTCGCGGACACTTCGGGTGAGCGCGTGATGAACACTCATCGGCGACGAGAAGAGCGTGCGCGCCGGTGCCGTCGGAGTACGTCCTCGGCTCGGCTTGAGGCCTACCAGGCCGCAGGCCGATGCGGGAATACGGATCGATCCACCACCGTCGCTGGCATGCCCGCCTGGCACGATCCCGACGGCAACAGCTACAGCCGTGCCACCCGAAGATCCGCCGGGCGAACGATCAAGGGCGTAAGGGTTACGGGTGGGTCCGAACAGCGCAGGTTCGGTACTCGCGTTCTTGCCGAACTCCGGGGTGTTCGTCTTGCCGATGACAACCAGACCAGCCTGGCGGTAGCGCTCGACGAGCGTCGAATCTTTTTCTGCCACAGCGTCGGCGAACAATCGAGATCCATTGGTGCTCGGCAATCCTGCGACGTCCATGCCGAGGTCTTTGATCACGAACGGGACGCCCTGCAGTGGACCATCCGGCAGGCCGCCTGATACCTCGTTGCGCGCTTCCTCTCGGCGCTCACTGATCACCGCGTTGACTGCCGGGTTGCGCTCGTCGAGCCTGTCCAGACTGAACTCGAGGACTTCCTTGGCGGAGACGTCGCCGCTCTTGATCGCTTCGGCCAGGCCGGTCATGTCGTTGTTGTCGAACAAATCCTGCATCGATGCCCTCATCACTCGTGTCGAACTCTGCCGATAGTGAGGTCCGTCATATCAACCGGAGTGGCGACGCAGTTCCGAAATTCCGCTTGGCGGGACCGCTCAGAGAATCAAGCCCTCACAGAATCAAACCTTGCCGCCGCGCTTCCACGACCGCTTCGTGACGACTGCGGACGTCGAGTTTTCCCATCAGATTCCTCATGTACGTCTTGATCGTTTCGACGCTCAGGGACAACCTCTCGGCGATCTCGGCATTGCGCAGTCCGAGAGCGACGTACCCCATCACCTCCCGCTCGCGTGGCGACAGGACAACGGTGTTCGCGACTGGAGTGTTCGCGGAAGGTTTCGGCGACGCCAACGCCCGCAACTTTGCCTCGACCGCGAGGACCTGCGCGCTGAGAGCCATGTCCTCGAGGTTCGCCGCGATCTCACCGAGCGCCAGGACGCTCTCGGTCAGCCCTTCGGATATCTGGGCATCGCGGTTCGAACCATGTTCCACCGCAGCGGTATCGAGCATCGCCACCCGACGATCCACTTCGTCGCGAATCTCGAATTCGCGGGCCAACGCGTACGACGATCGCATCATCGTCTCTGCGATCACGTCGCCGATCGGCAGGTTGGCACGCAGTCCTCCGTAGATCGCTCCGCGAGTAACCCCGCGTACGACGATCGGGACTGCCATCAAGGATTCAATCGCTTCGGTACCCACTTCATAGTCGTAGTCGTGAGTGATGTGCGACGAGTTCGCGTAGTCCTGGACCGCGCCCGGTCGTTGTTCTGCGATCGCCCGACCGCCGAGTCCGCATTCGGCGTCGATCCGCAGGTTTCGCAGGATGTTGCTGCGCGTGCCGACGTGACCGGTGATGGTCAGCGACCGGTCGCTGACGCAGCCGCCGAACAGAACCGGCAACTCGGTTTTGGGGTGCAGCCGACGCAGTTCGGCGCGCAACGCGTCGTCGTCGCTCGGTCTCAGTACCCTGCTCACTCTCACCTCCACGTACCCAATTCAGAGGGTAGCGGCACCTTTGGCTGGGCAATAGCGTGCATCCAGGCCGTTTGTAGTGCCGATCACACTTATCGTGACACCAACCGTGCCACGTCGCCTTCGGAGGAACCGTGTCTGTCCCGACAGCTGTTGCAGCCAACAACACCCCGCTCAGTCCGCTGCGCTTTCTCGAGCGCAGCGCCGCGGTGTTCCCCGAGCGCACCGCCGTCGTTCACGGCGACCGGACCTACTCGTACCGAGAGTTCGGTGACGAGGTCGCGGCTCTGGCCCGCGTCCTGCGTGAACGCATTCAGCCCGGTGACCGCGTTGCATACCTGGCGCCGAACGTACCCGAGATGCTGTTCGCGCATTTTGCCGTCCCCCTCGCCGGCGGGGTCCTGATCGCCCTGAACTCACGCCTCGCCGGTCCCGAACTCGAATACATTCTCGATCACTCGGGAACCACGATCCTGTTCGTGGACTCCGAATTCGTCGGTTCGGTCACCTCGTCCAAGGCAAACGTGGGGAGCCTGCGTGAGATCGTCGAGATCCCGGACTCCACCGTCCCCTATCCGGACGTTCCCACCGGAATCGTCACCGGGCAGTACGCCGATCTGATTGCCGAAGGCGAAGCTCTCTCCGATCAGCCACTGCACTGGGGCGTCGACGACGAGCAGCAGTGCATCGCCATCAACTACACCTCGGGTACCACCGGAAAACCCAAGGGCGTCATGTACTCCCACCGCGGGGCGTACCTGAACTCGCTCGGCGAGACATTCCACAACGGCTTCGACGGAGCGACGAAGTATCTGTGGACACTGCCGATGTTCCACTGCAACGGGTGGTGCACGCCGTGGGCCGTCACTCAGGCCGCGGGCACACATATCTGCCTGCGCGCGGTCCGCGCCGATGCGATCTGGGACGCCATCGACAATCTGGGCGTGACACATCTGTGCGGCGCTCCTACCGTCTGCTCCACCATCGCCGACGCAGACCAGGCCCACAAGGTCGACGCCTTGCGCATCACCACCGCCGGCGCTCCCCCGTCACCGACGATCATCGGAAAACTCGAAGACATCGGTGTCACCGTCGTTCACGTCTACGGCCTCACCGAGGTATACGGCCCCTACACGATCTGCGAATACCAGGAAGCCTGGGACGACAAGCCGCAGTCCGAGCGCGCCGCACTTCTCTCGCGTCAGGGAGTCGGCATGGTGCAGGCCGAAAATGCTCGCGTTGTCGATGCCGAGATGAACGACGTCCCCGCCGACGGCCAGACCATGGGTGAGATCGTGCTCCGCGGCAACAACGTGATGCTCGGATACTACCGCGACGAGGCCGCGACAGCCGAAGCATTTGCCGGTGGTTGGTTCCATTCCGGCGACCTCGGCGTCATGCATCCCGACGGATACATCCAGCTCAAGGACCGCGCGAAGGACATCATCATCTCCGGCGGCGAGAACATCTCCACCGTCGAGGTGGAGCAGGCGATCATGAGTCACCCCGCGGTGATCGACGTGGCAGTCGTCGGCGTTCCGGACGAGAAGTGGGGCGAGCGCCCGAAGGCATTCGTGGTGCTGGGCAAGGGATTACAGGCATCCGCCGAAGACATCGTCGAGCACACCCGCACTTTGCTGGCCGGGTACAAGGTTCCCCGCGACATCGTCTTCCCGCTCGACCTTCCTCGCACCCCCACCGGCAAGGTTCTCAAGTTCCAGCTACGCGCCGACAACTGACGCCGACGAAACCTGGATACTTGCATCCATGACCGAGCGCTCCGATGTACCCGGAACTGACCCCGCACAGTTTCGGGTACACGTCGCGTCTCAAGCGATCCGGTTGTTCTCGGAGAACGGGTACGAAGCCACCACCGTCGAGCAGATCGCCGCTGCCGCCGGTGTGTCGCGTCGGACGTTCTTCCGGCAGTTCCGCTCCAAGGAAGACGTGATCTTCGCCGATCACGAGTCCCTCCTCGAACACGTCGCAGAGTTCCTCGCGTCCGATTCCGCCGACCCCTGGGCGTCCGTGTGCGAGGCCGCGGGACTGGTCTTCGATTTCTTCCGCAGGAACCGAGACCTGTCGATGCGGCGATACCGCGTCGTACAGCATGTTCCGGCTCTTCGCGACCGCGAACTCGTCACCGGATTCCGCTACGAGCGCCTCTTCGTCGACTACCTGCGCAGCGCTGTGCCCCGCGAACCTGTCCTCGAGGTTGTCGGTTTTGCCGCAGCTGTCACCGCGTGCCACAACTACCTCTTGCGAAGCATGATCAAAGGCGACGAGGACGCCACAGCTGACGCACTAAGTCAGGCATTGCTCGACGTTCGGCGGACGTACGGCGTGGCACCCGGGTCCAAGACCAGCACGCCAGAATCGAAGTCCGTGCTGGTAGTAGCCTTTCCCCCGGGCACGTCCGCTGATGAGATCAGCAGAAAAATCCACGAACAACTCGGCTGACACTGCTCGTGCACCGAAACTTCACACACCCATCCCTTGACCTGGCACTCAGTGCCGTGTTTGACTGGGGTCATGGGCACCGGTCTGTCCGCGAATCTCGCTGGTAACGCCGGAGCCGCACCGACCGCCTTCAAGCCACCTTCACCAAGGAGCGTTCCCATGGCAGGAAACCCGGATTTCAATCTCTTCGCACTGAACGAAGAGCACGACGAACTGCGGGCTGCTATCCGCGGACTCTCCGAGAAGGAAATCGCGCCGTACGCCAAGGACGTCGACGAGAACGCACGTTTCCCCGAGGAAGCGCTCACCGCTCTCAACGCGTCCGGCTTCAACGCCATCCACGTTCCCGAGGCTTACGACGGCCAGGGCGCCGATTCCGTCGCCACCTGCATCGTCATCGAGGAAGTCGCCCGCGTCTGTGGATCCTCCTCGCTGATCCCCGCTGTGAACAAGCTCGGCACCATGGGCCTGATCCTCAAGGGTTCCGAAGAGCTCAAGTCCAAGGTGCTCCCGGACCTCGTCAACGGCGGAATGGCGTCGTACGCACTGTCCGAGCGTGAAGCCGGATCCGACGCCGCTTCGATGCGTACCCGCGCAAAGGCTGACGGCGACGACTGGATCCTCAACGGCTCCAAGTGCTGGATCACCAACGGCGGCAAGTCCACCTGGTACACCGTCATGGCTGTCACCGATCCCGACAAGGGCGCAAACGGCATCTCCTCCTTCATGGTCCACAAGGACGACGAGGGCTTTGTCGTCGGACCGAAGGAAAAGAAGCTCGGCATCAAGGGCTCCCCCACCGCTGAGCTGTACTTCGAGAACTGCCGCATCCCCGGCGACCGCATCATCGGCGAACCGGGCACCGGCTTCAAGACGGCACTCGAGACCCTCGACCACACGCGTCCCACCATCGGTGCTCAGGCTGTCGGCCTGGCCCAGGGCGCACTCGACGCGGCTCTGGCATACACCAAGGATCGCAAGCAGTTCGGCAAGTCCATCAGCGACTTCCAGGCTGTTCAGTTCATGCTCGCGGACATGGCGATGAAGGTCGAAGCCGCACGTCTGATGGTTTACACCTCCGCAGCACGCGCCGAGCGCGGCGAGAAGAACCTCGGCTTCATCTCCGCTGCGGCGAAGTGCTTCGCTTCGGACGTTGCCATGGAGGTCACCACCGACGCCGTGCAGCTGTTCGGTGGCGCCGGCTACACCACCGACTTCCCGGTCGAGCGCATGATGCGCGACGCCAAGATCACGCAGATCTACGAAGGCACCAACCAGATTCAGCGCGTCGTGATGTCGCGTGCGCTGTTGAAGTAAGGCACTTCGCGCCCCTGTGCGCCTTTCTGGTAGTTCTGACTACCGGAACGGCGCACAGGGGCTTGCCCCTAATTTTGAGGAGAATTGTGGAACTCGTAGGCGTAATCGGCGGCGGCACCATGGGTGCCGGCATTGCCGAAGTTTGTGCAAAAGCCGGTAGCTCGGTACTGGTGCTCGAAACCAAAGAAGAATTTGCCGCCGCTGCTCGCGAACGGATCGCCAAGTCGATCAACCGCGGCGTCGCCAAGGGCAAGATCACCCAGGAAGAAGCCGACGCCGCGATCGCACGCGTCCGCGTCACCTTGGACATGGAAGAGTTCGCCGATCGCGATCTGGTGATCGAAGCTGCTCCCGAGATCGAAGCTCTCAAGTACGAGATCTTCGGCAAGCTCGACAAGATCGTCAAGCCTGCAGGCATTCTGGCGACCAACACCTCGTCGATCCCCGTCATCAAGATCGCCAAGGCCACCTCGCGCCCCGGCCAGGTTGTCGGCGTTCACTTCTTCAACCCCGTGCCGGTCATGCCGCTCGTGGAGATCGTGGTCAGCCTGACGACGTCCGAAGAGACCGTTCTCGCCGTCACCGACTACGCCAAGAACACCTTGCGCAAGAAGACGGTTCGCGCGGGCGACCGTTCGGGCTTCATCGTCAACGCTCTGCTCATCCCGTACCTGTGCCAGGCTGTCCGGATGCTCGAATCCGGCTACGCCACAGCAGAAGACATCGACGAGGCCATGAAGGGCGGCTGCGGCTACCCGATGGGCCCGCTGACGCTGCTCGACACCGTCGGTCTCGACATTGCCCTCGCAGCGGCAGAGTCCCTGTACGCGGAATTCGCAGAACCGCACTACGCTCCGCCGGCGCTGCTTCGCCGCATGGTCGACGCCGGTCGCCTCGGCAAGAAGACCGGTCGCGGCTTCTACGAATACGCCTGAGTCTGACCGCTTCACTCTTCCGGCCCCTCACCTGTTGCAGGTGAGGGGCCGGAGTTGTTTTCGGGCAGATCTAGCCGAATCCATTGACAAATTCGCGCGGCGCAGCAAAAGTCATCATTTGACAACAACCGTTGTCACATGAACGCAGGCGGAGGGTCAACCAGATGAGCAGCGATGCGGACACAGGTACTCGTCGGCCGAAGCCCCGGGAACTGGCAGCGCCCCGGGCCCTGCGAGCAGATCCGATCGGCCCCGGTTCCCTGACGTGGACACACTTCGGCGACGTTCGCGGTCTGCTGTATCTCGGACGCGCAGGCACGCTGCAGAACATGCATCCCGCGGTAAGTGGAGCGCTGCAGGATCATTCGAATTTTTTCGACAACCCGCTCGACCGCCTGTTCCGCTCACTGCCGCCCATCTACGGCGTCGTGTACGACCGGACCGAAGAGGGCACAGGCACGCTCGTTCGCAACTTCCACACCGATCTCAAAGGAATCGACGAAACCGGCGGGCGTTACCACGCCCTCGCTCCTGACACTTTCTGGTGGACACACGTCACGTTCTTCGAGGTGATACTCGATTTCAACGAGCGATTCGCGTATAAGAAGTTCACGGCGGAGCAGAAGGACCAGCTTGTCCGTGAGGCCGTAACCTGGTGGCGCTGTTACGGACTCACCGACCGACCGGCTTTCGACGACTACGCCAGCTTCCGCACGTACTGGGAAGACATGCTCGACAACCACCTGATCAACACCCACACCACAAAATGGTCGACGCGCATCGCCGAGCACGACATCGCACCGGCTCCGAAGGTTCCGACGTGGCTGTGGCGTCTTAGCTCTCGCCCCACGATGGCCGTGGCGAACTGGATCGGCAAGGCACTGATGCCGGAGAAGGCGCGCAAGACCCTTGAATGGGAATGGACGCCACGCGACGAACGGATGTACTTCTGGTTCGCCCGCTTCCTGACATTGACGGATCGGTTCTGGCATCTGCTGCCGTTACGACTGCGGTATGCACCGCGCGCCTACTCGGGCATCCGCGCGCAGGGTCTGTGAGCACTCGTCGGTAGGCTGGAGTGCGTGCCAGCTCATCTCCCTTCCGACGCGATCAGTGTTCGTGTGGACAGCTGGACGTGGGCGGTTCGGCTGTTCAAGACACGCTCGCAGGCGGCGACCGCCTGCCGATCGGGACACGTTCGGGTCAACGGAACGTCGGCAAAGGCGGCTCAGCAGGTGAAAGCCGGCGACGAGGTGCGGGTGCGTGTATCCGGCATCGAGCGCATCGTCGTCGTGGTCAAGCCGATCGCGAAGCGAGTCAGCGCCGTGCTGGCCGCCGATTGCCTGCAGGACAATTCGCCGCCCCCTCCACCGCCCGAACTGATCGCGTCCATTCCGCGACGTGATCGTGGCGCCGGCAGACCGACCAAACGCGAGCGACGCGACCTCGAGAAGCTGCGCGGCCTCGAGCCCTGATTGCTACCTCGAAACAGGCTGACGCAGAACCGTCTTCAGTTTCTCGGGCGGTGTACGGCGAGCGTCGCTGAGATAGATCTCATGATGATCGCCGTTGAAGCTCAGGCCGTTCGACGGGATGAACGTGTTGTGCAGCCGGTCCAGGGTGGGGGCTTCGTCGTCGTACGAGCCGACGTGAAGAATCTGGACGGACAGACCTTCCTCCAACTCGAGAAACCTGACCTTGTCGAGAGCGGCAATCTCCTTCTTGGCCCGCACTGCCTTGGCCCGGACTGCGTCAATCGACGCAGACAGTTCCGTCTCCGTGATCCACTCCGGTTGCGAGATCATCATCGTCCAATCCCACGACGACTTGTCCCGCGTCACGAACACCTCGGGGTCATCTGCCCGCCACAACCCTTCCAGCGGGCCCACGACGAAGTCGCGATCCAGTTCCTTCTTGCTCGCGAATTTGGTCGCGTAGGACACCGAATACAGCGCTTCGAGCGCCTCGGAGTACTCGGTGGCAGTGTTGGGATCACCGTGACCGTCGACGGCGAAGTAGCCGAAGCGCGGGACGGTCACGAGGGCAAAATCGCGGCGCCCGGGGGAATAGAGATCCTTGTATGCCTTCTTGACGTCGTACTTCTCCATGCGCCACCCACCTGATCACTGGCCGAGTTTCAACGTTCGGAAACCTATCCGAGAACACCGACATTCCGATAGCGGACCACCGTCCCCTTGTTAATAGACCAGTGGACCTTTACTCTGGACGGGGTGACTACACCCCAGGCGACCGACGTCGCTCGAGTTCCGCGCCGCAGACCGTTGCGGATCGTTGCCATATCCGCGATTGTCGCGTCGATCTTGGCTCTGTTGTTCGTGTACCCGTGGTGGAGCTTGTTCGTCCGGCCGGACTGGCCGACAGCGGTGGCAGTTTTCGGCACCGTTCTATTTGCCGCCCTCCTGATCACCCTGCCTGCCACCATGATGCTCAGCCACGGACACACTGACCGCGATCCAGTTCGCCTGGTCGGCGACGCCCTCCTCGGAATCATCTGGGTCGTGTTCGTGTGGACCCTGCTCGGTGAAGTCCTGAGGCTCGGATTGCTCGTCGGCGGCGTGGATGACCCGCTTCGATCGAGAATCGTCGCCGTTGCGGCACTGATCACCTCGGCCGTTCTGCTGATCTGGGGCTATCGGGAAGCCATGAGACTGCCACGGATCAAGCACGTCGACGTCACCATCCCTCGCCTCGGAGCGGGAATGGACAAGCTTCGGGTAGTCGCAATTACCGACACCCATTTCGGCCCGATCAATCGCGAGAAGTGGTCCGAGCGCGTGATCGCGGCAGTCAACGAACTCGACGCCGACATCGTGGCCCACGTCGGCGACATTGCCGACGGAACAGTGGAGCAGCGCCTCGGCCAAGCCACCCCACTCGCGTCGGTGGAAGCCAGACTCGCTCGTGTCTACGTCACCGGGAATCACGAGTACTTCCACGAGGCTCAGGAGTGGCTCGACTACATGACCTCGATCGGCTGGGATGCCCTGCACAACCGGCACCTCGTCGTCACCAAGGGCGGCGACAACCTGGTCATCGCCGGAGTCGACGACGCCACCGCTCTGGGATCGAAGCTCGACGGTCACGGCGCGAACTTCGATATGGCCCTTGCCGGCACCGACCCCGATTTGCCGATCCTGATGCTCGCCCATCAACCGAAGCAGGTAACTCAGTCCGCTTCCGCGGGAGTGGATCTGCAGCTCGCCGGTCATACCCACGGCGGACAGATCTGGCCGTTCAACCTTCTGGTCAAACTCGATCAACCGTCGGTGCACGGGCTCACCCGTCACGGCGACCGCACGCAGTTGTACACAAGCCGCGGAACCGGGTTCTGGGGTCCCCCATTCCGCGTGTTCGCACCGAGCGAGATCACCGTCCTGACGCTGCACAGCGCCTGAACGGGCTCAGCTCGTTCGGGTTGCCGCTCGCGCCGACAGCCCGACGAGCTGATTGATCAGACCTTCACGTAGGCCGGTTGCGAACATGTCGGCAGCAGGGGGCGCCTGCATCTCGTTCAGTACGACGACCATGGATTCGGCAGGCTCGGCAGTCGGCCACAAGCCTGCAACAATCACCAGGGTTACCTTGGCGAATTGAGCCGCGTCGCCCTCCGAGAGGTGAGGCAATTGCGAATGAATCAGCGACGCAAACCTTCCCGAGTTGACCGTTGCCCGCTTCTTGAAGTCACGGGCGAAGTCGACGGAGATGTTTCTTTCGAGGACACCTGCCATGACGCTCATCAACTCACACAGTAAACGCTGTGCGACAAGCGATTCCGCAACCGTCGATGCCACATGGATTTCAGTGGCGAACGGCGAGTCGTCACCGGTCGGGGTCAACGACTCGGACAACCCGTCCAACCACGCAACCCAGTTCTCGTCGAGCACTTCGAGAAAGATGGCTTCGCGACTGTCGAAGTAGCGAAGCACGTTCGACTTCGCCAGTCCGACGCTCTCACTGAGCTCACGCAGGCTGATGTCGGCGACGGGCCTGGACCCGAGCATCGCGCGGGCCGCATCGAGAATCGCGCACCGACGCGCTTCGATCTGCTCAGGCCTGCGCGCGCGCTGAAATCCGTGGGTCGCCACCATCACGCAAGATTATCAGACCATCGTTCTATTGTTTGCTGTACTGCGGGTCAATTGTCCGAAGGTGCATGCTGCGCCACGACTCCCCTCGACGCCAGTTCGCGACGCAGCGAATCGATATCGACGGACGCGAGATCGACTCGGTGCGTGCGGGTGGCCAAGGCTCGGACTTCCTCGGACAGGTCCGCCACCTGCTTACGCGTCGCGGCCTGGGATGCCTCGTCCTGTTCCGCCACGCGATCGACCAACCAGGAAGCGAGTGTGGCAGTCACGATGCCCAGCAACGCAATTCCGCCGATCATCAATGCTCCGGCGATCATGCGCCCGGTCGTGGTAACGGGCGCCATGTCTCCGTAACCGACGGTCGTGACCGTCTCCATCGCCCACCACAATGCCGTTCCGTACGACGTGATGGCAGCGCCCTGCGCGTGACGCTCGGCATCGAGCATGGCCAGCGCCGCGACACCGATCAGCAAGGCCGTGGCACCAGTGGCGTAAATAACCACCCGTCCACGCAAGCTTTGCCCGCTCGAGCGGTGAACTATCGCAAGCAGTGTGACCAACCGAAGTAGGCGCAGCGGACGCAGCATGGGCAACACCACCATCGCCAAGTCCAAGAGATGCCTGACGAACCAGCGACCGCGGGCAGGTGCCAACCACAGGCGAACTGCGTAGTCGACGGCAAAAACGACCCACGCAGCCCACATCGTCCATTCGGTCAGACGATGTGGAAGGCCCGTCGGTTGCGCCAGCACTTGGTACGCGTACGCCACCAAGAACAGGCAGGCCGCAGCGGTCAACGGGATGTCGATGGCTAGCTGCCATTTCTCCAACGTCCACGCAGCGCGGCGGTGCGCCGACTTCGTCGATTCGTTCATCCGAGAAGTCTGACACCACCGCTACCTAGTGCCCGGCAGAACCGACTCAGATCCGAGTGTGCGTCAAGATGTTGAGCGCCGTGGGAACTGCCTCGATCGTGATGGGCAACGGCCCCACCCGATCGCCGTCCGCGTAGGCGATGATGCCCTCGGAGACCAACCGCACCTTCTTCGACCGATACGTCTGCACCGCATCCAAGGAGACGTGAGTTCCCTTGTACACCCGCGGAAACAGGCGCACCAGACGCAACCTCGAACCGTGCCCGACGACGGTCAGATCCAGCAACCCATCAGACTTCGACGCGCCCGGAGTGATGAGCATGCCGCCACCGTACGAGCGGCCGTTGCCGACAGCCACGAGCGTCGCGTCCACCGTGATGACCTCGTCGTCGAGTTCGATCCGGTACGGCAGCGGCTTCATCTTCGCCAACTCGGCGAGCATCGCCAAGTTGTAGCGCATCGGTCCCTTGGGCCACGACATCCGATTGGCCCGTTCACTGACCAGCGAATCGAATCCGCTCGCGATGATCGTTCCCGACCAGACGACGGAACCGTCGGCCAGCGTGATCTTCGCCAGGTCGGACTGCTGCACGACGCCGTCGGCGATCACATCGGCGGCTGCTTCGGGATCGCCTGTGGGAATGCCGAACTCACGGGCGTGATCGTTGCCGGTGCCTGCCGGAATGAGCCCGATGGGCGTCTCGGTCAACGCGGCAGCCTGCAGTCCGATGCTGATGGCACCGTCACCGCCGACCACCACCAGCGCGTCGGTACCGTCTTCGATCGCACGACGGGCCAATTTCTTGGCGTCGTCGGCGTCGGTTCCGATGATCTCGGTGACGGCAACTCCCCGAGCGCGCAGTCGCGCAACACCTTTGCGTCCTGCCGCAGGCGCGTGACCATGTCCCGCCATCGGATTGATCAGGACGGTAACCTTCTCGATCTGACTGCGGGTTTCGGTCACGGAATCAGCTTTCCAGGATTGAGGATGCCGGCAGGGTCCACTGCATTCTTCACTGCGCGAAGGATGTTCGCGCCCAGTTCACCGATCTCGTCCTTCATCCATGGGCGGTGATCGGCGCCGACAGCGTGGTGATGGGTGATCGTGCCACCGGCGGCGATGATCGCATCGCCAGCGGCAGTTTTCGCCTTGTGCCACTGAGCGATCGGATCCTCGGTCTGCGCGCTGACCACGGTGAAGTACAGCGAAGCACCGGTCTTGTAGGTGTGCGAAATGTGGCACATCACGAGCGGCTGAGTCCCCTGCTCGACGAGAGCCTTGGTCAGCGCCTCGGTGACCGAGGAGCGCAGGTTCGCGAGGTTACCCCAGGTGGTTGCCGTCTCGAGGGTTTCGCACAGTGCGCCGACGTCGAGCAGAGCGTCACGCAGATACGGCGCATCGAATCGCCCGTGTTCCCAGCTGTTTCCGGGCTCCTCACCGAGCGACGTGCCGCCGTGAGCGGTGAGAATTGCGCGGGCCTCCGCCATCCGTTCAGCGGTGTGCGAAGCGGTGCCCTCGTAGGTAGTGATGCCGAGGCAACCACCGGTGAAGGCGTTCTCGCCGATCTTGTCGGTGGTCGCCAGATTCACGCCACTCTCGGCCTCGTCGGACAACCGCAATACTGTCGGAGCCGATCCTTCCTGGACCAGCTCACGCAATGCGGCTGCGCCGGTGGCGAAGTCGGGGAAGCTCCACCCTTCGCGCACGGTGGTCTCGGGCAGACGGTGAACCCGCACACGCACGTGCGTGATGACGCCGAAGGTGCCCTCGGAGCCGACAAAGAGCTCACCCAGATCGGGGCCTGCGGCAGATGCCGGCGCACGCCCGGTCTCGATCACACCACTCGGAGTGACAACAGTGAGGCCCTGGACCATGTCCTCGAAGCGCCCGTATCCAGCCGACGCCTGCCCCGAAGACCGGGTTGCGGCAAACCCGCCCAGAGTGGCGAACAGGAAGCTCTGCGGGAAGTGCCCGACCGAGAAACCGTGCTCACGCAGAAGCTCCTCGGCCCGTGGGCCGGTAGTTCCGCCGCCGAACGTCGCAATGCCCGATTCCTCGTCCAACCCGACAAGCTGATCGAACCTGCGCAGATCGAGAGAAAGAACTGCGTCGAACCCGTCACGAATGGGATCGAGCCCGCCGACGACGCTGGTGCCACCACCGAACGGGACCACTGCGATCCGGTTGGCAGAGCAGTATCGGAGAACCTGCTCGACCTCTGCGTCTGTCCCTGGAGTGACGACTGCGTCCGGTGCGTCCTGCGGCTCGACGCTACGACGGCGAAGCAGATCCGGGGTGCTCTTGCCACCGGCCCGAAGGATTCGATCGGAATCCTTGGTACTGACGTACTCGGCCCCGACCAGCCCGGACAGCGCTTCGACATGCGACTGGGCCATAGCGGACGGAGCCACCTGGACGTCTTCGATGGCGAGACGCGATCGAGTCGGTGCGGAGACACCGAGAAATCCGGTCAACAATGATGTGACTGCGTCCGACAGTTCACGCTTCTTGGCCGGATCGCCCCAGGCGTCCCACTGCATCGGCGGTTGCAAGGCAGACTTTTCGGTGCTCATAGACACTAGTGTTACATATTTGTGTGATGTGTAAACATCCCGGTGGATCAATCCATCCATCAACCCATCGTCTTGGAACCGTCGATGGCTTCGCGAAGCATGTCCGCGTGGCCCGCATGCTGGGCCGTCTCGGCGATGATGTGCAGCAATGCGCGCCGCGCTGACCAGCGAGCTCCCGCTTCGAACCACGGCGCCGACGGCAGTGGATGCGAGATGTCGAGGCTGTCCAGCGAGGCCACCAACTCGTCGGTCCTGGCCGCGATCCCCTCGTACTCGGAAACGATGCCTGCCAAGGTTTCATCCTCGACCATCGCGAATTCGTTCGCCCGTTCCTGTTGCATCTCTTCCGACCACTGGGTCGGGTCGAAGTCCCCACCAAGTCCGGCCGGCCCTTCCAGAATGAAGTCGACCCATCCCTTTTCCGCCTGACCCACATGCTTGATCAATCCGCCGAGGCACAGTTCACTCACGGTCGGCCTCGAAGCGGCCTGCTCGTCGGTGAGGTCCTTGACGGTGAAGAGAAGGAATTCACGATGCCGACGCAGGCTCTGGAGGAGATCCGCGCGCTCGCCGGTGACGGTGGTGATCGGTGCGTTCATGATGTTTTCCTTCGCTCGTGGGTTCGTGCCCTGTGAGAACTACGTTAGAAGTTATTGCGGACAGAAACGGTCCTCATTAGAAAACGATCAAGAAAAAACTCCCGGCACCCACCGATGAAGGTGAGTGCCGGGAGTTCGAGCGAGCTAGACGAGATCAGACTGTGCGGGCCAAACGATCGGCCAGCAGGCGCGTGAAGTGCGCCGGATCGCTCAGCTCGCCGCCCTCGGCAAGCAACGCCATGCCGTAGAGCAACTGAGCCGTCTCCGTCAGGTTCTCTGCATTGTCATTGGCGGCCTGCGCCTCCCGCAGACCCGAGACAAGCGGATGCTCCGGGTTGAGCTCGAGAATGCGCTTGCTGTGTGGAACAGGCTGACCCGAAGCCTTGTACATCTTCTCGAGCGTCGGAGACATGCTGAACGCGTCGCCGACGATGCAGGCAGCCGACGTGGTCAGGCGCGTCGAGAGACGCGTTTCCTTGATGTCGTCGGACAGGGTTTCGGTCAGCCACGTCAGTAGCGCGCCGAATTCCTTTTCCTTCTCTTCGCGCTCGGCCTCGGCCGCCTTCTTCTCGTCCTCGGTGTCGAGGTCGACCTCGCCCTTGGCGATCGACTGGAAGGTCTTGCCGTCGAAGTCCGAGACTGCGTCGACCCACATCTCGTCCACGGGATCGGTAAGTACCAGAACCTCGAGGCCCTTGGCCTTGAAAGCCTCCATGTGCGGCGAGCTTTCGATGAGGTGACGAGATTCGCCGGTCATGAAGTAGATCTGTTCCTGACCGTCCTTCATGCGCTCCACGTACTCGGCGAGAGTGGTCACGCCCTCTTCGCTGTTGGTCGAGGCGAAGGACGAGATGTCGAGCAGCGTCTTGCGGTTGTCGGCATCGGCCATCAGGCCTTCCTTGAGCGCGCGTCCGAACTCGGTCCAGAAGGTCGAGTACTTCTCCGGCTCGTTCGCCTTCATGTCCTTGATGGTCGAGAGGACCTTCTTGGTCAGACGACGACGGATGGCAGCGATCTGCCGGTCCTGCTGCAGAATTTCACGAGAGACGTTGAGCGAGAGGTCTTGTGCGTCGACCACGCCCTTGACGAAGCGCAGGTAATCGGGCACCAACTCTTCGCAGTCGTCCATGATGAAGACGCGCTTGACATAGAGGTGGATCCCGGCCTTGCGCTCACGCATGAACAGATCGAACGGCGCCGTCGACGGAATGAACAGCAGCGCTTGGTATTCGAAAGTACCTTCGGCCTTCATCGGGATGACCTCGAGAGGCTCGTCCCAGGCGTGGCTGACGTGCTTGTAGAACTCCTTGTACTCGTCCTCGGACACCTCGTCCTTGGCGCGAGTCCACAGCGCCTTCATCGAGTTGATCGTCTCGGTCTCGATGGTGACCTCGGGCTCCTCGCCCTCGGCCGGCGTCGACGTACGAGCGACATCCATACGGATGGGCCACGCGATGAAGTCGGAGTACTTCTTGACCAGTTCCTTGATCTTCCATTCCGACGTGTAGTCGTGCAGGCCGTTCTCGGAATCCTCGGGCATCAGGTGCAGGGTCACGGAGCTACCCTGCGGTGCCTCGTTCACATGCTCGAGCGTGTACGTGCCTTCGCCGGTCGATTCCCAGCGCGTCGCGTGATCTTCACCGGCACGGCGGGTCAGCAGCGTGACCTTGTCCGCGACCATGAACGTGGAGTAGAAACCGATGCCGAACTGACCGATCAGTTCTTCCGATGCCGCTGCATCCTTGGCTTCCTTGAGCTTACGACGTACCTCGGCGGTGCCGGACTTGGCGAGCGTGCCGATCAGGTCGACGACCTCGTCACGCGACATGCCGATGCCGTTGTCGCGGATCGTGAGGGTGCGCGCCGCTTTGTCGATGTCGATCTCGATGTGCAGATCGGAGACGTCGACGTTGAGATCTTTGTCCTGGTACGACTCGAGGCGGAGCTTGTCCAGCGCGTCCGAAGCGTTGGAGATCAACTCACGAAGGAAGCTGTCCTTGTTCGTATAGATTGAATGAACCATCAGATCCAGCAGCTGACGTGTTTCTGCTTGGAACTCGAGCTGCTCGGTATGCGCGGTCACTTCGATCCCTTTCTCTTCTCGGACTGATCACAGGAATTTTACTTGACCGCGAATACCGCGGGTCGGCCCCCGCACAGACAAGGGAGGCCACGCGACCTGCGCGTGACCTCCCGTTATCTTCACCACCGATCTACTCGGTGACGTTCACCATCGAATAGTTCGAGACGCCGGCGGCCAGCACCCTGAGGTGATCGTCAGATGCGCCCAAAGTGTGTTCGATGGCCACCAGCCGCGAGACGTAGTGCCCGACCGGATACTCGGCTGTCATACCGATACCACCGTGCATCTGAATTGCTTCCTGACCGATCTGATGCGCGGCGCGACCGACAGACAGCTTCGCTCGCGACGCGATGGTCGGATCGATCACTCCGTCGGCGATGGCCATGGTGGCGTACAGACTCATGCTGCTCGCCAGTTCGAGCGCCACGTACATGTCGGCCGCACGATGAGTCAGCGTCTGGAACTTCGCGAGCGGAACACCGAACTGCTTGCGCTGCTTCAGGTATTCCGTCGTCAGTCGCAGAGCTTCGGTCATGATCCCGATCGCCTCGGCGCACAGAGCTGCCTGCGCCCGAACCTCTGCTTCGACGATCGCCTCCGTGACATCGCCGCCCTCACCAAGCTGTTCGGCCGCGGCATCGGTGAACGTGAACTGCGCACCGCGACGGCCGTCGTGGGTGGCGTACGTGCTCCGTGTGACACCTGAGCCCTCCGCATCCACCAGGAAGAGCCCGGTGCCGCCGCCTGGAAGTGTGGCGCTGACGATCACGACGTGCGCGCTGTCGCCCTGCAGAACCGGGTTCTTGACGCCGGTGATCGTCCACCCCGATCCCTCCTGCGATGCATTGGTCGTGACAGTGGCGACCGGCCAGCGCGTGCCGGGTTCCGTATGCGCGAAGGCCGACAGAGTGGTCCCGTCGCTGAGCGCCGGCAGGAGCCGCGCCCGCTGATCTGCCGAACCGACAGCCGCGATCAAACCGCCGGGGATCAGAACACCACCCAGATACGGCTCGGGTGCAAGCGCGCGGCCCAGTTCGGTCATCACGACCATGGTCTCGACCGGCCCAGCGCCCATCCCGCCGTCGGCCTCCGCGAATGGCAGGCCGAGCAGCCCGAGCTCGGCGAACTGCTTCCACACCGAGGCATTCCATCCCTCGTCAGTGGCCGAGGTGGCGTTACGCTTCTCCGCGTCGTAGCTGCGGTTGAGCAATTCACGCGTCGTGTCGCGAAGCATCGTCTGCTCGTCGTCGAGTTCGAAATTCATGTCAGATGCTCACAATCCGAGAATCGAGGAGGCAATGATGGAGCGCTGCACCTCACTTGATCCGCTGTAGATGGAAACCTTCCGGTAGTTCAGGTAGCGCGGCGCCGCTTGCTGCGCCCACTCCGGCGAGTCGATCTCGACCGTATTCACCGGCAACGAGTCCGGACCCGCAACATCCATCAGCAATTCCGTTGCTGCCTGCTGCAATTCGGAGCCGCGGAGCTTGAGCAGCGAGGACGCCGGGTTCGGCTTGCCGTCTGCCGAACTCGCCACAACTCGCAGTTGAGTCAGATCCAGCGCAAGCAAATCGTTTTCCAGCTCAGCCAACCGAGCCGCGAACAACGGATCATCGAGGAGGGTGCCGGTTCCGACGCGAACTTCCCGCGCCTTCTCTTTTGCCGTGGCGACAAGAGTTTTGGAGAACCCGACCCGCGTGACGCCCGTGCGTTCGTTGCCGAGCAGGAACTTGGCGTAGTCCCAGCCTTTGTTCTCTTCGCCGACAAGATTCTCCGCAGGGACGCGGACGTTGTCGAAGAACACCTCGTTGACCTCGACGCTGCCGTCGATCAGTTTGATGGGGCGAACCGTGATGCCGGGAGTTGCCAGATCGATGAGCAAGAACGAAATTCCGGCCTGCCGCTTCTGGGCACTGGCATCTGTGCGAACCAGACAGAAGATCCACTCGGCGTGCTGAGCGAGAGTAGTCCACGTCTTCTGACCGTTGACGATGTAATCCGCGCCGTCACGGACAGCGGCCGTCTTGAGTGAAGCGAGATCCGAACCGGCTTCTGGTTCCGAAAAACCTTGGCACCACCAGATATCGGCGTTAGCCGTCGCCGGGAGAAACTGCTCCTTCTGCTCCTGCGAGCCGAAGGCCGCGATGACGGGCCCAACCATGCTCACGTTGAACGGCAACGGGTTGGGTACCGACGCCAACTGCATTTCCTCGGAATAGATGTGGCGCTGAACCGGAGTCCAGTCCTTGCCACCCCATTCGACCGGCCAGTGTGGAACCGCCAACCCGTGTGCGTTCAGAATCTGTTGACCCGCAACGATGTCCTCACGAGTCAGCTTTCCGAATCCGGCTGCACGTGCTCGAAGTTCGGGCGAGAATTCGGTGGTGAAGAACTTTCGCATCTCCTCGCGGAACGCAACTTCCTCAGTGGTCAGTTCGAGATTCATGTGGAGTCTGCTTTCTTCTTGCAGGATTTCAGAACAAGATTCGCGCGACGGTCTGCGCAACGACGGCAGGTTTGCCCACGCCTTCGATCTCGACGGTGTTGGTGATCTGACTCTGTAGTGAACCGTTCGGCAATTCTTCGATTGCGGAGAGCACTGCGGTATTTCGAACCTTGGCCCCGACTGGCACCGGACTCGGGAATCGAACCTTGTCGGACCCGTAGTTGACGACCATCTTCGCGCCGTCGATGCGATACACGGACTTCGACAGAAGCGGCAGGAGTGAGAGCGTCAGATACCCGTGCGCAATTGGTCCACCGAAAGGTGATTCGCGCCTGGCTCTTTCGTCGTCGACATGAATCCACTGATGGTCACCGGTCGCGTCGGCAAATTGATGGACCATCTCGCGGGTGACCTCGACCCACTCGCTCGAGCCCAGCGTTTCACCGACCGCCCCCAGGAGATCGGACTTGTTCTCGAACACCCGTGTCATCTGATCCTCCACGTTCCCGAACACTGTTAGGTTAATTGGATAATAAACTCACAGTGTAAGGTTGTCCAGTACTTTCAGACGAAAGGGTTCTGGGCGATGGCGCGACCGCGGGTTCCACTACTGAGCAAGCCGATCATCAGGGACACCGCCCTGAAACTGGTGGACGAGCACGGTTTGACCGACTTCTCGATGCGCAAACTCGCCACTGTTCTCGGCGTACAGGCACCGTCGCTGTACAGCCATTACGCCAACAAGGACGAGTTACTCGACGACGTCGCGAACGTCATCATGGAGTCCGTCGACGTGAGCGGCTTCGACTCCGACGATTGGCGCGGCGCGCTACGCACGTGGGCGCGGTCCTACCACGCCGCCCTGGGCAAGCATCCCAATATCGTTCCCTACTTGGCCTACGGTCCGAGCGTCAGGCCCATCGCCCTCGATCGCGCGAACGCCATCCATGGCGGACTGGTGCGCGCCGGATGGCCACAGCGCACGGCAACACTGATCGGCGCTTCCGTCAAGTACGTGGTCATGGGTGCTGCGACGGCGACGTTCTCCGGCGGATTCGTGGACGATCCTGCGATCTACGCCGAGCGTTACCCGCACCTCACGCGAGCACATCTGTTGCGTGAGCGTGCTGCGGAAATCGACGGTGCCAGTTTCGAACTCGCGCTGGAATCCCTACTGGACGGACTGGAAGCCAAATACGCACTGCTGCAGAGAACTACAGAGCAACCTCCTCGAAACTGAGGGTTGTTACCGTCGATCAAGCGCGCCGAGCATCGCGACGAAGGCCGCCTGACGATCCCCCAGAGCGGCGAAGAATTCCCGGTCCGAAGATTCCACCGCGCGGTTCGCCCTGCCGGCCAAGGCCGCACCCACCGGCGTGACGGCAAGCGAGCGAGCACGAGCATCGGTCGGATGTGGACGTCGTTCGACAAACCCCTTGGATTCGAGGGTCCGAATCACCTGTGACGTCATCATCGCGTCGGTGCGCGCGTACTCGGCAAGACCGCGTTGAGTTATCGGCGTCTCTGCATCCAGCCAGGTCAGTGCTGCGAGCAGAACGAACTGCACGTGGGTCAGGTCGAAAGGTCGCAGCGCCGCGCGAATCGAGGCTTGCCAAGCATTGGTGACACGCCACAACATCAGACCGGGACTCTCGTCCGCGTCCTCGAAGTCGGTTTCCAGTTTCTTCGCCACAGCGCCAGTGTGTCAGCTCGTCGTCGAACGCAGAACCTCGACGTCGTTGCCATCCAACGGAATCAAGCCACGCCGGAGTTGATACCCCCAATTCGGTGCCGAGGTCAGCGCCAATCGACTCCGCACATCGCCGAGTGGAACGGGCGTGAACTGCTCGTATCGCACTCGACGCCGAAACGGCTTGAAGCACCCCTCGTCCGCCTGCCAGATCTCACCCTCTTCGATCACACCGAGAGCTGTGAACTCGCGCAACGGATCTCGATCACCAAAGGACTCGACCGGCGAATAGTAGACCAGCACGTCACCTGCTTTCATCCGTGCCAATCCGGCTCTCTTTCCGTGCCCGATCTGTGCGATACCGAGATCCACTGCGCGACGCACATGTTCGGCGGACACAACTCCCAACCATGCGTTCATCGCCGACCACCTGGCGAACCGCTCACAATCTCAATCATGGATTTAGTATGCGCGCTTATTATCTCGCTCGCAACAGATCAAGTCTTGAACGTGTTCAACTTTGGGGCGTACGCTGCACTTGAACATGTTCAAAGAAGGAGTGTCGATGAGTAGTCGCGGGATCGAGACCAGGGAAAAGCTGGTGGAAACAGCATTGCGGCTCTTCCGCGACGAGGGCTTCGCAGCGACGACCATGCGCAAGATCGCAAATGAGGCAGAGGTCTCGCTCGGGAACGCCTACTACTACTTCGCCAGTAAAGACGAACTGGTTCACGAGCTGTATCTCGTCATCCAACGCGATCACCGCGCGCGGGCGCTTCCACTCCTTCGCGAAGGTGGGTCACTGACAGAAAATCTCAGGATTGTTCTGCACACCGGACTCGATGTCATGGGGCCCTATCACGGCTTCGGCAGCACGTTTCTGCACGTTGCCCTGCCCACCACATCACAGTCCAGCCCGTTCTCGGCCGAGTCGACCGATGCGAGATCGATGGCCGTCGATCTGATGCGTGAAGCACTGGCGGCGTCGAAGCAGAAGACGCCGGCGTCATTGGAGACCCAGCTCCCCACGCTCTTGTGGCTCAGCTATCTGGGCGTGACGCTGCACTGGGTTACCGACGCGTCTCCGGGGCAAGCGCGCACCCGTTCCCTGGTCGACGGCCTGGTACCGATCATCGCGAAAGCGCTCACACTCGCCCGGCTGCCAGTGGCACGAGGTCTGGTCGGCGATGTCGCCGCCCTGATGACAAAAGTCGTTTCTGCAGAGGGGAACACAAAACCATGAAGGCCGTTGTTGTCTGTGGTGCGTCGGGTTACGTAGGCCAACACCTTCTTCGAACGCTCGAATCCAACGGGGTCGACGTTCGGACGATCGGCCGGGGAGGAACGAGCGATGCCACGTGGTCCGACGAGCACGGCGTCGCCGATGTACTCAGCGGCACGGATCTGCTCGTCAACCTCGCCGGCCGCTCCGTGAGCTGCCGCTACAACAAGCGCAATGCCGACGACATCTTCTCCTCCCGAGTGGAAACGACTGCACTGTTGGGTCGTGCGCTGACCCGCACGCCGCAGCCACCCTCACTCTGGGCGAATGCCAGTACCGGCACGATCTACCGAGACGCACGAGATCGACCGATGGACGAGAAGAACGGAGAGCTGGGAAAGGGATTCTCCGTAGCGGTCGCGCGAGCGTGGGAACACGAATTGTTCTCAGCCCCAACGCCTGTTCGCAAAGTGGCACTTCGGATGTCGATCGTCCTCGGAGCCGGCGGTGGGGCGATCAATCCGTTCGTCAACCTCGCCCGAATGGGCTTCGGCGGACGAATGGGCGACGGCCGACAGATGTTCAGCTGGATTCACATCGCCGACGTCATTCGCGCGATCATCCACGTCTACGAGAATCCGGAGATCTCAGGCCCGGTCAATATCGCATCCCCGTATCCGGTAACCAACACCGACATGATGCGGATGGTACGAGCGAAACTTGGCCGACAATATGGGTTTCCGACGCCGGGCTGGATGCTCGAGTTCGGCGCACGAATCATCCGCACCGAGGCTGAACTGGTAACGAAGAGTCGCTGGGTTTCACCAGGGGTGCTCGCGGACAGCGGCTTCCAGTATCAATTTCCGACGTTGGAGTCTGCGCTGAACCAGATCGCTCAAGAGACCCCGCGAGGGTTGCTTCCGGTTTCACTCGGCTGAAGTTCGGCTGCGATCGCAACCGCTCGCACGATATCCTGCTCGAGCAGATAGTGATTCAGTGCAATCGCAGCCTTTGATCCGGCAGCGGCGGCGGTGATCAACTGCGCCGGAGAATCCGACACATTCCCCGCGGCCCAGGCTCCAGGCACACTTGTGCTGCCTGCAGGATCAGTTACCACCCAACCATTTTCGTCGGCTTCACACCCCAGGTCAGTCAACAGATCGCCTCGCGGAACAAACCGTGGGCCGACAAACACTACGCTTCGCGGAATTACCTGACCGGAGGCCAGTTCGACGCCGTCCAATCGACCATCGCCAACCGACACGCCAGCCACATCGCCTTCGACAATGCGAATCCCTCTGGCAGTCAGCCGCTCCCGTTCGGCTCCGGTCAGCTCGATGCGATTGGGAAAGAAGACGACATCCTCCGACCATTGGCGCACCAACGACGCCTGATGAATGGTGAACGGCCTGTTGTCACCACCGAGCACACCGATCGGGGAATCTCGAACCTCGTATCCGTGACAATAGGGGCAATGCAGAACATCGACTCCCCACCGATCGTGCAGCCCAGCGATGTTCGGCAGCTCGTCACGTAACCCCGTGGCCACCAGAACAGTCCGTGCCTCCAGCTGCGCGGTCGCATCGGTTTGCACAAGAAATCCACCGTCATCCGTGCGCTCGATTCGGATTGCGGTGCCAGTCGTCATTTCGCTGCCGTACTCGAGAACCTCCTTGCGGCCGGCCGCAAGTAATTGCGTAGGACTCTCACCATCCCGCGTCAGGTACCCGTGCAGGTGCTCGGAGACACCATTGCGCGGGTTACCTGCATCGACGATCATCACTCGCCGCCGAGCCCGAGCCAGAACAAGCGCGGCACTCAACCCCGCCGCACCGCCACCGACAATCACCACGTCGAACCTCATGTGCTCCCCCAGTCCGCAGATCGTCCCACCCGAGACGGTGGCTATTCTGGCAATCTAGCAAATTTGTTTACCGGTTAACAAAGTTGAGGAATCGTGAACGAACCAACACTCCGCTCCCGTACCTGCAACCTCTGGGCCGAAAACAATCCCGACCTCGACACCTCGCCCATGGAAGTAGTCGCGCAACTCAAACGGATTACGGCGCTTCTCGAACTAGCAGTCGAACCGGTATACCAAACCGCGGATCTCACCGTGTCGGAAGTGGAACTGCTTGTGCCACTGCGATACGCCGAGGAACCGGTCACCGCGATTCGTCTCGCCGAACGCCTCGGTATGTCTCGGGCCGGGGTCAGCAAGGCACTCGCGCGACTCGAGAAGCGAGGACTCGTCTCCCGCACAAGCAATCCCGAAGACAGGCGATCTGCACTGATCACGATGACGGTCCAGGGAAACGCTGTCGTCGACGACGTCTTTCCTCGCGAACTCGCCGCTCACGGTGAATTGTTCACCCAACTCGGCCGGGACCGGGGGAAGGTCCTTGCCGCACTCGAGCGACTGGCAGTATCCATGGAAAGTGGGCTCGATCGGATGAGCGATGCCCGTTCGCGTACCTGAGTCGCCCAATTCCTGTATCGAACTGACGTCGGCGCACTAGATATCGACGACGAGGCGTGCGATGAGTGAGCTGGCCTCCTGGGAAGCGTCGCCGCCCTCGGTCAGATGACGCTGCGCCTCGGGAAGTTCACGGCCGTGATGTGCCATGGCCTGCGCATACAGGCGGCCGGCGCGGTACGACGAGCGAACCAACGGACCGGCCATGACGCCGGCGAAGCCCATCTCTTCTGCAGCCTTGGAGTGTGCGACGAACTCCTCGGGCTTGACCCACCGCTCGACGGGGTGGTGCCGGGGCGAGGGGCGCAGGTACTGGGTGATGGTGAGGATGTCGCAACCGGCGGCGTGGAGATCTGCCATCGCCTCGGTGACCTCTTCAGGGGTTTCGCCCATGCCGAGGATCAGGTTGGACTTGGTGACCAGTCCGTAGTCGCGTGCTGCGGTGATGACGTCGAGGCTGCGCTGGTACCGGAATGCCGGACGGATCCGCTTGAAGATGCGGGGGACGGTCTCGAGGTTGTGTGCGAGTACCTCGGGGCGTGAGGCGAAGACCTCGTCGAGCAGTTCGGGCTTGCCGTTGAAGTCCGGAACCAGGTTCTCGACGCCGGTGCCCGGGTTGAGTTCGTGGATCTTGCGGACGGTCTCGGCGTAGAGCCAGGCGCCACCGTCGGGCAGGTCGTCGCGGGCGACGCCGGTGATCGTGGAGTACCGAAGGCCCATGGCCTGAACGCTTTCCGCGACGCGACGGGGCTCGTCGCGGTCGAGGGCTTCGGGCTTGCCGGTGTCGATCTGGCAGAAGTCGCAGCGGCGTGTGCACTGCTCACCGCCGATCAGGAACGTGGCTTCGCGGTCTTCCCAGCACTCGTAGATGTTGGGGCAGCCCGCTTCCTCGCAGACGGTGTGCAAACCTTCACGCTTGACCAGGCCCTCGAGCTCCGTGTACTCGGGGCCCATCTTTGCTCGGGTCTTGATCCAGTTGGGTTTGCGTTCGATGGGCGTCTCCGCGTTTCGGATCTCGAGACGGAGCAGCTTGCGCCCCTCCCCGGTGGTTCGATTGTCGTGCGTCACGACTTTCCTCCAAGCATTCGTTGGGTCTCTGTCATCGCGTGAGCACAAAGGATGCGGCAAGGTGACTGCCTTCCAAGGCTGCAACTGCGCGGGTGATCAATGGTGCCACCAAGGCCGACACATCGCCGAATCTATTTGTGCTCGAGAGCCATTCGCGTCTCTCATTGCACAGTTCGAGCACACGTGCAGCAACCTCGAGAAACCCCACCGAGTAGAACCACGGCAACACGCGTGTATCGACATCGAAGGTAACTGACCTTCGATACCGGGACAACAACTGCTCGAATGCCGGGTATCCGAAATGAACTGAAGGGCAACCCGATACAACGCTGGGAATTCCTCTCAAACCTGCCCAGAAAACGTAAGCGATACCAACGTCCAACAGCGGGTCACCGAAACCTACTCGACGCCAATCTGTCACTGCGCGCAATAGTGGGGAGTCGGCGAGGTCGAAAATCGTTCGATCCAGACGATATTCGCCGTGGAGCAAGCAGGGCTTCTGCGGCGCCGGCACCGATCGCGCGAGGGAATCGAGGAGCGCGTTCAACGCAGGCCTCACACTCAATTCGTGCCGAGCGAGCCTTATTCCAATCTCGGACAAGTAGTTGTGCAGTTCCCCGCACATCCCGGGGAGAGCACTCACACCGTTGAGGCCGACTTCGAGCGAATGAATCCCGGCAAGCGTGTCGGCAAATGAGTTCGCTACCAGGCTTCTCGCGCCGATCTCGACGTCGGCTAACTGAATGTCGGTCCGGAGAGATGATCCATGCACCCGTCGAGAGACGACCAATCCAGAGACTTCGTCCCGGTAGACAAGGAGAGGTACTGGAATGCTGCTCTTTTCGAGCATGTGCAGCGCAGTGGCCTCCGCTCGAATTCCTCGTGTTCCAAGACTGTCATCACTGCTCGACGAACAGCGCAAGATCCATGCTCCTTCACCGCTGGTCAAGGAGTAGGCCTGACCCGGCGGCGAACTGGAAACCTTGTTAGCACTGAATCGCGAGTACCGATCCAACTCGCCACAGTCGATCAGACGCCGTCGAATCTCACCGATATCGAATGGGAGTTGCATTCCCACCAGTTATCCCCATTCGGCATCGATTCGTCATTCGTGAAACCCGGACCGCTATCGATGAAGGCGCAATTCTCGTGACGCGACGACCATCCGATGAACCTCGTCAGCGCCGTCGATGAAACGCATGGTCCGAGCCTGCGCCCACAACATCGCCAGCGGATAGTCTTGCGTCATTCCGCCGGCGCCGTGCACTTGAATTGCCTTGTCGATCACCCAACCCACAGCATCCGGGGCAGCCACCTTGATAGCCGAAATTTCCGTACGCGCCTCACGCGCCCCAACTGTGTCGATCAACCACGCAGTCCGCAGAACGAACAACCGCAACTGATCGATCTTCACACGGGACTGCGCAATCCAATGCTGAATGATCCCCTGATCCGCCAAAGACCTACCAAAGGCCTCACGCTCGTTCGCCCGGCGGCACATCAACTCGATCGCACGCTCTGCCATCCCGATCATGCGCATGCAGTGATGAATGCGCCCCGGACCAAGTCTGGCCTGCGCCAACGCTTGCCCCCGACCACGCTCGCCGAGCATGTGGTCCTTGGGAACAAGTACGTCCTCGAAATGCACCTCCGCGTGACCGCCATGGGCACCGTGTGTGAAGCCGAACATCTTCAGTCCCCGGACAATACGCACGCCAGGAGTCTCACGCGGAATCAGAACCAAACTGTGGCGCGACCGCGGATCCGCATCAGGATCTGACACCCCCATCACGATCAACAACACACAATCGCTGCTCATCGCGCCGGTCGACCACCACTTACGTCCATTGATCCTCCAACAATCACCCTCATCAGTGATTGAGCAGGTCAAGTTCGCGGGATCAGACGACGACACGTCCGGTTCCGTCATGCAATACGCCGACCTGATGTCACCGTTCAACAACGGATCGAGCCACCGATGTTTCTGCTCGTCAGTCCCGAACAGCGTCAGCAACTCCATGTTCCCGGTATCGGGTGGGTTGCAGTTGAACGCTTCGGGCGCAACCTCCGGACTCCAACCCGTGACCTCGGCCAACGGTGCGTACTGCAGATTCGACAGTCCCGCACCACGCGGATCGTGCGGAAGAAACAGATTCCACAACCCTTGTGCCTTCGCGTGTTCCTTCAGTTCCGCCATCACCGCCGGACGCTCCCACTGCCGATCCCCAGCTTCCGGGTTGTCGTGGAAGAAATGCTCTGCGGGAAAAACGAACTCGTCCATGAATGCCGACGCGCGTTCCTTCAAATCAATAGTCTTCGCGTCGAATTCGAAGTCCATGTCACACACCTTTACCCTTCGCCGGCCGAGTACGACCGAGATCAGAAATCACTGTTTCACAACAATTTTCGGCTACGCAAGTGCCGAAAGCCCGCGCTCTGCCAAAGGAACGACCATCGAGCCGATGTCCTCGAAACCGTCGCCGACTGTTTCCCCATTGACGAAGCGAAGATGGATGCCTTCCAGAATCACTGCCATCTTGTAGAATGCAAAGCCCGAATACCACTGCAGCGCATCGATATCGAACCCAGTGCTTAGGGAATATCTTTCGACAACGTCGTCGAACGAGGGGAAACCCTCATGCGCAGAGGGTGTCCCGGCAATCGGATTATCGATACCTGCCCATCCCGACCAGAACAGATGGATTAAACCCAAGTCTGTCAACGGATCACCCAGTGTTGACATCTCCCAATCCAGCACTCCGACGATGTCCGACGGGGCACCTAACCGAACAATCATGTTGTCGAATCGAAAGTCGCCGTGGACGATCGAGGTTGCAGACCGCCTCGGAATCGACGACGCGACCCTTACCCCTAGTTTTTCCAACATCGGAAGATCGCGGGACTTCGACGACGCCAACTGCTTACTCCAGCGCCTTACCTGCCGCTCGAGGTATCCCTCCGGCCTACCGAAACCAGACAAACCCAGGCTACGAAAGTCTTGCGTATGCAGAGCAGCCAGGCAATCGACGTAGCGAAACGCCAGCTCGGAGCGATTGCTCTGGTCCACGGAAGCGAAGTCGTCATCGGTTCGCAACACCTGACCTTCGATCTTGTCCATGACGTAGAAACTTCCACCCGATGTCGCGTCGAACTCCTCGGAGAACACGATCCGCGGAACCGGGACAGCACTTTCCGCGAGGGCTCGCTGAACGGTCACTTCCCGACCCATGTCGTGAGCAGTCTCCAGACGGTGACCGATCGGCGGACGACGCAGAATCCATCTTCTCGACTTACTCGCCAACTCGAACGTCAGGTTGGATCGACCGCCTGCCAATAGTCGCACAGTCAGTTCCTCGCCCGTACCCAACTCGCCCATCTCGACCAACCTGGACCGAACCAAGTCGGCGTTGAACTGCTCGCTCTCCGCTGTTGATTCAACCTCATTCATTACAACGTCCTCATCCCATAGTCCGTTACTCGACGCCACAACGCACCACACCCGCACCGGCGGGCAGGTCGGGCCGAACCAAAACCTTCACGTGCTCTATCTCGTCACCCGCGGCCGGGCGCAGCGCAGAGAACACCTCACTCACCGCATCCAGCCCGGCAAAGCCCGTGACCATCACTCCCGGATCGAAACGACGCTCCACGATATGTTCGAAAGTTCGGGAAAACGCTTGGTACGTATGTTCTCCACGCCCCGGACCACCCACGAATTCCAAACTCACATTCTTGAGAATCCCGATTACGGGTCGAATCGACTCGTGCTCCATTGCCGATCCGACAATCACAATGCGTGTGAACGGTGGAACGACAGACATCAAGGAACCCAGTAGATTCCGCGCTCCGGATGCTTCGAAGACAAATACTTCGGTATCTGCCGGAATCATTCCTGCAAGTGTGCTCAGTGGATCCGAGTGCCTCGGATCGACTGCCACATCGGCCCCGTACGCCAAAGCCACAGTTCGTCGAAGTTCCGAAGGGTCGGATACGACGATGGGGTGAACGCCACGTTGCGCCAATTCGATGACTGCGCCGAGTCCCACAGGCCCGCAACCGGTCACCACTGCGGCGGCGCCGGCAACGATTCGTGAACGCAGCACGGCGTTAACACCAGTAGCGAGAGGTTCGGTCACTGCAGCGGTAACCGGATCCACGTCCGGAGGGATGTGCAGGTGCCCTCCAGCCTGGATAACAACCCTTTCAGCCAGCCCTCCCGGCTTCGAATTGCAGTATCCGACTGTATGAGTCAATCCATCGTCGTCAACGACCCACGGCAGAACCACCAGACGGTCACCGACTGCGTAGTCGACCACTCCGGTTCCCAACTCGGTCACCGTTGCAGTGAACTCGTGTCCGAATACAACATCGTGCGCCGGATCGAACAGCGCTCCCGGCACGTCCGCCTCACGATGCGCAGCCAGGAAATCATCGGTGTGCTGCCAGGCCGAAAGATCACTGCCGCAGATCCCGGTGGCTATCGGCTCCACCAGAAGCTGATTCGGTCCCGGTGACGGCTCCGGAATGTCGGCAAGTATGACGTCTCCACCTCGAAGCACTGCTGCCCTCATCTGATGTCCTCACGTCGAGAAGTGCCTACGATTTTGTCGGCCATTGTTCGAGATACTTCTGTACGGACATCAGCGTGCGCAAGGCTTCGGCGCCGTCGAATGCCCTGTGGTCGAAGGTCAATCCGAGTCGTGCAATGGGCCTGATGGTGAGGAGCTCGGATTCACCGTCGACGCTCTTTCGCGCGACGGGGGTACGCACGATGGCTGGGAGACCGATCGAGGCAACTTGCGGACGAGTCAGGATCGGAGTCGAGACCACGCCGCCGACACTTCCCGAGTTGCTGATCGTAATTGTTCCGCCCGAAAGATCCTCCGGCTGCGCGGAACCCGAGAGTATCGCACTACTGGTCGCGACTATTGCGTCCGACAGTGCCTCCAGTTCGAGATTCTGCGCATCACGTATGACGGGGACGATCAGTCCGTCCGGAGTGTCCACGGCAATTCCCAGGTTGACAGTGTTCCATCGCACGAGGTGCTTGTCCGTGAACGTGGCATTGGCATCCGGGTGGTCTGCGAGCGCCCGGCACAGTGCGTGACCGACAAAGGGAAGGAAACTGAGTTTCCCTTCACCTCGAGCTGATCTCTCACGGTTGATCTTCGCTCGGGCTACTGAGACCGCAGTGAAATCGACATCAACCTGCGCCGTCAATTGAGGAGCCGTATTCCACGATTCTGTCAGATTCTTGGCGATTGCCCTACGCAGGCGAGTGTGTTCGATAGCCGTGTAGGTCACCGCCTCGTATCCGGCGGGAATCGCCACGGTGTCAGCATCTTCCGGTACTCGATCCCTGGCTCCCGGCAAGAATTCGCTCTTGCTCTCCAGCGACATATCAGTCGAGCCCGAATCGAGGCGGAGGCGTCGACTTCCTTCGGGCGGACGATTGACCGGAGAGAACCACGACGCAGCCAACACCAGTGAATCGTTGGGTGGGCGAGAACCCTCGGCGGCGACTGTCGGGGCCGCGCTCTCGAGAGCCCGATCCGGCGAAATCGGGAACGGACCCGCGATCGGACCCGATGTCGGCGCCGCCGGCGCGACATCTTCACCGACTGCATCTTCACCGGCAATGGCTTGCGCGACGGCTACCGGGTCGGCGTCGAGTGAGGCAAATCGAGCAATGACGTCACCGACAGGAACCTCCTGATCCACTGCGGCAACGTAGCTGATGAGGATTCCCGAAGTTGGCGAGTCGACTTCGGTGTCGACCTTGTCAGTCGACACCTCACAAAGCGGATCGCCCTCGGCGACCCTGTCCCCAGGCTTGAGCAGCCATTCGGTGAGCAACGCGAATTCCACCGACCCCATGTGGGGCATGTGGACGTCGAATAGTGTGAGCATGGTGAATGTCCTCGTAGTCGAGTAATTAGTCGCGAACCAGGTGACGGGCCGTCTCGATGATGTCGGAAACATTTGGGAAGCAATGATCTTCGAGGAACCGACTCGCCGGAATCGGCGCATCCACAGAACCGAGACGCGCGATCGGAGCGTGGAGCCAGTAGAAGCAACGCTCCTGGATGAGCGCAGCGATCTCGGCGCCAGGACCAGCGGTTCTCGGCGCCTCGTGAACGATCATCGCCCGCCCGGTCCGCATCACCGACGCGATGATCGTGTCGTGGTCCAGCGGAACCAGCGTCTGCAGGTCGACGACCTCGAGTTCGATACCCTCCGCAGCCAGCACGAGTGCTGCTTCGAGCGAGCGAGGCACCATACATCCATAGCTGATGACGGTTACTGTGTCGCCGCGCCGTGGAATCGATGCTTTACCCAAGGGCATTACGTACTCGGGATCGGTGAATACCTCACCCCGTTTGAAGTTGAGCTGCTTGCTCGGGTAGTACAGAACAGGATTTGGGTCCCGGATTGCGGCCTTGAGTAGGGCTTTCGCGTTGGCAGGATTGGACGGGACAACTGCTTTGAGTCCCGGAAAATGCATCGGTAGCATCTCCATCGAACCCGAATGTTCTGGTCCTGCACCACCGCTCGGCCCGATCGGCATGATGATCACAGCGGGAAGTTCGAATTGACCACCGTGCATATGGCGCCACTTACCCAGTTTCTGAAAGATCTCGTCCCCGGCGATCAAACTGAAGTCTGCAAACCCCAACTGAACGATCGGACGCATTCCGGTCATGGCGGCACCGGCAGCTGCACCCACCATGAATGCTTCGGTGATTCCGGTGTTTCGGATCCTGTCCAGGCCGAATTCCTCTACCAGGCCTCGGGTTCCGCCGAAGAACCCGCCTGAGGCAATGTCCTGCCCCATGAGAAACACCGAGGGGTCACGGCGCATCTCTTCGGCAATCGCCGCACCCTGTGCGGCCTCGTAGCTTTGCACCGTAGTTTCCGGAGCCGTGCGGTTGACAGACGTGTCGTCAGTGATAGTCATGCAAAAACGTCCTTCATGATAACGGAGGGGTCAGGCAAAGGAGCGGCTTCTGCCTCGGCGAGCGCTTCGGCAACTTCCGCACGTGCTGCGGCGACGATCTGGTCGGCCAGTGAAGCATCGAGTCGAGAACGCATGATGTCCAACGGATCTCGGTACGTCGACAAGAAATCTTCCGGGCGATACTTCTGCGCGTCGCCTTCCCAGTGTCCGCCGACCCGGGTGACGACTGCCTCGATCAACGACGGCCCATGACCATCGCGCGCTCGATCGATCGCGGTCTGTGTCGCATGGTAGACAGCGACGGCGTCGTGACCGTCGACGCGAACTCCCGGAATCCCGTATGCAGACGCCCGTTCGGCGATAGTGCTTGTCGGACTTACAGACTCAAAAGAGGTGGTTACCGAGATTCCATTGTTCTCACAGAAGTAGACCAGCGGTAGTTTCCACCGCGATGCCTCGAGCAGAGTTTCATGGAAGGTGCCACGTGCCGCCGTTCCGTCGCCGAAGTCAGCCAGCGCAACTTGCCCGGTGCCTCTCATTTGCGCCGACAACGCCGCGCCTGCTGCCACCGGATACACCGATCCGAGCGTCGCCCCCTCCCCCATGATTCCGAGCGCCGGATCTGCCCAGTGAGGAACCCCGGCGCCTTTTCCGCCGGTAGAACCTGTCACTTTTCCAAGCAGGTCACCGATGATCGGCCCCATCGCCATCCCTTTGGCAAGCGGCCATGTGGCTCCTCTTCCCTGATAGAACAGATAGTCGTCGTCTCGCATGGCTGCCACCGCTCCAGCGACAGCACCTTCCTGCCCTTTGCCCGGATGCCAAAATCCGGCAAATCCGTGGTCCCGGATGTGAATCTGCACCGCGTCCTCGATCGCACGCGCACGGGCCATGACGGTGAAAATGTCGATCGCCAACCGTGGGTCGAGTGACTCCGGTTCCACTACTTCGGTCAGCTGTTCGCTTGTGTGCGTGGCCATTCCGATCTCCTTCTGACAGTCCGACATGCAAGTACGAGGTTCGCGCCTTTGACAACCCGGCATCGATTGCCATTCGTGTGGCTGCTGTCACATCACCATATGTGGATCAAGTGATTCAATCAAGTGCATTCTCTAAATCGACTGAGATCTACTCAGACATCACCGGGTCAGCAGGCCGGAAATCAGGCCGCGACATCGCGATATGATGGGGTCAACAAACCGAAAGGTTGCGGAAATGCCACGATCCAGTCCACGCGACGGCGCAGCAACTCGCCGTGCTCTGATCGACTCAGCGGCAAAGCTGTTCGCAGCAGAGGGAGTCGAGGCCGTCTCGATTCGAGCGATCAATGCCGAAGCCGGATTGGGAGCAGCGTCCGCGCACTATCATTTCGGATCCAAGGACGCGATCCTCGACGCCGTCCTCCTCGACTCCGGCGCCGAAGTACTCGCACACATTCATCGCCTGGCCAAGAACATGGTCGATTCCGACACCGTTCCGACAGCGAGGCAGATCGTCGATCTCCTGGCACTGCCGTATCGCCAGTTCCTCGATCAGGAACCTGACAAAGGTGTTCGGTGGCTGACTATTTGTGGACAACTCAGCCTCGCCAACGATCCTCGGCTATTCCCCGTCAAGGACGACACAGCAGAGTTGCTGCGCAAACTACTCGAACGCGCCTACCCCGCAGCCGACGACACCGCGATCGAACTGAACTGGTCACTCACCGTGAACACGCTGATCGTGATGGCGGCACGATGGTCGGACGCAAGCATCGAGGGATCTCGCGCGCTGTCCAACGGTCGATTCGACACACTGGCGGATTTTGTCGCAGGCGGACTCGAGTCACTCATGGATCCAACCCGGACCTAGCTTTGCGGATGGATCTTCCCAGGTAGGGTTGCGGATCCACCATCCACAGAACGCGCCGTCTCCGTGCGCGCTTTTGCAATTTTCTCGGGAAAAATTTAGTGGATCACTTGACAGAATCAATCGATCCATTTTACTGTGCCTCACATCACAAAATGCTTCAGTGGGTCTGCACACTCGCCGCGCCGACTGTCCCGCTCACTGCCCCGTCTTCCCGTCAGAAAGATGCAGGAGCCACGATGACCGCTCCATCCACGGATAATCCTTCCTCGACTCCATCGGAATCTTCCTCCGCAAACCCCACTCTCGCGATAGAAGGCGTGGGAAATCGATCAACCGCCGGCTGGGTCGGAATCCTCCTGATCCTCTGCCTTCTGTCCGAAGAAGTCGCATACGCGTTCAATCTGGTGACGCCCGCACTCCCCAGCATGGCTGGTTCATTCGAGACCTCGAACATCGCTTGGGTGTCAACACTGTTCACACTCTCCGGCGCTATCAGCGCACCGTTGATCGGCAAGCTCGCAGATCGAGACGGTAAGAAGAAATGGCTTCTGATCGCAACCGCCTGCATGGCAACAGGCTCGCTGATCGTCGCAATCGCGCCGACCTTCTCCGTAGTACTAGTCGGTCGTACCGTCGAAGGACTCGGTCTTGCAATCGTGCCGATAACCTACTCGCTGATGCGCGACATCTTCCCGAAGCGGATGCTGGCGATGGCGGTCAGCATGACAACCGCTGGAATTGGTGTCACCACGATCACCGGTCCTGTCATTGCCGGAGTTTTGATCGACAATTTCGGATTCCGCGGAGTGTTCTTCGCATTGGCACTCTTCCCTGTGCTCTTGGGTGCCTTGGTCATGCTCGTTGTTCCCGAGTCCCCGATCCGAGTGAAAACGTCCATCGACTGGGTTGGTGGGATCATGCTCGGGCTCTCGATCGCACTCCTCCTGTACTGCATCGGCGAAGGCGGAACGTGGGGTTGGACGTCGTGGAAGACACTTCTCTGCGCCATCGCCGCGGTGGCAATTTTCATCGGATGGGCTCGATACGAAAAGCGAATCGAGAACCCACTGATCGACATTGTGGTGCTGCGTGGTCGCGCTGTCGTGACGACACTGGTCGCGCAATTTACCGGCCAGGCCGTCATCGTTCTCCAATTCGTCTTGTTGTCCTTCATCGTTCAGACACCCATCGCCCTCGGCGTTACCTACGGGTTGGGGGAAAGCGCAAGCTACATGGCGCGGTTGACCACACCGGCCGGCGTGGCCACCGTCGCAATGGGGTTGCTTGTCGGCATAATCGCAGAACGTCGGGGCGCACGCCTGCCGAACTGGATCGGCTTCGCCTTGATGGCGATCGGCTCCGCATCACTCGCCCTCTCCCACAAGGAATTCTGGCCGATACTGTTGGGATACTTGGTATATGCATTCGGGGCCGGTCTGATCAGTGCGGCAATACCCAACCTGGTGATCGCCGCCGCGCCGGTTCGACTGCAGGCCGTCACAGCCTCGACGGTCAATGTGGTGGGATCCGTCGGCAGTGCTGTTGCTGTACAGATTGGTTTTGCCATCCTCGCCCTGAACATTGCAACGGTTGCCGACGGAACGCCTATTTACGCTGGAATTGGCTACACAACAGTCTATTTCGTTGCAGCAGGTCTGGCGATAGTCGGACTCGCCGCGACTCTCCTCATGCCGCACGGCCGAAAGCCCCAGTCTGTGGAAGCACTGACCTGATCTGAATCGACTATCTGAGAATTATCGTGACCTCACACTATGACGTCGTTGTCCTCGGAGCCGGCCCCGGTGGGTACGTCGCTGCTATCCGCGCGGCACAACTGGGCCTGAGCACCGCCATCATCGAGCAGAAGTACTGGGGCGGTGTATGCCTGAATGTCGGCTGCATTCCGTCCAAGGCGCTTCTCCGTAACGCCGAACTCGCGCACATCTTCACGAAAGAAGCGAAGACGTTCGGCATGTCCGGAGACGTGTCCTTCGATTTCGGCTCCGCTTTCGATCGCAGCCGCAAGGTCGCGGACGGGCGAGTCAAGGGCATTCACTTCTTGATGAAGAAGAACATGATCCCGGAGTACGACGGCAAGGGCACGTTCGTCGACGCCAACACCATCAGCGTGGAGTTGAGCAAGGGTGGCACCGAGACGATCACGTTCGACAACGCGATCATCGCGACGGGTTCGTACACCAAGCTGCTGCCCGGCACCTCGCTGAGCGAGAACGTCGTGACCTACGAAGAGCAGATCCTCACCCGTGACCTTCCGGGTTCGATCCTGATCGTCGGTGCCGGCGCGATCGGCATGGAGTTCGGTTACGTCCTCAAGAACTACGGCGTCGACGTCACGATCGTCGAGTTCCTCGATCGGGCACTGCCCAACGAGGACGCCGACGTCTCGAAG
>NZ_JAJHVW010000011.1:0-190127 GCF_027583855.1 Rhodococcus sp. BH5
GAGTTACGGCGGTCATAGCGAAGGGGAAACGCCCGGTCCCATTCCGAACCCGGAAGCTAAGCCCTTCAGCGCCGATGGTACTGCACTCGACAGGGTGTGGGAGAGTAGGACACCGCCGAACACGCATTAGAGAAGCCCCCCAACCAGTACTGGTTGGGGGGCTTTCTCGTACCCAAAACACCCCCACCATCACCATCACCCGAAAGCACCCCCGCCGGCACCCCCGACTTCGAGCGAACAGCACTTTCGTCGCCTCAGATCGACCCAACGTACCGTTCACACGATCAGGGGCGCGAGCACAGCCGACTCACCACCCCGTCCGGGACCGAGTGAACGACACGCTCACCCTCTTGGGCGAGGGGAACGGTACGTTCACACCATCAGGGCAGGGCAGGGCAGGGCAGGTGAGCGGCTGGGCAAAGCTGGCAGGCGTTATGGCAGAGCTGCCTGCAGCACCTCGCAGAGCACGTCCAGCGTCCTCGAGTACTGCGACTGCGTCGGCGTGCTGTAGCCGACGACGATGCCGTCACCGCCGACTGACGACACGTCGGGATGTCGGAAGACCGAAAGCCCTTCGAGCCCGAGATCGCGCGCCCGGGCCGCTGCAAGAACAGATTGTTCGGTGCCGGAGGGCAGACGGATCACAGCGTGAAGTCCCGCGGAGATCCCCTCGACCCTGACCTGGGGTACTTGCTGCGCAAGTGTCGCAACCAGTTGATCGCGTCGTCGTCGGTACGAGGTGCGCATCTTTCGAATATGGCTGTCGAATCTTCCGGATTCGATGAAGTCCGCCAAGGTCAATTGATCCGTTGAACTTACCCAGCGTTCGTAGGGTCCCTTTGTTGCGAGGACAGGTTCGATCAGCCTGTCCGGCAACACCATCCATCCGATGCGAATTGCCGGCGACAGTGTCTTGCTGACAGTGCCCAGGTACGCAACGTGCTGCGGTGCGATTCCTTGGAGTGCACCGACAGGTTTTCTGTCGTAACGGAATTCGCCGTCGTAGTCGTCCTCGATGATGACGCCGCCCGTAGTCGTGGCCCATTCGAGAGCGGTCGCGCGCCTCGCCGGTGTGAGGGGACCGCCGAGAGGGAACTGATGGGTCGGCGTCAGCAGAACACTCTCAGCAGAAGTAGACGCCAATTCGTCTGTGCAAGTGCCTGATTGGTCAACCGATATGGGAACTGTCAGCAGCCCTTCGTCGGCGAGCAACTGCCGGTGCAGGTGAAGGCAGAAAGCGTCGACCGCAATCGTTCCTCCGAGTGCGCGGGCAAGGAGGGAGATCCCGTGACCCGAGCTGGCACTGATCACAATGCAGTTCGGATCGACGCGAACGCCTCTGGTGCGGCTCAGGTATGTGGTGAGGGCGTTTCGGAGTTCGACTCGGCCTCTGGGATCAGTAGTCGCGAACGCGTCGGTCGGCGCGGTGGTCAAAGCACGTCTGGCGGACGAAATCCATGCAGTGCGGGGAAACGCCGACGCGTCGGGCGATCCAGGGAGAAGGCTGTAGGTCCAGCGTCGTCGAGTCGGTGATGGCTCGACCTCGCGGGTGTGTGTGCTGGCGAGCGTGGCGACCAGGGTCCCGGAACCAGGCCGTGTGACAAGCCACCCAGCTGCGGCGAGCTCGGCATAGCAGTCCGCAACGGTGTTTCGGGCAACTCCGAGGTCGAGCGCGAGGGTGCGGGAAGGTGGGAGTCTGGTGCCGGGCTTCAGCAGTCCACTGTCGATCGCGTCGCGAAGGGTCTGAAGCAGTGCAGCGCGAACCCCGATTCCCTGTGGCAGCTCGATATGTAGATCGAACCCAAGATTGGCCCACGAATTCACCACCGGATTGAACCATGTTTCCGGGTCTTTCCGGGATTACCGTTTGAGTTATGACTACAGCAACAGGACAAAGACTGGATATCGCAAAGCTGGCGCCCGAGGTCTACAAGGCGATGATTGCGTTGGATGCCGCTGCACGCAAGGGGCTGGAGCCGACGCTCGTCGAGCTGGTCCTCACGCGTGCGTCGCAGCTGAATCATTGCGCATGGTGCCTGGACATGCACACTCGCGACGCACGAAAGGTCGGCGTGACGGAGCAGAAGCTCTACCTACTGAACGCGTGGGAAGAAGCGCGAGGGATGTACTCCGATCGTGAACGTGCCGCGCTCGCCTTGACCGAGGCCGTGACAGTCCTCACCGACGGTTTCGTTCCGGACGAGGTGTACAGCGAGGCTGCCGGCGAATTCTCGGACGTGGAACTGGCTCAGCTCATCAGCGTCATTTTGACGATCAATGCGTGGAATCGCATTGCGGTTACCACAAGGAAGGCGCCTCCGGTCCGAGACTGATCCGAGGCTCGTGCTCCGCTCTCCGGCAGGGCAGGGTTCCGCCGTCGGAGATCTGGGTAATCGGCGCAAAGAGGACCAAAAGATTGGTTCAGGATGTGAACAAAACCAACAGATTCTTTGAATGTGAGGCAAATCACATAATGTGAGTGGAGATTGTTCTGGGTCATCTACAAGTTGCCCGAATCCCGACAAAGCAGTCTCGGTCGGAAGTTTCCGGCGAAGGGGTCCGCATAGCGGGCCCCTTCTTTTGCGCGCGAGCTGAAAACGCCCCTTCCTGTGAGTTTCCCCAGGATGTCCAAGTTACCGACTGGCTAGCGTTGGCGAAATGTCGGGAACGTCGCGGTTGGATGAGCAGATTTTGGGGGGGATCGCGATTGTTGTGCGGTTGGACAAAGGTTCAGTCACCTTCATGGCTAACTCGTCATCCGAATGTCCAAGCTGCGCCCTGGGTGCTCGACGATTGGGTGATCTTTCTTGAAACATGCACTACATTGCCATTCAGTAACTGGCTGATTGCCAAAAGTGATCGGCTGATCCTCTCGGAAGTGAGCGCTGGGTGGCGTGGTATTGGGAATCCAGGCAACCGTCCCGCTACCGAAATGTCTTGAAAGGGAAGCTTTGATGACTGTGTCTGGTTCACGGCGTAGGCCGCTTGTTCTCCGGCTCTCGCTAACTGCAGCTATTGCCGTAACGGTCGCCGGTAGTAGCGTTGCTTTTGCTTCGCCAGCTGTGTCCGCGCCGATGCCGGTGCGAACCGCGGCCGCTCCGGCGTTCACCGCCGGGTTGTGTGAGGGCACCGAGTACACGCCCTCGGAGCAGATGCTCGACATCTCCGGCATTCGGCTGGATCACTACAACGACGGCAACATCGTGCCGATGTACGGCACCACCGATCGGGGTACCTCGGCCGCGGTGGATGCTCCGGTCTGCGGTGTCCGCGACGTCGACGGAATTGCGAAGTCGGAATGGATGTACTGCACGGACTTCGATCTCGATCCGTGTGCCGGTGTCGACGAGAACGGTTTGCCGGTTGACAAGCACAACGACGAGATGGGTGCGACGGTGCCGTCTTCGGGCAATCCCGATCTGTCAGCCGACGATCTCGCTGTCATCAGTTGGTTGCTGCAGAATCCCGCCAAACTCGACGGTGTCGTTTCGGGAAATGGCAGCGAGGATGCACGTTCGGCGCGGCAGACGCTTGTGTGGTGTGTCTCGGACTACGACAATCCGCTGATGGCCGATTTCAAAAGCCTGTGCGACAGGAACATCGGCGACGACGAGCGAGCTCGCATCGTCGAGATCATGAACGTCACGCAGACGCTCGACCTCGTTCGCAAGACACCCGCGACGGGGACTCTGAAGGCCGGCGAGACTGCCGTTTTCACCCTGAATACGAATATGTACCGGAAGCCGATCACTGTTCAGTCCTCGGCGGGCACCGAACTGACCGTCTGTGGTGACAACGCCACGGCGACGTTGACTGCAAATCAACTGACGGTCGACGGCCGCGGCGACGCACCGACTGCTGTTGATCTTTGCCTCACCGCTGCGGCCGGCGGGGACTACTCGGTGACTGCAAGCGTCATTCCGGATTCGGTCGAGAACCTGCACTGGAACACGGCAGGCGCACAGTGCCAGATCTTCGCGTCGTTCGACACCGTTCGGCCGGCTTCGATGAATGCATCTGCCAGCGTCGGATATGCAGCAGCACCCACGACGACACCGGCAACGAGCACGCCGGCAACAACGACACCGGCAACGACCACACCGGCCACCACGACGCCTGCAACCCCGGTCGTTCCGATCGTGCCGATTGTTCCGATCGTGCCCATCGTGCCGATTGTGCCGGTCGTGCCTGTAGTTCCGGGTGCACCTGTTCCGTCGCAGCCGGTTGCAACTCCCGCAACTCCGGCGCCGTCGGCTCCGAAGCCGGCCACTGGCCCCCGCCCGGTTGCCATCGACGGTGGTGCTGCTGAACAGAATTCAGGCCGCAACGTCGCCGTCGCAGTGACGGGCCTCGGGCTTGTCGGAATGGCTGCTGCCGGAGCAGTTGCTCTCCGCCGCAAGCGATCCTGACACCAGGCACGTGTAGTAGACGTCGGCACCGATCACGCTTCGTGTGATCGGTGCCGACATTGATCAGACGCAGGGGGCGTCAATTCGCACGAGGTGCCGGGGGCGCCTCATCCCTCAGGAGACAGTTCGATGACCATGTACGAGTCGGATCCCAATCCATCCAATCCATACGACTATCCCAACCACGATCAGCCCGCGAGTCCAGGCAAAGGGCGTCGTGTCGCGTTCATTCTGGCTCTCATCGCGGTGTTGGTCGCCGGTGCTTCCATGGCCTTCGTCGGCCTGCGATCCTCCGATGACGATGCTGCGATCCCGCCGAGTCCGGGAGTTGTCATGTCGCACTCCGCGAATCCGGCAGCGCCTACGGATGCGTTGATGACTCCCAACACTCTTTCGCTCGACCCGGTCGGTGTTCAGGCGCCGATCGTGGACGCCACCGTGCCGGAAGGAGTTCTCACTCCGCCGGAGAACGTCAAGAACGTCGGAATCTGGCTCGACGGTGCATCTCTCGATTCCGCCACCGGCACGACCTTGATTGCCGGACACGTCAATCTGACCGGCCAGGGTAACGGCGCGCTGTTCGACCTGGGCACGATCGAGCCGGGTGAAGTGATCCGTACATCCGACGCGACGGGTAAGAGCACGTCGTGGAAGGTGACTGCGGTGACGACGCGCCCGAAGGCCGATGGTGTGGAGGAAAGCGTGCTAGCCGGCCCGGAAGGCCCTCGTAAGTTGGCAGTCGTAACCTGCGGCGGCGAACTGCAATTCGAGGACGGTGTGGGCAACTACGCCGACAACGTCTACCTGTACGCGGATCTGATGGTCTGAGACACAGGAATGATTCCGACGGTCCCCGATCCCTCTTCGTAGAGATCGGGGACCGCCTGTTGGATAGTGTCGCAGGTATGGATCTTCACCTGTCTGGAAAGCGTGCGATCGTTGCCGGTGGTAGCAAGGGGATCGGTCTGGCAATCGCCAGAGGTCTGGCCGCTGAAGGGGTCGACATCGCGATACTCGCGCGCACTGAGCGAACCGTCGTAAGCGTTGCACGAGATTTGGTTTCGGAGTTCGGAATTCGTGCGATCGGAGTCGTGACGGATACGCGAGACGACGACGCGGTTCAGGCGTCGGTGCGGCAAGTAGTAGAGGAGTTCGGCGGCGTCGACATTCTGGTCAACTCCGCAGCGACTCCGTTCAGCGCCGGAAAGCCGACGGATTTCGAGGCGACCACAGACGACGTCGTGCGAGACGAAGTCGAAGTGAAAGTGCTCGGGTACCTGCGAACTGCGCGCGCTGTGGCGCCGTATCTGATCGATCAGGGTTGGGGTCGGATCATCAACATCAGCGGTTTGGGTGCCAGACAGGCAACCTCGATCGCCCACACGATCCGCAACGTCAGTGTGTCTGCACTGACCAAGAATCTTGCGGACGAGCTGGGCCCCAAGGGAATCAACGTCACCGTCGTCCATCCGGGCGTGACGAGGACCGAGAGGTTGACCGCACGGATTACGCGCGAGTCGGAAGAATCCGGCCGCTCGCAGGCAGAGGTGGAGCGTGGTATCGCGACGAACTCGATACATCGGATCATCGATGCCGAAGAAGTAGCCGACGTCGTGACCTTCCTGGCATCGCCGCGAAGCATCGCGATCACCGGTGACGCAGTGGCAGCGGGTGGAGGAGTGCCAGGGCCGGTCTACTACTGAAATTGTGCGTACTGCTACCTGCCGGCGGTGGTGACGATCGTGTGAACGCGTCCGCCGCCGAGTCTCTTGCTTTCGTACATCGCCGAATCGGCGACTTTCTGCATGTCCGTGAACGCTGCTGCGCGGTCTTCTCCGGCGACGAATTTGTGGGTACGCACGGCGATTCCGATGCTCGAAGTCGACGGTATCTCGTCGGTATTCGAGTGCATTGCCGGTCCGATCGAGTTGAGCATCGGTCCGATGGCTGGCACGGAAAGTCTTTGAACGAGGATGAATTCGTCGCCACCGACCCGCGCGACGACAGCATCGGCGTGTGCCCAGGCGGATAACCGCTGCGATACCCGGAGAATGATGCGATCGCCGACGTCGTGGCCGTGCACGTCGTTGATCGTCTTGAACCGGTCGATGTCGATCGCGATCACGAGTAGTGCCGCAGATTCTTGACGCTGGAACCCCTCGAGTACCTTCTCGACGTGGCGGTCGAGGCCACGACGGTTCAAGAGGCCGGTGAGAGGATCGAGGTCGGAACTGGAAGCATCCATGCTGAGCATCGTCAGCACGATCTGCGAGATGAATGCGCAGACCACCAACGCGGTGATGACGACCAGTACTTTCGAAACACCAAGGGCTGGATCGCGATCCGGCCCGAACAGAATTGGCTGCGCAGCCACCGCGATCACAAGAAGCGAAAAAGCTATGTGCGCGATCTGCAACTTCGGGTTGTGGAAGTAGGCGATGTAGATGCCGACCAGAGCAAAAATGACACAGGTGAGCAATCGTGCGAGCTGGGAGGAATCTCCAACGACGGAGATCGTGACCGCGATGTCGCAGAAGACCACGAAACCGAACGAGCGACGCTTTGTGGGGCCGAAGACCCACCATGAGACTCCGACTACGAAGCACGAGATCACGACAACAGTATTGAAGAACAGCGCAATCGTGCTTGTCGGACCGGCAGGGCTGAATCTGTTCAGTAGTGCGCACACTCCCAGTCCGATGACAATGATGCCAAGTAATAGCCGGGTGGCGGTCGTGAGGCCGTTGTCGCGGAGATAGCGAGTGAAGCGGTCGTATTGATCGGGAAGAATCAACCACTCGCGGGTCAGCGTCCTCATCGACTTCATCTGCGATGTCATGAGTGCATCAGTCTTCGAAGGCTGGAGCGTGCGCCATTCATCGCGAACTGATTCCTCTTCTGTCTGGCACCTTGCAATGCTAACTGGATCGATGCCGCATCGGACCGAGATGTTCGGATCGGTGACCCGGATGTCTGCGTTGCGCCAGCGTGGAGTATAAATACATCTTGTGTCTATGTTGTATTCCGCTTCCGAAACCGTCTTCCGCGAAGTCAAGGAGCTGATCCTTTCCGGCGAGCTCGCCGGCGGGGAGCTGATCAGTGAGGGTGACATCGCTGCACGGACCAATGTGAGCCGAACGCCGGTGCGTGAGGCGTTTCTGCGTCTCGAATCGGAAGGTTGGATGCGCCTCTATCCGAAGAAGGGGGCGCTGATCGTCCCGGTCGCGGATGGGGAAGCGGAACACGTAGTCAGTGCCAGACAGCTCGTCGAGACTCAGAGCGTTCGAGTGGTGTCGGTCCGACCGCACGCACGGGAAGCGCTTGTCGCAGCGTTGCGCGCGAATCTGATCGAGCAACGTGAGATTGCTGATCGCGGGGACGTGGCCGCGTTCAGCGCAATCGATGCAGACTTCCACAAGATGATCGTTGCCGCCGGTGGGAACCCTTTGCTCGACTCGTTCTACGCGAGTCTGCGCGACAGGCAACGACGGATGACAGCCCGGTCGATCTCACGCGACCCTGGCCAACTCTCGCGGATCCTTGCCGATCACACCGCGCTTACCGACCTCGTCGACACAGGCGATGCCGACGGATACAACACTGCCGTCCTCACACACATGCGCCAGGTCCACGGCCTCGGCTTCGAAGGAACTCTGTGATGAGCACCCAAACGATCGGCGCTGGGACCGCGGCCGAAACTCGTCTCGAGGGTGAACGCCTCTCCGGCGGAAAGTGGCTGTGGCTGACCGTTGCCGCCAGTATGTTCGCCGCTGCCTGGGGCGGAAACGAATTCACCCCACTGCTGGTGATGTACCGACTCGACCACGGCTATTCGCCGGTGATGGTCGATTTCTTCCTCTTCGCCTACGTCGTCGGAATTGTGCCGGCCCTGCTGCTCGGCGGCCCGCTGTCCGATCGATTGGGTCGACGCCCGATCATGCTCCCCGCGCCGATCATCGCGATCGCCGGTTCGACGCTGCTCGCTTTCGGGGCGGACTCCGCCGCTGCTCTCATCCTGGGAAGAATCCTCTGTGGCATCGCCTTGGGGATCGGTATGGCCGTCGGCGGCTCCTGGGTCAAGGAGTTGTCCACGCAACCTTGGGATCCGACGGCGTCGGAAGGCGCAGGTGCTCGGCGAGCAGCGATGAGTCTGACCGCGGGCTTCGCCTTGGGAGCGGGTGCTGCGGGAATCTTGGCGCAGTGGGCGCCCATGCCGAGTGTGTTGGCGTACGTGCTGCACATCGCGATCACCGTCCTCGCCGCCATGGCGCTGTGGCGTGCGCCCGAAACACGACCGGCACAGGCGAAATCCGACCGTCGCAGGTTGATCGACGACCTCAAGATCCCCTCGGCAGGTCACCGCAGATTCCTCTACGTCGTTGTTCCGTTGGCGCCGTGGGTGTTCGGTGCCGCCAGTGTCGCGTATGCAGTTATTCCGGCGCTCATGACCGGGCACAGTGGCGATGCGCCCGTGGCCTTTTCGGCTCTGCTGTGCATGGTCGCGCTGACATGCGGATTCGCGATTCAGTCGTTGGGGCGCAAGATCGACACCGACCGCAGTGCTCGTGGCGCCGTTGTGGCTCTGGTGTTTCTGGTGGTCGGTATGGCCGGTGCTGCTCTGGTTGCGTCGACGCTGACCGTGGCGATCGCGATCGTGGCTGCAGCGATCCTCGGTTGCGGGTACGGCATGGCACTGGTGTCCGGGTTGCTGGAGATCCAGCGAATCGCGGGGCCGGACGATCTGGCAGGATTGACCGCGGTGTTCTACTCGATCACTTACATCGGGTTCGCGGTGCCTGCGTTGCTGGCGATGCTGTCGGAAAGCATTCCGGCGCTGAGCTACACGGTGCCTCTTCTGTTCGGATCAGCCGCCGCCGCTGCCTGCTTGATTCTGATTCTCTTCAAGTCGCGTTCACACCTTCCGAGCGCGTGAAGCCGGTCCGCCGACTCCTGCGAGAGTCGGCGGACCGGGGCGAAATCACGCGTCTACGGTTGCGGAACCGTTTTCCGAATTGTGGACCGAATTGTGTACCGAACCAGCCGGAACCGATGCGGTCTTGTTCAGGCCGTTGAGCAAACCGGTGATATCGACGCCTGAGCTTTCGAGAGTTTCGATGACACCGGCAATCACCTGGGGACTGATGCCCAGGATCGAGCCGATCGAACCCTGCGCCCCGTCGCTGCCGCCGACGATGGAGATCCGATCGATGTCGCCGACCGGCTTCGCTGCTGCTGCGGTGGCGTCGACCAGTGCTGCCAGAACGTCAGGCAGAGTGAGCAACTGCGCGGCCTGCGGGGTGTAGGAATTGAGCGCCTCGGCGATCTGACGCTTACCGGCAGCTTCGGCTTCGAGCTTGGCGCGCAAACCATCCGCTTCGGCCTGCTGTTCGGCGCGAACGGCGTCGGCCGCTACCTTGCGGCCGTCAGCTTCGGCTTCCAGACGTGCACGAAGGCCGTCGGCATCAGCCTGCTGCTCGGAGCGAACAGCGTCGGCGACGAGCTTTCGTGCATCGGCCTGAGCCCCGCCGGCCTGCCTTGCGGACTCGGCCTGTGCCTGGGCGCGGAGGATCGCGGCCTGTCGCTCACCCTCTGCGCGTGCGATGGAGGCTTGGCGTTCGGCCTCGGCCGGTGCAATGACATCTGCCTGCAATGCCGCTTCCGATTGCTGGGCGCGACGACGCTCGACCTCGGTGCGAGCTTCGACGCGGGCCGCCTCGGCCTGCTCACGTGCGATGCCGACGGCCTTCTCGGCCGTTGCCTGCGCGAGTGGTCCGGCCTGGTCGGCTTCGGCGTTCTCGGCTTCGGTCTGTGCTCGAAGGCGAGCGAGTTCGACGTCGCGCTTCTGATTTGCACTCGCGATCGCAGTGTCGGCCTCGGCCTGTGCGACGGAGCCTGCCTGTCGCGCCTTTGCCGACTGGATCTGCGAATCACGCTCTGCTTCAGCAGTTCCGATCGCGGCATCACGTTTGACCTCGGCGATGCGGCGCTGACCGAGCGATTCGAGGTAGCCGTTGAAGTCGGAGATTCCCGCGATCTTGATGACATCGACTTCCATGCCGATGCGTGCGAGGTCGCCGCCTGCCTCCTCGACCACGCTGCGTCCGAGCGAATCGCGGTTGGAGTTCAGATCCTCGACCGTCATGGTCGCGGTGATTCCGCGCAGGCTGCCGGCGAGGATTTCGTTGATCTGCTGCTGGAGTTCGTCCAGGTCGGAGGTCAGGAATCGTTGCACCGCTGTCTGAACCGCTTCGTCGGCGGAACCGATTCGTACCAGGCCGACTGCCTCGACGTTGACCGGAACACCGTCGTTGGAGAGCGCATTCTTGAGATTGATGCTGACGTTGAACGGCTCGAGCGACATGATGTCGACGCGTTCGATTCCCGGAATCTTGAACCGGGCTCCGCCGCGGACGACCTTCGGCTTGCCTCGTCCGGTGAAAACCGCCACTTCGTTCGGCGGGACCTTGACGTAGTTCTTCACGTAGATCGCGGGGAGAACGATGAAGATGATTACTGCGACTACAACCGCAATGATGATGATTGGCAGCATGTATCGAGTCCTTAGATCGCGTCGTCAACCGTGACGACGTGAAGGTATTGATCGTCTACATCGGCGATGTAGACGGTGGTGCCGGTGGTGAGCGCCATCGGCTGTGCACTGACGGCCTTGGCCTGCACGCGATTGCCTTCGGCGTCGACGAACGAGACTTCTCCCCAACCTTCGGCTGCAATGGTGAGAGTGACCGTGCCCAACAGCCCGGAGTACGAAGCTCGTCCGATGTGCGAATTATCTTGTTGCTCAAGGAGGTAGGGGAGAAGTAGGCCGCGCGTGACGGCAACGAGAACGGCGGCGAGTGTGAGTGCTGCAATCGCCGCTACCAATGTCGGAGCGTCCGCGAGAGTGGCAGCTACGCCGCCGGCGCCGAAGCCGAAAAGTGCTGTGGCCAAGGTTGTCAGGCTCAGAAATGGCAGCCCGTCTGCGTGGCCGCCGCCCAGATCTGCAACCTCGCCGACGGCAAAGGCTCCGATCAGGGCCACGACCCCGATCACGAAACATATTGTGAATACAACGAACATCGATCCCCCGATCTACCTGTCGAGGAAGCGTGCCCTGAGAATTGTGTTGTCGGGGTCGTCCCTCGGCCCACCTCTATAGTAAAGGTAAGACAAAGATAATCGGCGCATTCGGAATGTTTCGGCGTGGTGATATCGCGGTGAGAGAGCGTCAGAGACGAGGCAGGGAGCGCTGATTCAGCCATGCATCCCACAGCGGGCGCAATGGAGTGTCGGTGAAACGTGAAGCGAGATCGGTGAATTGCTCGGTACTGACCGTGCTGTGCCGATGCTTCGTGGTCCACTGACGGATCAGTTCGAAGAACTTCTCGTCTCCGAGAACGCCGCGCAGGGCGTGCAGAGTCAATGCGCCCCGCTTGTAGATTCGATCGTCGAACATCAGGGCAGGACCGGGATTGGCGACGATCAAGTCCTGAGATTTACGCCCGAGCCCTTGATAGGCGTTTGTCGCGAGTTGGTTCGAGGACGGGCCACCGGAATTCTCGGACCAGATCCACTCCGCGTAACAGGCAAAGCCTTCGTGCAGCCAGATGTCGCACCACTGCCCGAGAGTGAGGCTGTTGCCGAACCATTGATGGGCAAGCTCGTGTGCGACAAGACGTTCGGAACCGCGCCTGCCCGTGCAGTGGTTGGCTCCGAAGATCGAGAGTCCCTGCGCTTCGATGGGGATTTCGAGTTCGTCGTCGGTGACCACAGCGGTGTAGTCGGCAAAGGGATACGGGCCGAACAGCTTTCCGAAGACCTCCAGCATCTGGGGTTGGCGCCCGAAGTCGACGTCGAACGCTGCGCGCAGCCGAGGTGGGTGAACGGCGAAGACCGGTACCGGCCCGGCGCTCACTTGTCGGTGCTCGTACTGACCGATCTGAATGGTTGCCAGGTAGGTTGCCATCGGTTCGGTCTGCTCGTAGACCCACGTCGTCTGACTCGCACGGGTCTGCTTGCGGATCAGCTTGCCGTTGGCGAGGGCATAGAACGGGGAATCGGTGGTGATCGAGATGCGGTACGACGCTTTGGAAATCGGATGGTCGTCGCACGGGAACCAGGACGCCGCGCCGTTGGGCTGACTTGCGACCAAAGTTCCTTCGTCGAGTTCCTCCCAGCCGACTTCGCCCCACAGGCTCTTGATCGGCTCGGGGTTGCCGCTGTACGCGATGGTGACCGACAGGGCACCGCCCGCGGGGATCTTGGTAGACGGCGTGAGGATCAGCTTGTTGTTCAAGTGCGCGTACTTGGTGCCGCGGGCACCGTTGACGGACACCTTGGACACCTGCAGGTTCTGCGCGAGGTCGAAGCTGAACTTGGATCGGCTCTCGGTGGTGACAGCGGTGATGACAGCTTTGCCGGCGAGACGGTTGCTGAAGACCTTGTACGTCAGTTCCAGTTCGTACCGGGACACGCGGTACCCGCGGTTGCCGTTGAGCGGCAGGTACGGATCGATCGGCTCCTCGAGCATTCGGTTCGGCTTCACGACGCCACCCACGGTGCAATCGGGTTGCCCTGCCAGCGGGTGGAGGGCGGAACGGTGTCACCTCGCATCACCAGAGATGCAGGCCCTACCGTCGCTCCCGCGCCGATGCCGGCTGCGGGTAGCGCGACACAGTGCGGTCCCAGCGTTGCTCCTGCTCCCAAAGTGACGGTGTCCATGGACATGATCCGATCATGGAAGAGATGAGTTTGCACGACGCACCCCCGTTCCACTGTCGCTCCGTCGCCCAAAGTCACAAGATCTGCCTCGGGTAGCCAGTACGACTCACACCAAACGCCCTTACCGATCTTGGCCCCGAGTCCACGCAAGAAGATGTTCAGTACGGCCGTACCAGTCGCCGCGCGAGCGAACCACGGCGCCGCGACGGTCTCGACGAAGGCGTCGGCTACCTCGTTTCGCCAGACGAACGAACTCCACAGCGGATGCTCGACCTTGGCGATGCGCCCGACGACGATCCACTTGGCGGCGATGGTGATCGCGCCCGCCACTGCTCCGGCGACGAGCAGAATTACGCCGCTCAACAGAGCCGCGAACCAGAATCCGACGGCGCCGACCAGTGCTTCGAGTGCAAACAGAACACCGAGACCGATGCCGAACGTGACCATCACGGGGATCAGTCGGCAGGTTTCGACCACTCCGCGGGCGATCTTGAGTCGCATCGGCGGATTGAACGTGCGGGCGGCGTCGGTGTCCCCGGCAGCCCTTCTCAGACGTACCGGTGGACTACCCAGCCACGATGATCCGGACTTGGCCTTGGACGGGGTAGCCGACAGAACCGCCACGAGACCGTTCTTGGGGACGCGTCGACCGGGGGCGGTCATACCGGAGTTGCCGAGGAACGCACGCTTGCCGATCTTGGCCTGTTCGATGTGCATCCAGCCGCCGCCGAGGCCGTAGCTCGCAACCATGGTGTCGTCGGCGAGGAATGCGCCGTCGGCGACCGTCGTGAACTTGGGAAGGAGGAGCACGGTGGATGCTTCGACGTTCTTGCCGATCTTGGCGCCGAGGAGGCGGAGCCATCCCGGCGTCAGCAGGCTCGCGTAGAGCGGGAAGAGGAAGGTTCTGGCCGAGTCGAGCAGGCGTTCGGTCGCCCACACCTGCCAGCCGATGCGGCTGCGGACAGGGTGGTAGCCGGGGGTCAGCCCGATCGAGAGAAGACGAACGGCCACAAGGGTGACGACTGCGAAGACGAGCAAACTCAGGATGGTCGCGACGGGAAGCATGATCAGCGATTGGAGCACTGCACTCGCGAGCGTGTCGGTGTCGCGGATCCACCAACCGATCAAGGCGATTCCGGCCATCAGAGCGAAGATCGGCATACCGGCCAGGAAGACCGAGGTGACGCCGTATACCGGCACCCAGCCGGGTGCGCGCTTCGGATGTTCGGCCGGCCAAGGATGATTCGCTTTCCCGACCTTGGTGGCGGGGGAGCCGGCCCACTGCTGGTTTGCCTTCACTCGGCCGAACACCGCAGATCCGGGTTCGACGACGGCGTCGCGACCGATACGCGCGCCGGGCAGAAGCGTCGAGCGTGAACCGACGGAGGCGCCGTCGCCGATCTTGATCTCGCCGATGTGGATGACGTCGCCGTCGATCCAGTGGCCCGAGAGGTCGACTTCGGGTTCGACGGAGCAGCCGTCACCGAGTTCGAGCATGCCGGTGATGGGAGGAAGTGTGTGGAGATCGACGCCGCTGCCGATGTCGGCGCCGAGGGCGCGGGCGTAGTAGAGCATCCACGGTGCGCCCGAAAGGTTGGCTGCGCCACTGGCTTCGGTAAGTCGCAGCGCTATCCACAGACGCAGGTGTTCACTACCACCTCGCGGGTACGTTCCTGGCTCCAACTTGCGTAGGAGCAGGCGCGCCCCGACGACGGCGATGGTCATACGGCCGATCGGTGTGATGAACAGGATGAATGCCAACAGGATCCACCACCACGAGACCGTGGGCGCCCAGCTGACGTCGACGAACCAGCCGAGGACGTTGTTCGCGATCGCCAGCCACGTCACCCACTGCAGTCCGGTGAGCGTCGTGAGCGGAACGGTGACGGCGATCTGCGCGAGCTGAGTCTTCAAGGGTGTCGGAGCGACGATGCGCGGCTCCACAGTTTCGGTGGGTGCCAATTCGTCGAGATATTCGGCGAGCGATCCCAACCGTGGGTGGTCGTAGAGCTGTGCGACGGTCACTTCGGGGAACCGCTCGCGCAGGGCGGTTACCAGCTGAGCCGCAGAGAGGGATCCGCCGCCCACTTCGAAGAAGTCGTCGTCGAGTCCGGTGATCTGCGCGCCCAGGATCGAACCCCACAGACCGGCAACCCAGGCGGCGGTGCCGTCGAGGCCCAACGCGGCCCCGGCATCTTCACCGGCGCCGGGCAACGGCCACGGCAGCGCATTGCGGTCGACCTTGCCTGACGTACGCGTCGGAAGTTCGTCCATCAACGCCAGACGCGGCACGAGGGCTGCTGGTAGCTGCTCGCTGAGCAGCGCATGAGCGGCCTTGAGATCGAAGTCGGGATCCGTGCTGGCGATGTATCCGACGAGGAGCTGGTTGCCGGCTGCCGTCTTCTTCACGGCTGCGGCAGCGCCGCTCACACCCGGCAGGTTCTGCAAGGCGTTGTCGACCTCACCGAGTTCGATGCGCCTGCCGCCGAGCTTGACCTGATCGTCCGCGCGGCCCTGGAACATCAGGCCGGTGGTCTCGAGCCGGACTAGGTCGCCGCTTCGGTAGGCGCGTTCCCACCCGAGAGAGGGCATCGACGCGTACTTCTCGGCGTCCTTCGCGGGGTCGAGGTAACGGGCGAGGCCGACGCCGCCGATCACCAGCTCGCCCACCTCACCGACCGCGACGGGATTGCTCTGGGCGTCGACGACGGCAAGGTCCCAGCCGTCGAGGGGGAGGCCGATGCTGACGGGACTCTTGCCGTCCATCAGTGCGCCGCAGGCGACGACGGTTGCCTCGGTGGGGCCGTAAGTGTTCCAGACCTCGCGGCCCTCGACGGCCAGGCGTTCGGCCAGTTCGGGTGGGCAGGCTTCGCCGCCGAAGATCAGCAGTCGAACGGCTTCGAGGGCCTCGGCCGGCCACAGAGACGCAAGCGTCGGCACAGTGGAGACGATGCTGACGTCACGCGAGACCAGCCACGGGCCGAGGTCCATGCCGCTGCGAACCAGCGAACGAGGAGCCGGGACGAGGCAGGCGCCGTGGCGCCACGCGAGCCACATCTCCTCGCAGGACGCGTCGAATGCCACGGAGAGTCCCGCGAGGACGCGGTCACCAGGCCCGATGGGCTCGTCCTGGAGGAACATGCGCGCCTCGGCGTCGACGAAGGCTGCGGCATTGAGGTGAGTGACCGCGACGCCCTTGGGGGTGCCCGTGGATCCTGAGGTGAAGATGATCCAGGCGTCGTCCTCGGGTTCGGGTTCGCGAACCGGTGGATGTTCGAGCCGCTTCGGCGCCGTCCCCGGCTGGATTCCGTCGCCGGTGATGATTGCCGCTACCTGCGCCTCGCCGAACACCAACTCGGCGCGCTCTTCCGGATCGTCGGCGTCGACGGGAACGTAGGCGGCGCCCGCCGCGAGGATCGACAGGATCGCCACGTACAGCGAACGCGAACCTGACGGCATCCTGATTCCGACGCGGTCACCTGCACCGACGCCGGCATCACCGAGCCAGCGCGCACCGAGCGCGATCTCGTCGAGCAACTCCGAGTACGACAGTGTGGTGTCGCCGTCGTCGATGGCAGGTGCTTCCGGGTTGGCCTCGGCTGAGGCCCGCACGATGTCGATGAGCGTGCGCGGCGCAGGTGCATGCGCCGACCGTAGGAATACGGACGGAATCCCGAAAGATTGTTCCGTCTCCGACTGCGACTGGAGTGGCAAACCCGTTGGTCCTGTTCTACTCACGAAACTTAGAGTCCTGCGAACTGTCGAGTTGAAAGTCTCATGACAAGTTTGCGAGTTGGTGAACAGATATGCCTAATGCAACATGCCGAACGTGCCGGTCAGTCCGTACTGGCAGCTTGCGCGTGGCCTTCTGCCGAGTCGGCGAACTCGGGTGTGTCGAACACCTCTCCGCCCAGTGGATCGACGACCTTCGATTCCTCGGAGAAGTCGACGGCGCCGGTATCCGGGTCGATGTTGACCGCATGGGCGGGGACTTCGTGGACCGCGACGAGCATGTGGGCGTCGGAGGGATCCGTCATGATTCCGCTTTGTGACGGGGTCAGCCCGGCGAAGGTCGACGAGATCTTCAGATCGCGGAGCCGCTTTTCGGTGGGTTGCGGAACGTCGGTCGATGCCGAGGCATTTGTAGAAACCCGCAGGTAGCGTGGTGCCGACGCGACCTCGTATCGGAACGCCTTCAGCATCGACAGACATGCCAGCACCATGATGACCGAGAACGGTACCGCCGTGGCGATGGCAACGGTTTGCAGCGCCGTGAGCGATCCACTGCCACCCACGATGAGGAGAACTGCGGCCGCGGCACCGGAGAGGAACGTCCAGTAGACACGCGTGATCTTGGAGGTCTCCAAGCTGCCACCGGTCGCGAGGATGTCGATGACGATCGAGCCGGAGTCCGCGGACGTGACGAAGAAGAACACGATCACGACGATCGCGAGAACACTCGAAATCGTTCCGAGCGGAAGTCCGTCGAGAAGCGTGAACAACGACGTGTTGGTGTCCACTGCGCCGGATGCGTCGAGCATCGTGCCCTCGTTGCGCTGACGCAGAATGCCGGAGTTACCGAAGATCGTGAACCACAACGAACCGACCAGCGTCGGGGCCAGCAGCACACCGAAGACGAATTCGCGGATGGTGCGGCCGCGTGAGATGCGCGCGATGAACATGCCGACGAACGGTGCCCAGCTCATCCACCAACCCCAGTAGAAGATGGTCCATGCGCCCTGCCAGCCGTCTTCGGCGAACGGGGACGTACGCAGCATCAGTTCGGGCAAGGCCTGGACGTATCCGCCGAGGTTCTGCACCCACGACTGCATGAGGAACAGCGTCGGTCCCAGAATCAGGACGAACAGTGCCAGCGCGGCAGCGAGCATCATGTTGATGTTGGAGAGCCACTTGAGGCCCTTGGTGACGCCGGAGACGACCGAGAAGGTGGCCATGCCCGTCACGATGACGATGATGGTGATGACCAACCAGTTGTCGGTCTCCACCCAGCCGAGGTAGTCGAGGCCGGCCGAGATCTGCTGGACACCGAAGCCCAGCGACGTCGCGACACCGAACAGCGTGCCGACGATGGCGACGACGTCGATGGCGTGGCCGATCTTTCCTTCGATGCGAGCCCGTCCGAGGAGCGGCTCGAGCAACCAACGGATCGAGAGCGGACGACCCTTGCGGTAGGTCATGTACGCCAGACCAAGGCCGACGACGACGTAGATCGCCCATGCATGAAGGCCCCAGTGGAACAGCGTCAGTTCCATCGCTTGATTGGCTGCGGCGTCCGTGGATCCCGCGATCTGCCCGGCGACGGGAGGGTTCACATAGTGCGAAAGTGGTTCTGCCACTCCGTAGAACACGAGGCCGATGCCCATCCCGGCGCTGAAGAGCATCGCGAACCACGAGAGCATGCCGAACTCGGGTTGCTCGTCGTCGCGCCCCAATCGGATGTTGCCGATGCGGCTGATTCCGCAGTACAGCGCAAAGATCACGAAACCGGTAGCCGAGAGGATGTACCACCAGCCGACGCCGTCGCTGATCACGTTGTTGAGAGTTTCGAAAGCATCCGCAGCGGTTCCCGCATAGATCACGGCAAAGGCGATCAGGGCAAAGATCACTATCGACGCGGGGATGAACACGGGTTTCCGTAGTTCACGCCACGCAGTTTTGACCGCAGTCATTCCACTCCTCGAACGTTCAGGCATTCACAGCGCCCATACGGGCAGCCACGTGTCACGCGTAGGTGGGCGTTGCGCTCACACCATCGCAGGTCAAGACCGGGCTATTGCTTTGAAATTCAACGTAACGTCAAGTTTCGGTCAACTCAACTGGACGAAAGATGCTGCACTGTCGCGAAAGTTCTCACTGGATACCGTAGTTCCGGTTGTAAATCGTTGGGTAATAGTGGCATTGGGCCATGAGTGGAATGCTGAACGGCGAATTCGATTGGTACGGTGAGTTGAATCGGTCGAGTCGACGCTCACCGATTGACCACATTTGTCAAACTCGGCGAAACAGCCTGTCTGTCAGGTGGTTAACTCCTGGTGTGCTTGCCCGATCGTGGCGGTCAGGTGTCGATACCTAACTGTGATTGTGATGGTCGCAACTATCAGTGATGCGGGCCCTGTTCGCCCCGCTGAGCGTCGATCAGATCCATCGCATCCTTCAGACCCAAGCCCGGATGCAGTTCGCGTAGTGCCTTGATTGCCGGAATACGGTCGTCAGTCGACGCGAGTGCGCTACGGACGTCGTCGGCGGGTATTTCGGTGGGGGCAGTCGTCCCTTCCCACCACACCGACTGAGGTTTGTTCCTGTTTCGCCAGGCTTGGCCTGCGTAGTACGCAGACCCGACCGTCGCGAAAAGCCAGATTGCGAGGAATGTCCAATTCCAAGCTGTGGGTTCTGTGATGACCTTGTCGATGGTGCTTGGGCCGAAGAAAACGAGTAGCCAAACCAGCACGATCGTCTGCCACCATCGCTCGACGCGCCTGCTCGGATTCCACCACTCGGCCATCGATCGATACTCGCACAGTGCTGCGGTTTCGATGCGACGATGGAGATCATGGAGATTCGTGATGCGGTGGAGCGATTTCGAGGGGAATCAGGGACCTCGACGATCTTCGGAGAACCGCACCAGACCAGCGACGGATCGACGATCATCACGGTTTCGCGTCTACACCGGCGGTGGCGCCGCGACCCGATACCGGTGCCAGTGGGAGTGTTCTCGATCCACGAGGGTGAGCCGTCGTGGTCACCGGCCGTCGATCACACCAGGGCGGCTTTGATGGGGGAGTTCATCGGGTTGGCGGCCGCAGTGATCGCAACTCTGGCCGTTCTACGTCGACCGCCCTGGCCTGATGTGACGATTCAGAAGGGGTGACCCAGAATTACGCCGATCAGTTGGAACGGCATCGCGAGGAACATCGATCCGACGTAGAGCGGATAGCGAATCGGATCGCCGGCGAGGTAACCCTCGGCGAGCCAGGCCATGACGTCTGCTGATCCCATAGTCGTTACTTCCCTTCGCTGTTGTGGTTCACCGACATTTTCGGTCGTGGGAGTTGTTTTGTTACAAGCGAACTCGAAGGAGGGGTACATGCGAAGGCAGTTTCGACGCAGCAAACGTCGTCAAGCGAGATCCCCGGGGGCGGTGTCCTCTAACAGCTAAGTCTCGATACTTAGCACTGTGCCGTAGTGAAATCTGTGCATTCTGCACATGTCGGGACAATTAGGTGAGCCCTACAGTCGCTGCATGACAACGACACCTTCTCCTCTCTCAGGCAAGACCGTCGTACTGATCGGCGGCGGAACAGGCATCGGGCTGCGAGTGGCGCAGCTTGCCGTCGACGCCGGCGCGCAGGTAGTTCTCGGTGGCCGAACCGCATCCAAGCTCGAAGCAGCGGCCGCGCAGCTGGGTGAGGCTGCGCACTGGTTCACCGTCGACACCTCCGACGACGACTCGGTGAAAGCGTTCTTCACCAACATCCCCAGCGTCGACGCTCTCTTCACGACGGCTGCCGATTACCAGGTCGGCTCGTTCCGTGAACAGAGCGTCGAGGAAGCGGCGTCGCCGTTCACCTCCAAGTTCTGGGGGCAGTACCGCGTCGTGCACGCTGCGCTCGACAAGCTGACACCCACCGCATCGGTGGTCCTCATGTCCGGCGCTGCCAGTGTGCGGCCACCCGCAGCTGCCGCGGCATACGTTGCAGCCAACGCGGCAATCGAGGGGCTCGGGCGGGGGCTGGCGGTCGAACTGTCGCCGATCCGCGTCAACACTGTCGCTCCCGGAACCATCGACGGGCATCTGTGGGCTCAGCGCCCGGCGGAGGTTCGGGAGGCCGCGTTCACCTGGAGTGCCGAGAACAACGTGCTCGGCCGCGTCGGGAACGAAGACGAGATTGCACAAGCGGTGTTCTATCTCTTCACCAACACGTACACAACGGGTTCCACGCTGTACCCCGACGGCGGGTACGCGTTGCGTTAGACCCGTGCCATTTGGCGACTGTGTGAAATGACGACTGTGCGAAATGCATTGTCGTAACACGAAGAAACGCCAATTCGCCCATAGGCGTGACCCCTGCCACATTCGTACCGTCTTCTCCGAGAACACTTCCCAACTATTCGAGGAGTCCGTCATGAAAAACACGTCAACGACCGCCGCCGGCGGTGAAGTGTCCGACGGTGACGACTACGCGCTCACCCGCGTTCCCGACGAAGCACGATATTCGTGGTTCTCGGTGGCAGTACAGCGATTCGGTCAGGTATCGGCACTCGCACAGTTCTTGCTCGGTGCGACGCTCGGCTACGGTATGACGTTCTGGAATGCCTTCTGGGCATTGACAGTCGGGGCGGTGATTCTCGAGGTCGTCTGTATTTTCATCGGCATCATCGGGGTTCGTGAAGGGCTCAACACATCGGTGGTCGCACGCTGGTGTGGATTCGGGCACGCAGGTTCCGCGGTGATCGGTTTGGTGATCGGGGTCAGCCTGATCGGTTGGTTCGGCATTCAATCTGCTGTCTCTGCATCAGGTTTGCACGGAATCATGCCGTTTCTGCCGCAGTGGGCGTGGGCTTTGGCCTTCGGTCTCCTGATTACCGCGATAGTCCTTCGCGGGTTCGGATCCATGCAACTGATCGCCAACATCACCGTTCCGCTGTTCCTGATCCTGGTCGGTTGGGCCGTCGTCGCCGAACTGCGTAATCACTCGCTGTCAGATCTGATGACATCTGCTCCAGCCGGGCCGGAGCTCAGCTTCCTCGCCGGAACTACCATCGTCGCAGGCGGTTTCATTGCCGGAGCAGTGATCACACCTGACATGACGCGCTTCAACCGCACGGCAGGCGATGTCGTGAAGCAGACGCTCGTCGGAATAACGTTGGGCGAATACGTGATCGGGCTGACCGGTGTTCTTCTTGCCCATGCCGTTCGCAGTTCCGACATCGCCACGATCATTCTCTCGTCGGTCGGTTGGGTCGGCGTTCTGATCATCGTTCTCGGCACCTTCAAGATCAACGACTGGAACCTGTACAGCTCGGGGCTCGGCGTCGTGAACTTCATCGACGTCGTGTTCGGTCGACGGATCAATCGCGCAGTTGTCACAGCAGTTGTCGGCATCACCGGTTCGGTCCTCGCGGCTGCCGGAATCCTCAACTCGTTCACCGACTTCCTGATCCTGTTGGGCGTCGGATTCCCGCCGATCGCCGGGATCATGGTGGCGGAATACTTCATCGTCAAGACATGGCGCAAGGATCTGGAGGAGAGTCGAGCTGCGGGTACCCTCCCGAACTCGGCACCCACTTGGGTACCGGCCACGCTGGTGATCTGGATCGTCTCGGCGCTGATCGGTCATTACAGCACCTTCGGCCTGCCGTCGATCAACGCGGTGGCCTCGGCCTTCGTTCTCTACGTCGTCGCGGGTCGACTCGGCCTGATTCGCGGAGTTGGACGCACCGCAACCGAAGCGCCGCAAGAGACTTCGGGAAAATCTGCGCTCACGCACTAGCACGGCACACACTGTAGAAGGGAGTTCGCGATGCGAATCGGAATCGACGTCGGTGGTACGAACACCGATGCGGTCCTGATGGACGGGACCACCGTCATCGGGCATGTCAAACACTCGACCAGCAAGGACATCACCGGCGGAATCGGCGGAGCTCTGACGGCGCTGCAGCAGCAGTACTCGTTCTCTCCCAGCGCTGTTCAAGCAGTGATGATCGGCACGACGCACTTTCTCAACGCTCTCATCGAGCAACGCGGACTTGCACCGACAGCGGCTCTGCGATTGGGGCTTCCGGCGACCGCGGCGCTTCCGCCGATGGTGGGGTGGCCGCGAGACCTGGTCTCCGCTGTGCAAGGAAGGCGCTACCTCGCTCACGGTGGGCACGAGTTCGACGGTCGTCGTATTTCGTCGCTGGACCCCGACGAGATTCGCCGCCATGCCGCCGATATGGCTCGCAGCGGTACTCGTTCGGTCGCAATATCTTCGGTGTTCTCTCCGGTCAATCTCGAATGCGAAGCGGCCGCCGCGGAGATCGTGCGTGAGGAACTCGGCCCGGACGTCGCAATTTCGCTCTCGCACGAGATCGGTCGAGTGGGTCTACTTCAGCGGGAGAACGCGACCATCATCAATGCTGCGCTGCGCGAGCTCGCCGATCACATCGTCGACGGTCTTGCCCGATCTTTGGTCGAGCACGGCATTGTCGCGCCGCTGTACCTGAGCCAGAACGACGGAACCTTGATGGACATCGAGTACGCGAGGCGTTATCCGGTGGCGACTTTCGCTTCGGGGCCGACCAACTCCATGCGAGGCGCCGCTGTGCTGTCCGGTCTGGCCAGCTGTGCGGTGATCGACATCGGAGGTACCACTACCGACGTGGGCGTATTGACCAACGGTTTCCCGCGAGAAGCCACCACGGAGGTGACGGTCGCCGGGGTACGGACCAATTTCCGTATGCCGGACGTCTTCTCGATCGGTATCGGTGGTGGTTCGCTGGTGGATGCAGACGGACTCACAGTCGGACCCGAATCTGTGGGATACGAATTGGGTTCACAGGCACTCGTATTCGGCGGTGACACGTTGACGGCCACCGACATAGCCGTCGCGGCAGGCTTGGCCGACGTCGGAGATCGCAGTGCGGTGGCGCACCTCGACCGCGGCCTGGTGTCGACGGCACTCGACCGGATCTCGCGCCGAGTCGCCGACGCCGTGGAACAGATGCGGACCACGTCGGATCCACTTCCCGTTGTGGCGGTTGGCGGGGGATCGGTACTGCTGGAGCGTGAACTCCCGGGCCTGGGAATGGTGATTCGTCCTGAGCGCTTCGATGTTGCCAATGCGATCGGCGCTGCGATCGCGCAGGTCAGTGGTGAGGTAGATCGAGTCGAAGCGGTGCGGGACGGGCACCGGCAGGTTTTTGCCGACGATGCTCGCCAGGAGGCGATCGATCGGGCAGTCGCCGCAGGCGCACGGCCCGAGTCGGTGCAGATCGTGGAGTTCGACGAGGTCCCGATTCCGTATCTGCCGGGCAACGCAACGCGTATTCGAGTGAAGGCAGTCGGTGACTTGGCACTGCACAGTGGTTTGGTCTCCATCGGTCAGGAGGGCTCACGATGAGTTGGACACTACGAACGGCGGACCTCGACGACCTCGCCAGGGGCGCAGCCTTGTTGGGCACCGGCGGCGGGGGAGATCCGTTCGTCGGCAAGATGTTGGTCACGCAGGCGCTCGGTGAGGCCGGTGAAATCACAATTCTCGATCCGGAGGAGCTTGACGACGACGCATGGGTGATTCCCGTCGCGCAGATGGGTGCCCCGACCGTCGTGGTCGAGAAGATGCCGCGCGGAACCGAACCCGAGCTGGCGCTGATCACGTTGGAGAAGCACACGGGTCGAACTGCAGATGCCACGATGCCGATGGAGTGCGGCGGAATCAATTCGATGATTCCGTTGCTGGTGGCCGCGCGGCGCGGCCTGCCGGTTGTCGACGCCGACGGGATGGGACGAGCCTTTCCTCAGCTCGAGATGGAAACCTTCTCGGTGTACGGGATTTCGGCGAGTCCGCTCGCCATGGCGAACGAGCACGACGAGGTGGCGATCTTCGACACCGGAAGTGACAACAGCAGATTGGAGGGCCTCGCCCGCGGGGTGACGTCGAGGTTCGGTGGGATGGCGCACATCGCGCAGTACTCGATGACGGGTGCAGATGTGAAGCGGACGGCGATCCCACGGACTCTGTCGTTGGCCATGACCATCGGCCGGTCCATCAGACTTTCACGTGAGCAGCGGGTGGACCCGGTGCAGGCGCTTGTCGACAGTCTCGCCGACACGCTCTACGGATACGGGCGAGTTCTCTTTCACGGCAAGGTTATCGATGTCGACAGGCGAACCGATGAGGGGTTCGCTCGCGGTTCGGTGCGGATCGCCGGCGTCGGAGACGAAGAGCTGGAAGTTCAGTTCCAGAACGAAAATCTGATCGCCGTCCAATCCGGAGTGATGGTGGCGATCGTGCCAGACCTGATCTGCATCGTCGAGGCCGATACCGCCGAACCCATCACCACCGAGGGCTTGCGGTACGGGCAGCGCGTTGCGGTCATCGGGATCGCGACCCCACCCATCATGAGAACCCCGGAGGCACTGGCGGTCTTCGGCCCGGCTAGCTTCGGGCTCGATCGCCCGTTCCTGCCGGTGGAGACACTCGAGCAACCTGTACTGGCAGAATAGCGAGCCGTGAGCAGGCTGCACGCGGTCCGGGAGGCCGACCTCGACGCGATCGCAGCGGGGGCGGTGGTCCTGGGCTGCGGCGGGGGCGGCGATCCACGCTTGTTCGTGGAATTGCTGCGTCCACTGATGACGTCTACTTCGGTGGAGGTCATCGCGCCGGACCAGTTGCCGGAGGAGGCATTGGTGATGCCGGTGGGAATCGTCGGATCGGCCCTGGCTTTGGAGGAGCAATTGCCCTCCGGGCGTGAGTTCGCAGATACTGCAGCAGCTTTGACGCGCTGGACCGGGAAGCGTCCGACCGCGGTGATGACTTTCGAAGGCGGTGGACTCAACGCTCTCTCCGGCATTGCGGCGGCGTTGGCGTTGGGAATTCCCGTGGTCGACGCGGACCTGCTGGGTCGAGCGATGCCGCGGCTCGATCACTTCTCTCTCGCCGCAGCCGGGTTGGAATTGTGCCCGGTCACACTCGCCCAGCCCGGCGGCCTCATTACCGTCGTCGACGGAGTGGATGTGCTCGGCGCCGAGGTAGCAGTGCGGGCGTTGATCGGGAGAACCAGCGGTTGGGGCGCTCTGGCGATCGCGTCGATCGATGCGCGGACGGTGCAGGAGGCGTGCATTCCGGGAACTCTCTCCCGAGCATACGAACTGGGTCAGCACATCGGGGCACTGGGCAGTTGGCAGGAGATCGCGGAAAGCTCCGGGGCCCTGGTAATGGGGACTGGCCGGGTGCGTGCGGTCCGTCGTAGTCGTCCGGACACCGGCGATCGTCGGGGCAGCGTGATTCTCGAACACGATTCTGCGGTGATACGAGTCGAATTCGAGAGTGAGTTCCTGACCGTCGCGTTGGACGGCGAGATGATTGCAACGTGCCCGGACATCGTGACGTTGCTCGACGTGCGGACCGGCGCCTTCGTCTCGTGTGAATCCGTGCACCAGGGGCACGATGTGGCCGTGTTGGTTCTTCCCGGTCCACAGTGGTGGGCGGAAAAAGTGGGCAGATTGAAAGTTGTCGGCCCGCGGGCATTCGGGATCGACCACGACGCAGTGCTGATGGAGGCGCGATGAGCGCGAGTGTTTCGGCGTTGCTGAACAACCCGGCCTTTGTCGGGCTGTATCGACTTGCCGGGGAGGGTGATCCCGTCGTGACGACAGTGGGAGCACTCACCGGGGAATCGGCACAGTCGGCCGAGGCCGTGTCGGGTGCGGCGAGTTCAGGATCAGTTCTGGTGATTCTCGATCGAATCGACATCGGGGAGTGGAGATTCGACGCTCTCCTTCGGCGCACAGCGGCGACCGGCTGCCAGGTGGTCGCTGTGCACAGCGCTGCGGCGGAGGATGCGAATCTCTCGTTGCTTGCCGATCGGCTCGGACTGGTGGTGCTCGGAGTATCCGACCCGTGGCAGTTCAGCGTGGATCTTCGTGATCTTCTCTCGAATTCGCGGGCGGTGATGGCCGACGCAGTACTGCGGGCGACACACGCGGGCCAACGAGCCGGAGGAAGCGTCGAGAATCTTCTGTCGGTGCTACTGAACACCTTTCAGCGTTCATTCTTTCTCCTGGACACGTCCGGACGTCCGATGACCGGCGCCGACCTGTTGTCAGACGCTGATCGAGCAGCTGCCGGTATGTTGTCGGGTCGCGGGGCGCCCACCACGGTCGAATTGGACTCCGGCGCGGTCCTGATTGCGTGCCCGGTGATGTCCGGCGCAGCCCGAGAGCCCTGGCTGGCGGTGCTGCTCCCGGTGCGTCAAAGCGTCGAAGAGGCTTCTCTCTCAGTGGTTCTCGACGTGGCCTCGTTGGCTGCCGGGCACCGACTGGCCGTTGCGCGCATGGTCGACGAGCGTGAAGCGCGCCGGCGTAGCGCGTTGCTCGGTGAACTGATCGACACGTCAGCAGACGCCACACCCGGACTGCTCCGGCGCGCACTCGACGCGGGTTGGATGCTGGACGGATGGCACATCGGCATCAAAGTCCTGGCGGTCGGTGAGGTCGACCTGGTGGCAAGACGCAGCGAGGTTGCAGATGCTCTCGCCGCCGAGGGAATCGACGCCAATGTCGTGGAACAGGCTGACGGCTGGGCGGCGTGGACGACTCTGCCAGGCGAGCCGCGACCGGAGGCGATCACCAGGATCGCCGAGTGCATCCGTGCAGCTCAGGCCAGGTTGGAACCCACGATGGAGACCTGGGTAGGTGTGGGACGCGCACACGACGGTCCGGCTGGAATCGGTTCGTCCCTGTCGGAGGCCGGGGATGCCGCTCGGCTCGCCGGTTCCCGATCTCAAACAGGTCGATTCCTGCACGTGGACCGCCTCGGGCTGGCGCAGTTGCTGCTGGCGTGGACGCGAACCGACACCTTCCAGCCTGCGGCCGCGGCATTGCTCGCACCGCTACGCGATTCCAATGGAGAGTTGCTCGAGACTCTGTCGACGTACCTCGACGAAGAATCGTCTCTGGCTCACACCGCAACCCGAATGGGCTTGCACCGCAACACCGTATCGAGTCGGATCGATAGAATTCAGCGCCTTCTCTCGGTCGATCTGGCCGATCCGGAAACCAGGCTTGCGCTCCACCTCGCCTGCCGGACGATCGCGCCGTGACGACGGTCTTCGCAGCTTCGTCTTGACAAGCGCGGGAGGTTCCTGCCATCCTCGTTGCCAGGTCACGAGTACCAGTGTTCAGCCCCGGCTTGCTGGTCGGCAACCCTCCTCCGCGGTGGGGTGCTCCGGGTGACGACCCGGCTGCGTTCGAAAACGAATGCGGCAAGCGCGGACTCTTCCGGGGCCATCTCCCGACGAACGAGTCCTTGAACGTGAGGATTGTCTTCGATGACTGCTGTATTGAGTGCCGACACCTGCTGCACCACCGCGATTGCCAAGGATTCGGGTGCCGACCTGCAGGTTCCATTGGTTCAGGGCGGCGAATGCTCCTACGCCAACTTCGACTACGCGGCCAGCGCGCCGGCATTGGCCCAGGTCACCGACCGTATCGCCGAATTGTTGCCCACGTACGCCAGCGTCCACCGCGGTGCCGGCTACGCGTCCCGGATCTCCACGCTCACCTACGAGAACGCTCGTGAATCCGTTGCTCGTTTCGTGAACTGTGCCGACGATCAGGTTGTCGTCTTCACCCGGAACACCACCGATTCGCTGAACCTGCTTGCGCAGTGCGTCCCCGGCAGCACCGTCGTCCTCGACGTCGAGCATCACGCAAACCTGTTGCCGTGGAACGACGCTCGTATCGTCACCGCCGCAGACACCATCGAAGAAACGATCGAGCGTCTGATCGGTGAACTGTGCACCAAGCCTGCCGCGCTGCTCGCAATCACCGGGGCCTCCAACGTGACCGGTGAGATCCTGCCGATTGCACGTTTGGCTGACATCGCTCACCGTTGCGGCGCACGTATCCTCGTCGACGCTGCTCAGTTGGCTCCCCACCGTCGCATCGACCTGCAGGAATGCGGCGTCGACTACGTAGCGTTCTCGGGCCACAAGCTGTACGCGCCCTTCGGCGCCGGCGTTCTCGTCGGCCGCCGTGACTGGCTCGACGAAGCTCAGCCGTACCTCGCCGGCGGCGGCGCCGTGCGTGAGGTGACCGTCGAATCCACCGAGTGGGCTTGCGCGCCCGCACGCCACGAGGCGGGTTCCCCCAACGTGCTCGGTGCGGCAGCCATCGCGACCGCCTGCGAAACCCTGCACGCCCTGGACTTCGACGTGATCGCCGAGCATGAGAAGGCGCTCACCGCCCAGCTCACTGACGGCTTGTCCGCCATCGAGGGCGTCTCACTCGTGCGACTGTGGAACGACGCTCCCGACGCCGTCGGAATCGTCACCTTCACCGTCGACGGATTCGAAGCGGGCGAGATCGCCGCATTCCTCTCCGCCGAGCACGGCATCGGAGTTCGCGACGGTCGCTTCTGCGCACATCCGGTTCTCGCGCGCCTCGGCCTCTCCGGCGGTGCAGTTCGCGCCAGCCTCGGCCTCGGTAGCAGCTCGGACGACGTGACGCGGTTGGTCGACGCCGTGAACATCCTGGTTTCGAATCAGCGTGATTGGAAGTACGCGAAGACGGCAGGTGCGTGGAACCCTGTGCCCGAGACCCGCCCCTTCCTCGGAGCCGCAGACGACAATGCCGGCGCAGCCGAGTGCGTCTGAGCTGAGCTCGGTCCCCGAAAACTCGAACGGACAACTAGCATGGCAGCCATGGCACCAGCGGATTTTCCCGCCACCCCTTCGAGAGTGAGCATCACTCTCGGTCAGTGGTGCCGTCGCCATGTCGATCTGTGCCGCACCTCTTCAGGAATGTGTTCGAGCTGACGATTCGTCTCGCTCATCCCATACTTTTCTGATTTTCGGAGGTCTCACATGTCTTCACTCGCTTCGCATTCTCTGCACGTAGCGGTCGAGTTGACCGGATCCGGTCACCATCCGGCCGCTGAGGGCGCACCCGGCAACCTGCCCATCATCGGCGGCGACTACTGGGTGGACCTCACCGAGGGTGAAAAGGCTCTCGATTTGGCTTCATTCCCTACCAATGTGGTTCGGATTCGCGCTGCGGATCTGCGTGAGGCACAGCTCGAACGCGCACGGATACGCGCTGCCGTCGCTGAAGAAGGACGCGATCCCGACAGCGTCGCAGTGCTGGTCGATCTCGAGATTCTGATCGCGCCGGAGGCTCGCTCCGCTCGTAAGGAGCTTGCGCAGTTGGACAGCGCGTTGACCTCGCCGCGGGTTCCCGTTTCGCTTCATTACGTCGGAACGCCTTCCGGTCTCGGCAGTTTGATCGCCGATATCCGAGCTGCGGAGGTCGCCGACGGCGTTACGTTGCTGCCTCTCGCATTGCCTCGCACGCTCGAGCATCTGGTGGACAGCACCATTCCGTGGCTTCAGGATCGCGGACTTGTCACACCGTCCACCGCAGTCGACGAGGTTCTCGGGCGTTTCGGACTGCCGCCCCGTCATCGCACGCTTGCGTCCTGATCGTCACCGATTGCATCTGCGTACAGGTGGAACAGCGACGGTAATTCGTCGGCACCGTCCACCTGTGCCAGAAGCGTCCAGCACTGCGCAGTGATCGACCGAGCCCTCGTGCCGATCCAGTTGGTGGGCAGTAGTTCCGGCGGCAACAGCGGATCCGGTTCCATGGCTCGCGTGAATTCCGCCGCGAGTTCGATGGTCATCGTGACAGCATCGGTACCCGGACTGTTCTGCAGTTTGTGCAGGCGTGCGGTCGCTACGTCGAGTAGCCGTTCGTATCCGTCAGCGATCTGGTCCAGTGGCCACAACTGCGCGGCAATCTTCACGGGGTCTTCGAGAGTGCCCACTTTCAGATCTCGGGTGGTGAGAGAAGACAGGTGCTGTTCGACGTCGAGTTCGGCGGCCGCATCGCGAATATACGGTTCCCAGGCGTGCGGCGAGACGTACAGACCGCCCTGGACGAGCGCGCCGCCGAGGTAAACGACCCTGGTGCGCAGCGCATCTCGCGCTTTCCGTGACGACTCCGGAATTGCGAATCCGGCCAGGTGCCAATACCCGTCCCACGGCGTCACAGTGTCGCGGTCTTGTCGATAGGCCAGCCGAACGAATTCGACGTCGGGTTCCATCTCGCGCAGGGCTTTCGGCGTTGCTCGTAGCGTGGCCTGCCGCCCGCGACCTTCCTGAGTGAACTTCCCCTCGGTGACCAACCGCTTGATGCACAGCCGAACCTGTTGATCAGTTTTGCCGAGGGCGTCGGCGGTGGCATAGAGGGTGTGCCCGTCGACAGTTCCGTCCGTGCGCAGTAGTCCCTCGATCAAGATCCTCGTGGGTACATCGACGTCCCTGTCGGTCATCGCCATGTCCTTTCCTCGCTTCTCGACATCTTCGCCCACAACTGTACTATCGAATGCAATACGATCGTTTCAAATTCGTACGTTAGGGCGGGAAGATGGCAGCGGAATCGATGAGCGAGGGCAAGAGTAAGCCTCGTTTACGCAGGTGGATGGTTACTTCCCTGGCGGTGGTCGTTGTTCTGATCGCGACTCTGGTGGGCTGGACGCTGTACCAGAACACCTATGACATCCGTGAGGAAAAAGTGACGATCACCGGGGGATCGGTGCCGCTCCAGGGAGTCCTTGCACTGCCCGAACACGGTGACGGTCCCTTCGGGCTCGTGGTTTTCGTCCACGGAGACGGCCCGGTCGATGCAACACATGAGACGTTCTATCGACCGGTGTGGGAGGCGTTCGCAAAGGCGGGGTACGCGTCACTCTCCTGGGACAAGCCGGGGGTGAATGGGGCACCGGGCAATTGGCTCGACCAGAGCATGGACGATCGCGCGGCAGAAACGGAAGCGGCAATCGAGTGGGCGCGGGGACGTTCGGATATCGATCCGTCTCGGATCGGTCTGTGGGGTGCAAGCCAGGCAGGGTGGGTGATGCCCAAGGTGGTGAACCTCGACCCGGACGTAGCGTTCGTCATTGCCGTGGGTCCCGCGATCAACTGGCTCCAACAAGGCGAATTCAATACCCTAGCCGAACTTTCCGAGAGAAATGCGTCGGCCGACGAGTTCGAGAAAGCGCGGGTCGATCGTGCGAAGAACTTGGATCAGTTGGCCCGTGATGCATCGTTCGACGATCTCGTGGCCTCCGGCGAGGCCGACGGTCTCACCGAAGACCGGTGGAACTTCATCCGAAAGAACTACCTCTCGGATGCGCGAGCCGATCTCGAAACCGTGAAGGTTCCGGTGCTCTTGATCATCGGCGGACAAGACGTCAACGTCGACGTGGCTGATACCGAAAGGGTGTACCGCGAATTACTCGACTCGCCAGGGCAACTGGTGGTCAAGAAGTACCCCGACGCTACGCATTCGATCGTGGACAAGGATCTCGAAGACTCGGAAGTGAGGTCCGCTCTGGTGGCCGTCCTTGCTCCCCGTTCGATCTTCGCTCCCGGCTATCTAGCGGATCAGACTGCATTTTTGGAGGGAATTCATGGCTGACGGAATCACGGTTGTCGCACTGGGTGGTGCCGGTGCCATGGGCTCGGCAGCAGTTCGTCTGGCCGCAACATTGCCGGGAATCGGCAAGGTAGTAGTCGCGGATCGCGATATCGATGCTGCGAAGCGTCTTTCAGTTGAACTGGCGCAGGCGTCAGCGGAAGTCGAGGCGCGCAGCATCGACGTCACGGACGGTCGCACGCTACGTGAATTGCTTGACGGCGCAGACGTGGTCGTCAATACGGTCGGACCGTTCTTCCGTTTCGGCGTCGGCATTCTCCAGGCAGCGATCGAGACCGGGACTCACTATCTCGACATCTGCGACGACTGGGAGCCGGCCGTCGACATGCTGGAATTGGACTGTGCCGCGAGGGGAGCCGGAATCTGTGCGGTAGTCGGCATGGGCGCAAGTCCCGGGATGAGTAACCTCCTGGCCGCGATGGCAGTCTCGCGATTGGACGTGGTCGACGATCTGTATACAGCCTGGCCGGTTGATGTCGAGGGCGAGGACGAGTCGGTGGACACATTGAGTGCAGCCGCCGTTCACTGGATGCAACAGATCAGCGGCCAGGTTCCGGTGGTTCGTGCGGGGCGAATCGTCAACGAAGAACCGTTGCGTTCCATCGCACTCGAACTGCCCGGCGGACGTCGGGGGAACGCTTACGTGGTCGGGCATCCGGAGCCGGTGATGTTTCATCGGACCATCAATCCTGCGGGGCATTCGGCAAATCTGATGGTCATCACACCGGAAACCGTGGCGTTTCTCGACGTTCTCCGCGCCGACATCGACAAGGGGAGAATCGATCTCGACTCGGCCGCCGAAGAATTGGGCAAGCCTTCGCTCGGACGGATGATCCGTGCTGCGCCTCGAATGCTCACGCGCGCCGGCCACGGATCCCTGCCGTTGTTCTTCGCCTCGGCGACAGGAATGTTCGACGGAAGAGCGATGCGCGTCGTGGCCCGGATTGCAGACGATTCACCGGTGTCGGAGTTGCTGTCGGACATGGCCGGTGCAACCGGAATCCCCTTGGCGCTCGGCCTTGCTCAGGTGGTGTCCCGGCTCGCCGACGGAACGATTTCGGATCGGATCGGTGTGCACTCACCCGAGAGCGTCGTCGACCCGGAAGTTCTGTTCACTGCGCTGGCGCGGTTGTTCGATCGAACCGACTGGAGTGAGATCGTCACCGTCGAATCCGAGTTCCGCTAGTCAGTTCGCGGCGTGTGATCCGATGCGACTGCGGATTTCGGTCTCGACGCGATCGGCGTCCTTGGGGCTGAACGAAGGCGATCCGTGGCCGGCGAGAGTGAGTACCACCGCGGTCTCCTTCCGCGGGCGTGAAAGATCCAGGCTGTACCACGAGCTGAAATCTGTTGTTCCCCAGATTCGTAGGCGTCCGCTCAGCCATGACATGACTCCGAGGTCGACGGATTCGATCTGCGAGTACGGGACGAACTTGCTGACAAACGGGAAGTAGTAGAGGCGGATCGTGACGCCCTGATCGTCGATCCGGACGGTTCGGTCCTCGTAGATTGTCGATGTTCCTGCACTCGCAGTGATAACCCGGTTCCTGCTGGTCGATGCTCTCGATGGCTGCCTGAAAACCAACCATACAGTCTTTATTGGGACAGGCTGCGAGCGCGGGCGTCAAGCGCTGGTGGGCCTTGAGACGACGAGATCGCTCACCGCGATCTGGGCATTGCCGATTGCCGTCTGAACTGGTTCGCAACTGCTCGATGCTCGGGCGAGCGCAAGAACTGCGGTGAGCAGGGCAGCGTCGGGCTCTCCTTCGAACGGTCCGCTCTGGACATCGAACTTTCCAGCTCGCAACTGCTTTCGGGCGTTGATTCCCAGTTGTGAAATGACCTCGTCCATCGCGGTCAGGCATTGGGCGAGCGCTCCGATCGACCAGTAGAGCTCGGCTGCAACGACGGGTGTCCCCGACGCCACGGTGCCGGCGCGGCGTAATCGGTTGTGGGTGTCGAGGAGTATCTCGGGCAGTCCGTGGTCTGCGCAGTGTTCCATCCCGCCGCCTCCGTAAGGTGTAAAGTTAGGTTATTCAATTACGGTAAAGCAGGGAGGTAAGGGATGCAAGTAGTTTTAGACGATTACGTATCCGGTGCGTCGTTTGCGACGGACCTGGTCAACACCTCACCCCGAGTGTGGGTGGAGGCTGGTGACGCGTTGCCAGACTCCCAGACGCTTCGGGATCTACTGAGTGAACACGGACTCTCGCCGGACGCACTCCGCAACGGACGCGGGCCGACCAGCGGTGAACTTGCGGACGTTCAGGGGCTCAGAGAGGAAATTCGTTCGGTTCTCGATGCTCCGACTGCCGGCGAACTAGTCGATCGCACTCATCAACTTCTCCAGGCCGTCCCGCATCACGTTCGACTTACGCCAGATTCCCAGAACGGCTATCGGTGGAATGCAGTACCGGACAACACAATCGATCTCGCGGGTGAACTCACGTTGTTGATCGGATACTCGTTGCTGGGGACTCTGCGCACATTGGGGTACGAACGATTCCGTCCATGCGCATCGCCGACGTGCAACGGGGTGTTTGTCGATACAAGCCGGGGAGGGCGACGCCGCTACTGCATGCCGGCGTTGTGCGGCAACCGAATCAACGTCGCGAATCACCGTCAACGGCAGCGTCGTACTTAGCGTCTGCGCTTGCCCGGTCGATAGTGACAATCGAACAGAGTACGGCCGACTGTATGGGGAACTTCAACGAGATACAGACCACGTCAGTCCCGCACGATTGTCGCCATGGGAACTCCTAGTAGATGGCGGCTCGTATGAAAGCCCGTTCTGTCTCCGCGACAGCAGTTATCAGCGTTGGCGTTTTCACCCTGGCCGGGTGTGGCGGCGCATCCAGTCCCGAAGGTTCAGTCGGTGAGTATGCAAAGGACGGCAGTTTCACGACTGTCATCAACGCCGATCCCGGAAATCTGCACCCTCTGATCACCAACCTTACGTCGACTCAGATCGTGAACGCGTACTCGTACGATTCGTTGATCGACATCGACGCGCAAACACGCACTGTGCGTCCCTATCTGGCGGAGAGCTGGAGTGAAGAAGGGAACACGCTGAAGTTCGTGCTCAAGAAGGGCATCACTTGTGCCGACGGCACTTCCTTCACCGCACAGACCGCGGCCGATGACATCAACTGGGTCATGGATCCTGAAAACGCTTCACCGCTACGCGGATCCACTGTGCCGATGTCGACTTCGGCCTCAGCGGACGGTGACGAACTGACGGTGACTACCGCCGAGCCAGCGCCCTTCCTGCTCTCTCGAATCGGCGCGTTGCGGCTTCCGTGCGCTGCGACGCTCGAAGACCCGGCCAGCATCCGTTCGAGTAGCAATGGAACGGGTCTGTTCAAGGTCACCGAAGTTGTTCCGAACGATCACATCACGATGGAACGCCGCGACGGTTACACCTGGAGTCCGAACGGCGAGACCACTTCCGACACTCTCGGAGTGCCGAAGACAGTGACGATCAAGATTGTCACCGATCCCAGTACGACGGCGAATCTTGTTCTCACCGGCGGAGTGAATGCCGCAGCGGTCACCGGTTCGGACGAGGAACGAGTCTTGGCCGCGGGTCTGGATTCGAAGACCTACACCACGTTGTCCGGCGAGTTCATCTTCAATCATTTCGCGGCCCTACCCACGGCAGACCGTGCTGTGCGGCAGGCCCTCGTGCAGGCAGTAGACCTGGACGACTACACCGAGATCACCACCGGCGGTAAAGGAACCCGCGCACGCGCCCTCGCGGTTTCGGAACCCCTTGCCTGCGACTACAACAGTGTCGAAGGGACGATCCCCGATTTCGACGTCGATGCAGCAAAGAAAACGCTGTCCGACGCAGGTTGGAAGGCGGGGGCCGACGGCATCCTGACGAAGGACGGTCGACCGCTTGCCCTCAACGTGATTTTCAACAACTCACGCGATACGAACTCTGCCGCCGCGGAATACGTGGCAACACAGTGGGAAGGACTGGGCGCGAAGGTGAAACTGACCGGCGGCGACTACAGTTTTGTCATCGCCAACACATTCAGCACCACCGACCTGTCGTCGTGGGACGTTTCCATCGGTTTGACGCTGGGGAGCGATACGCCGAGTATCTTTGCGAAGTACTTCACCGGCCCACCGAAGCCTGAAGGAGTGAACTTCGCTTCCCTCGACAACAAGAAGTACATCGAATTATCTACTCAGGCTTCGCTTCTTCCCGGTGACGAGTCCTGCAAGGTCTGGGAGGAAAGTGAGCGGGCATTGTTCAAGGACGTCGACCTGCTGCCGGTATCCACGACTCCCGCTCACATGTTCTTCAACGGGGCAACGTCGATCTATCCGCCATCGAGCGGAATCCTTCCGGGCTCGGCGATCCGTGTCCTGAAGTAGGACCCTCGGCAAACGCTCACTTTCGGGTATTGATCATCCGAAGAGCAAACCGAAATACCACTGCAGCACCCGCACCTGCAGCCAGGCCGGCGACGACATCGGCAAGAAGGACACCGACGCCTATGCCCAGGACGGCAGCGGCGGCGACAGCAAGGGCTACGTCAGCACGAGGAGCGGCGATCGCGGCATCCTTTCCCCGAGTATCGAACGAGCACCCATCTCAACGGAGCATGTCACGAAACTGTCGTCCGCAGGTGTATCAACAGCAAAATGTGTGAAACGCGTCGGCCCCGACGGAGTTGGACTCCGCCGGGGCCGGGCTGTGTGTACAGCGCAGTGTGTATTGCGCGCTGGCTCAGTGTGTCGGAACGGATTCCTTCGAGGAGGTCGGGGACGTATCGGTGTGCTGGCTACCAATCTCCTTGCGGGAGTTGGAGCTGTTGAACCGAGGGAGGAAACCGGCCAGGACGAGTGCGACGACGGCGGATCCGGCAGCGAGGGCCATGACGACGCGGAAAGCGTTCTCCGACGGCAGCGTTGCCCCACCGATGGACATGGTCATCTGGGCGATGACGACACCCGCGATGGCGCTGGCGAATGATGTACCGAGGGAGCGCATCAGGGTGTTGAAGCTGTTGGCTGCACCGGTCTCGGACGGAGGAACAGCCCCCATGATGAGAGCGGGCATCGCGCCGTAAGCCATACCGGTACCGGCGCCGATGATCACGGCGATCACGATCAGTTCCCAAATCGAGTGCATGGCGAAAATGCCGATGCCGTAACCGATTGCGACGACAACGGCGCCGAGCATGAGCGTCACCTTGGGGCCGTGCGAATTGGTGATACGTGAGGACAGCGGAGAGATCAGCATCATGATGATGCCGGAGGGAGCCATGACCAGACCCGCGGTGAGCATCGAACCGCCTAGGCCGTAACCAGTGACTTCAGGCAACTGGACTACCTGGGGAAATACCATGCTGGCGGCGAACATCGCGAACCCGAACACGATCGATGCGAGGTTGGTGAAGAGCACCTGGCGGCGGATGGATACGCGTAGATCCACCAGCGGCTTGGGGGTGCGTAGTTCCCACCAAGCCCAGAATCCGAATATCAGGATCGCGGCGCCGAACAGGGAAAGCGTGAGCGTGCTCGTCCAACCCCAGTCGCCACCCTTGGAAATGGCCAGTAGTAGAGCGATGAGGGCGGCTGAGAGCGAGATTGCCCCGCCGAAGTCGAACGTGCCACCTGTGCGAACCGTCGATTCGGGGACCAGGACGACAACAAGAACGGCCGCAAGAGCGCCGAGCACGGCTGACGCCCAGAACAGGACGTGCCAGTCGGCGTACTCGGCGATCAAAGCCGCGATCGGAAGACCTAGAGCGCCACCGACTCCCAGTGAAGCGCTCATCATCGCAACAGCGCCGGCGAGCTTCTTGGGCGGAAGCACGTCGCGCATCACACTGATGCCCAGCGGAATGACGCCGGCAGCAAGGCCCTGCAGGATTCGGCCGGCAACGAGGGGGATAACGCTCGAACTGAGTGCTCCGACCACCGAACCGGTGACCAACAGCGCCATGCTGATCAGGAGTAGACGCCGTTTGCCGAACATGTCGCCCAAGCGGCCCATGGTCGGGACGGCGACGGCAGCTGCGAGCAGCGTGGCGGTCACAGCCCACGCGGTATCGGACGCCGGCGCGTTCAGGTACTCGGGCAGATGCGGGATGATCGGGATCACCAGCGTCTGCATGAGCGAGACGACGATGCCGGAAAACGCCAGAACAGCCACCACTGCGGTGGTGGCTGGCGACTTCGTTGTCTGTGGCGGCGTTGTCGGTGGTGGTGAAGTGGTTGACGACATTGCGGTAACTCCATCGGAGGAAGAACGAATAATGGTTTAAGTCAGTTGCTTGAACTAAAGTTAAATCAATTGACTGACTTAACGGAAGGCTGTGTCTCCGATCGTGACGAATATCTCCGGTGCCGAGCAGCTTCGGATGGTCGAGGATGATGGTGTCCATGACTACGAGGACTGAGGACGCGTCGGCAGATGTCGGCGGCGCCGCAAATTCCGCGCGCTCTGCTGCAACCCGAGACCGCATTCTCGCCGTCGCCGAGCAGTTGTTCGCAGAACATGGAGTCTTCGCGGTTTCGAACCGTCAGGTGAGCGAGGCGGCAGGTCAGGGCAACAATGCTGCCGTCGGATATCACTTCGGAACCAAGACCGATCTGGTCCGCGCGATCGTGAACAAGCATTCCCAGCAGGTCGAGAAGAACCGTGGCGAACTGCTGCGTGAGATCGAAGGGTCCACAAATGTTCGTGACTGGATTTCGTGTCTGGTTCGGGCGTCGACCGATCACTACGCCGAAATGGGTGGCCCGACCTGGTATGCGCGGTTCAGCGCGCAGATTCTCACCGACCCGGTCCTGCGGAAAATCGTCTACGACGAGGTACTGGCCTCGCCCACCCTGCAGGAGACGCTTCGGGGACTCTCTGACTGTCTGGCCGACATGCCGATGAGTGTTCGACGCGCCCGCGCGGACATCGGACGCAATGCGATCGTGCACATGTTCGCCGAACGTGAGCGCACGCTTGCCGAAGAGGGGCCGGACGCGGTCATGTCATGGGAGGACTTCACGACCGATCTCGTCGACGCGCTGGTCGGACTTTGGACGGCTCCGATCAGCCGCTGACCGGCCGTTTGTCCGCGCTAGCCGCCCGCCCCGGGGCAACCCTGCGGGATGGATCTCGCGTCGGTGGAAGATCCAGGAGCAAGCCGACTCCGGCAAGAATGACGACGAGCCCGCCGACGAGCGCGAAGGTGACAGGTTCGTGCAACCACAGCACTCCGATAGCTGATGCCGAAATCGGAACGAGAAGCGTGACGGCCGATGCCGCGACTGGACCCGCCTGACGAATTATCCAGAAGTAGACCAGGTAGCCACCGGCGGTAGCCCCCAGCCCCAGGGCTACCACGGCGATGAGAGGGCCGACGGTTATGGGCCCCGGTGGGGGAGCGACGGCGGACACCGGCACCAAGAGGGCGACCGCGGCAAGTTGCTGGCCGAGGGCCAGAGTCAGGGGTGGAGTGTCCTGGAACGACTTTCGTGCGTAGACACCTCCGACTGCGTACAGCAGCGCCGCGGTCAAAGATGCGCCAATGGCCAGCATTGCGCGACTGTCGATCGCTGACGGAATTCCGCCGACAAGCACCGAGACGCCGACGATGCCGATCGCGACCCCCGAGAGTTTTCGCCAGGTGATCTTTTGTCGAAGCCAGAAAGCGGCGACGAATACGGTGAACATCGGAGTCGTGGCATTCAGGATCGACGCCGTCGACGAGTTGAGGCCGACGATCGCAGTTGCGACAAGCGTCAGGGGCCCAGCGACGTTGAGGGCAGCCAGCAGTAGGAATGCAGGAAACCGATGACCGACCGCGCGCCAGGTCGATCTGCTGGAAGCAGTTATCAGCGCGAGAACCAACGCTGCAACAATGAAGCGGCCGTGCGTCGTGCCGACGGCGCCGAGAGTTGGTGCTGCCACAGCAACCAGGGGGAACGAGCTTCCCCAGAGCATGCCGACCAACAGCAAAGCTCCAACTACGGCGAATCGGCTGCTGCCGATTGCTTTCCAGTTCTTCATTGCTCCTCTTCGTCGACGACCTCGCGGACATGGCTGGTTGATGCCAGACCTACCCTATACCCCCAGTAGGTATAGGGTTGACTGTGTCGTGATGCTGCAGGTGATCCGAGACTGGTGACGCATTATTCTTTCTCCCGCAATGGTTTATACGGCGATGTGTCAACTGAACGCACCCTTAGGTTCAGTCAAATATACCTATAGGGGGTATATTGGCGGTTGTATCGGGCTCGCTTTGCGGGCCGCATCCGTCCCGCAAAAGAACAGGAATCCCAATGAGCAGTTGTGGCTGTGGCAACACCCCGAAGTCTGACGCCAAAGGCGATGTCGGCGCTGTCGGTTCGGCGATGCCGACCGGTGGGAAAGACCTACTCACCGCTGGCAGTAGTGAACTTGTCGAATGTCGGGTCATGCCCGGCAGCGTGATCGAGAAGGTGCGTGCCGAAGCGGAAGGCCTGTTTCGTGACTTCGAAGGTAATCGGTACTGGTTCTGCTGCAAGGGATGTGGTCCTCGGTTCGACGCAAATCCCAGGAAGTATGCCGACGTGAGCTGAGCGAAAAGTGGTGGTGCAGGCGATGGCTGCACCACCACTTTCGTTGAGGCCCAATCGAGGTTCGGGCAGACCGTCGACATCAGACGGTGCGAGCGCATGCGCACTGGGTTGCCGCCAAGGTGCATTGGCCTCGCGTGGTTTCATACGTCGCCTGTCCGGGCAATTCAGCAACTGTCTCCCGAGGCCAAAGTGCAAATCCTGCAACGGCTCCCACTGCGGCAAGCGCTGCAAGGATGCTCCAGGTGACCGCAAATCCCGCGCTCGAACCAACCCATCCGGCGATCGGATAGGTGACAAGCCAGGCAAGGTGCGACAGGGAGAACTGGGCTGCGAACACCTCCGGTATGCCTGCGGGTTCGACGGAGCGCCGAAGTACTTTTCCGGTCGGAGTGACGATCATGGCCATGCCGGCGCCGACGAGCGCCCACACTGCGGCAGTGAGCATCCACGTGAATACACCGGCCACGGCGAGGGCTGCTGCCGCGCCGGCGCTGACGACCAGGACAACGGAACCTGCTGTCATCACGGTACGTTCAGCGGTTCTGTCGAGAACGCGTGGAAGAAGAAGCGCGGTCACCAACGTGCCGGTGCCTGACGCGGCAAGCATCCACGCCACGTCGGATTGGGTTCCACCGAGCTCGTCGCGGACGTAGTTGACGGTGTTGACCACCACGATCGATCCGGCTGCTGCCACCACGAGATTGAGTGCCATGATGCCGCGCAGTCGCGGCGTGGTCACGAAGATCCGCATCCCCGACGCGATCCGATCCCACGCCTTGCGGTGAGTACTTCGGCGAGCGTTGGGGATTCGGGTGGCCAGCACGAGCAGTGCCGAGACGGCAAAGCCCACGGAGGTGGCGACGAACAACAGGTTGAATGTCATGAAGGACAGAGCGACTGCGGCAAGAACAGGGCTGAGCAGACTTTCCATCGTGTAAGCGACCTGCGATGCCGACAGCGCGCGGGTGAAATCGGCCTCGTCGGTCACGATGTCAGGGATGACCGCTTGGAACGTGGGAGTGAACGCTGCCGACGCAGCTTGGAGAACGCCCACCAGCACGTAGATGTGCCAGATCTCGCTGACGAAGGGCAATGCGATCACGACCGCTGCGCGAATGGCGTCGAGGACAACGAGGAAAGCCCGTCTCGGCAACCGGTCTACGTACGCCGCCGCGAGTGGAGCGATCACGACGTACAGGGACATCTTGATCGTCAGCGCGGTGGCCAGCACGGCTCCGGCGCTCGGTCCGGCGAGTTCGTAGGCGAGTAGACCCAGCGCAACCGTCGCCAACCCGGTGCCGAACAGCGCGATGATCTGGGCGCTGAAGAGCAGGCGATAGTCGCGAATCAAGAACAGACGCAGGCTGTTCCGTTCCGGTGCGGAGTTAGCGATCCGGTTCATTTGGTTTCACTCCCGCGACAAGATTGAAAGCTCCGGTCAGGACATTGAGGGCGACGATTCCGACTACGTCGGCGATCTCGCGATCACCGTAGCCGTGCGCTCGAAGGCCCGTGATGTGTTCGTCTGAAATCGAGGCAGGCTCCCGATAGACGCGAAGCCCGAGGTCGATCATTGCCGCGATGGCGGGATCGGCCGAGGTGCCCGCGCGGGCACGCTCGATCTCGTCCGCCTCGACGCCGTTGGCGTGCGCGGCGGCCACGTGGGCTTCGAGGCAAACAGCGCAACCTTGCTGGACCTGCACAGCGATAGAGATTCGCTCGGTGATCTTGCGGCTCAGTTTCGCTCGCTTCATTGCTCGGCTGAGTTGCAGATAGCCGCCCAGCACAGCGGGCGAATGAGCCATCGCCGCGACCATGTCACCGACCTGTCCGTGACGGTTGACGAGTTCGGCGAGAAGGTCTTTCGATGCACCGACAGCGGTGGTGGGCGTGAGAGAAGCAAGGCGCGACATAACGAGTCCTAAGTGGTTCCGCCGGTGGTGGGTTCGGCTGGTGACAGCCGGCCGAACCCACCACCGGAGTTGGTCAAGAATTGACGGTGGATTGAACGGGTCGAGGATCGTCGACCTTGGTCGACCGCATCACGATCGCGGTGATTGCTGCGCCAACCACTGCTATGGCGGCTGCTCCGAGGAACACGGCGGAGAAACCGTTCGTCAACTCCGTCAGGTCACCGAGTTGATCAGCGCCGAACACTGCTGCGATCGCGGTCATCACCGCGAGGCCGACAGCCGAGCCGACCTGGTAGCTGACGTTGACGATGCCGGAAGCCAATCCGCCCTCTTCCGGGCGCGCAGCCGAAATCGCCGTACCGAGTGAGGGAATGAACGCCAGCGTCATACCTGCCGCAGCCACGAGCGATGCCGGCAGTACGTCGACCCAGAAGTTGCCGGTGGGCCGGATCAACGACATCCAACCCAAACCGATTCCCAGTACAAGCAATCCGGTCACGATCATCGCTTTTGCACCGAAGCGTGCCATGGCCCGTGGTGCCACGACGACCATGCCGAGCATGACGAAGATCGTCATCGGCAGCAGCGCCGCACCGGCCGGGAAGGCGCTGTATCCGAGCACTTGCTGCAGGTACAGGTTCAGGAAGAACCACATCGGTATCCAGGCAGCGCCGAGGACGAGCTGAGCGATGTTCGCGGCACCGAGGTTGGGCGCCTTGAAGATTCCCAGACGCACCAGAGGTTCCCGACGCTTGGACTGGATCAACACGAATGCACCCAACAGAGCGGCCGAAACGGCGAGCGCCAGCCACGTCTGCCCGGATCCCCATCCAACATCAGGTGCTCTGACGATGCCGAAGACTCCGACAGCAAGACCTGCGGTGACAGCGAGTGCGCCGAGGAAGTCGATCGACCCGGTACGTGCCGGTGCGTTCGGCATCAGGAGGGGAGTAGCGATCAGCGCGATGACAGCGATGGGAATGTTGAGGTAAAACACCCAAGGCCAGCTGGTGTATTCGGTGATGACGCCGCCGAGGAACACGCCGGCCGTACCGCCGGCCGGGGCGGCAGCGCCGTAGATGGACAGCGCCTTGGTCATCTCTTTCTGCGTGCTGCCGAACAGCATCATCAGCAAGGTGAGCGCCGACGGCGCGATGAGTGCGGCACCGGCACCCTGAACTGCGCGGCCCGCAAGTTCGACGGCGACGTTACCGGCGGCACCGGCGACAACGGAACCGATCAGCAGGATCAGCCAACCAGCGGAGAACACTCTGCGGGCGCCGAACAGGTCGGACAGGCGGCCGCCGAGGAGGAGTAGCCCGCCGAACGCGATGACGTACGCATTGAAGACCCAGGTCAGGCCTTCTTGGGAAAAGCCGAGATCGCTCTGCATCTGGGGGAGAGCGACGCCGATGATGGAGGTGTCCATGATGACCATGAACTGAGCGGCGGCGATCAACGCCAACGCCCACCACTTACGGGTGGATTTCGGTTGTGTGGACATTCTGAGTTCCTTACCTGTACGGGGTATAGGTGATGCTTGTGTGGTCAAGGGGTGTCGTAAGCGGGCCTGGGTGACATCGGCGCAGCGCTTCGTTGGGGCGCACGGGGAAATGCTGCTCTTGGAACTCATTCGGCCGGCGCTCTGCGTAGATGCGCATCGGATCTCCTTCGAGTGAATTCAGGGTGTTCGAGTAGTTCGTTGCATACCCTAGGGGGGTATGGTACAAATTGCAACAGGTTCGATGTCAAGGAGTGCAGAACCTGACGCAGACGGCAACGAAAGTGCTGCCGACCCAAACTTTGGAGGGCAAGATGTTCAGCGACAACGGCTACACACTGGAATTGGCAACGTCGGAGGCGACCGTCGGCAACCATGTCCCCTTGCAGTTCCGGATCCTGGATCCGGTTGGAACTCCCTTGATCCGGTACACGGACACCCACGACAAGCAGTTGCATCTGATCGTGGTCGGTCTGGACCTGACCGGATTCCAGCACGTGCATCCCGAATTGGACGAGAACGGAAACTGGCATGTGTCAGTCGATTTCGATCATGCGGGAGACTATCGAGTGTTCGCTGATTTCACTCCGGACGGTGGTGACGGAATCACGCTCAGTGCGGATGTGCGCGTCGCCGGACCCTATGATCCTCGGCCGTTGCCCGCTGCTGCTGCCGCCACGACGGTCGACGGCTATACCGTCTCCCTCGAAGGCGCGGCCCATGCCGGCCAGATATCGAAGCTCACGCTCTCGGTCAGTCGTGACGGAATCCCGGTCACGGACTTGCAGCCCTACCTTGCCGCATACGGGCATCTGGTCGCGTTGCGTGCCTCCGACCTCGCCTATCTCCATGTCCATCCGGACGGCTACCCCGGTGACGGTGTCACGCCGGCTGGACCGGCAATCACCTTCTACGCCAACATGCCGAGCGCCGAGGATTACCGGTTGTTTTTGGACTTCAAGCACGGCGGAGTGGTGCGTACGGCGGAATTCACGCTGACGGCCGACAATGCGACCACGCCTGGGGCCGAACACTCGAGCCACGCGCACCACGGGCACTGAAACCGAATGCGTTTCGCAGCAACGGGAAAACGGGCATGGGCAATCGCCATGCATCCATCTGTTCGTGCCGTAGCGAAATGCGTGGCGATGTGCGCAGTGATTGCTCTGCAAGACAACGGAAGTCGAAGAGTCTCCGCACATCGCCCCGATAACGAGAATTGTTGCGAAGTCACGCGTTGACGAACAGGAGGACATCGAATGTCGGAAGCGACAGAAGTGGGCAGTGCGCCAAGCAGTGCTCCAAACAGTGCCCAAGGCAGTGATGCGACCGGCGATGCATGCTGCACGAGTGATTCGCACGGCTACATCACCGCCAAGGGCGACTACCTGGCGCGTCTGCGTCGCATAGAAGGTCAAGCTCGCGGCCTGCAGCGCATGGTCGACGAGGACAAGTACTGTATCGACATCCTGACGCAGGTGTCGGCGATGACCAAGGGCCTCCAGGCGGTGGCCATGGGCCTGCTCGAGGACCACATCGGCCACTGCGTCGTCAAAGCCGCTGTTGCCGGTGGGCCCGAGGCGGACGCGAAGATCAAAGAAGCGAACGACGCGATTGCGCGATTGGTCCGCTCATAGAATTGTGATGAACATTGATACCTTGGTGCGCATGTTCAGTATCGAGATCCGTCGTACATTCGCTGTGAGGCAGGGGCTTCCGGCACCGGTGCGGGACGCGAAGAACTTGCCGCCGCTGATGCCTGCCGACGGATTTCGCGTGACGATGCGAGTGGCGTTCTCGTTCGAGGACGACCAACTCGGAGAACGTGGATGGTTTGTCGACACGGACGCTCTGGACGAGTCCGTCGATCGATGTGCCGAGCAATTGGCGAGCGGTGCCTGGCCGGAGATTTTCGATTTCCGTCCGTCATTCGAGAATGTCGCGAAGTGGGCTTTCAGTGAACTTGCGTCCAGCATTCCTCAGCTGACCTACGTCGAACTCGACAACGAGACGATCGGTGTGGCAACAAGATACGTCAGATCACAATGATCTGACGTATCTCGTTGACGCACCGCGTTCGGTCGACCGGCCTACTGGTAGAGGCGCAACGCAGAACCGATGAAGGTCTTACCGAATGCGAGTCCGGCCTTGTTGAAGTAGAAGCTCAAGACCGTATCTGCAAACGGGACTGCGGACACCGTTTTGGTGATCTGTGACTCGGCGTCCGCCCACTCCGCGCACGCTGCTTCGCCGGTCAAGCCGGATGCCTTGGCAACGGCTGCTTCGTAGGCGGGGTTGTTGATCGAAGAGAAGTTCTTACCTGCTGCCGGAGCAGGACCGGAGAAGAACGGGACGAACCCGCTGGGAACCGAATTGTTGATCTGGATCCACGCGATGTCCCACTGGTTGTTGTCCTTGCCACTGAGCATGACGTCGACAACCTTGGTCTGGTCGGCTCCTGTCACCTCGACGGTCGCACCGAGGTCGGACCATGCCGACTGGGTGAGCTCGGCTGCCGCGCTGCGCGCATCTTCGCCGGCAGCGTAGAAGAGGCGGAGGGTCAGCGGCTTTCCGTCCTTGCTTCGTTTGCCGTCGGAGCCGGCGGTCCAACCTGCAGCGTCCAGTGTTGCCTTTGCTGCGCTGAGGTCGAAGTCCGGAATGTTGCCTGCGACAGAGTCGTACACACAGGCTCGGGGCTCGACGGAGACAAGACTTGTTGCACGGGTGCCCTGGCCGCCAGTGATGACTTCAGCGAGATCGTCGAGATTGACAGCCTGGACGAGAGCTTTTCGAACGGCGGGATCGCTGGTCGGATTGTCCGCAATCTGATTGAAGTACATCTGACCGGCGGGAAGTGGGCGCTGGACCGAGTCGAAATTGGCGGCATCGATGCGATCCTTGTCCGGACCGGCGATCGGAGATGCGCTCAGTTCGCCTGAGAGAAGCTGGTTTGCTGCGGTGCTGACATTGGGTGCCATGACAGCAATGACTGTCTTGGGGACACCCGGTGTGTCGGAGGTGGTGTCGTCGGGCCCCCAGCTGTAACCGTCACGACGCTCGAACGTGTAGTGGTCATTGGCCGAGACTTCGGTGACTTCGAACATGCCGGAGCCCAGCGACTTGTTGTTCGAGGCGGTCGGATCTTCGAGTCCGGCATCGCACATGATCGGGAGGCGACTGATGGTGAGGAGGAGGAACGGGGTCGGCGCCGGAGTGGTTACCGTGATGGTGCGGGTGGCGAGATCGGCAGTGGCCGAAGCGCCGATGGGAACTGTGGTGCCGCGTTGTTGTGAACCCTTGGCTGGATCGGCTACGAAGTTGATGTTGTTCGCGACGGTCTGTGCAGTCAGCGTCGACCCGTCGGTACAGGTCACGCCTTCACGAATGGTGAAGGACGCGGAGGTCGGCGTTTCTTCCCACTTCTCGGCCAACCATGGTTTGAATTCACTGGTTTCAGGATCCTGGTAGACCAGGGAGTCGTACGCCAGCTTCGAAATTTCCGCGGTTGCCGCAGAGCCGGACATGATCGGGTTGAGTGCACCCGGATCGCCTTGCAACGCGTACCGGAAGGTTCCGTCAGTCAGAGGCTCACCGCCGCCGGAGCCCGAGGACGTGCCTCCCGAGCTGCAAGCCGACAATACGAGCGCGAGCCCCGCGGTCGCGGCAAGCGTCGAATAGGAGCGGTGTTTCATTGTGCCTCCGTGAAGGAGCCGGGGCCCGGGAGTGAATCGTGAGGGCGCAGTCGAGTGTGACCGCTAAATCTTGGCGTAGGACGTGACGGGCATCTCGGTCGATCCTCACGAAAATCGGGCGGATTTTTGTTCGATTTCACGAAGGTTGGAGTTCTGGTTCAGTTCACGGGGAGTCGAGGTCACTTCGTCGTGGCCACCCGGTCTCCGTGAGCACGGTTGCTGGAACTGACCTCAACGGGGAGGTGGGGCCGAGACCGTGGAGGTCTGCGTCGTCGTCGATTTCGGACCAGAATTCGTCCGCCGAAACATCAAGGCCGAGAACGATCCACGGCGGTCCGGCTTCTTGGAACGCGTACGAGACGGTTCCGGTACGCGGAACTGTCGTATCGAACAGTCGGTCTCCGACGGGATAGCCCTGCTGCTCGCCGACCAAAGTCAAGGTAGTCGGTTCGAAGGATGCATCGCGCAGAATCTTCTCGACTGCGCGGTCGAAGCTCTGCCGGACGCTGAACTCTTCGTCCGAGTTCGAACCGGTGAACTCGGGGAAATGCGCACAACACAAAACGTATGGGCCTGCTGAGTTGCAGTAGAGACGAAACACGGGAAATCCACCGGCCACGACGTGACGTTAGCAGGGCGTCGAAATGGAGAAGTTGCTGTTTCAGCAAAGATGGTTGCGAGAGTTGTGGAAGGTCGTTCATCCTGGGTGCATGAGCCACGAACACCACAATCACCACGAAAACTCCGATACCACCGAGAATCCGTACGCCAAGGCGGACGCACAGTTCTGGAACTCGCTGTACGAGGAACGCCCCGCGCGCTGGAGCGGAAATCTCAACCCACAGTTGATTGCCGAAGCCTCCGACCTGGAACCGGGCACGGCACTCGACGTCGGTTGCGGCGAAGGTGCCGACGCTTTGTGGTTGGCGCGTCGCGGGTGGAAGGTCACCGGCACCGACATCTCGTCGGTTGCGCTCGGCCGCGCCCAGGCTCACGTCGAGGGCGAGGGCGTCGACATCGAATGGCTGGAAGCCGACCTGACGAAGTGGGATCCGCAGGGGCGCTCGTTCGATCTGGTGTCCGCGCAGTTCTTCCACATGCTCGAACCCGCGCGCGGGGAATTGTTCCGTGCTCTCGGAGATCTGGTCGCGCCCGGCGGGCATTTGCTGATCGTGGGCCACTCACCTCACGAGTCGCCGACCGAGCACCATCGGGCCATGCTCCATACACCCGAATACGTGGAGTCGCTGTTCACCGATGGTTGGAAGGTGTTGGTCTCGGAGTCGCGGGAACGTGATCTTCCCGCGAACCCCGAGATGCATCACACGACGGATACCGTTGTGCTGCTTCAGCGATTGAGTGCGAGCACCGACAGCAACTCGTAAGCGACGTGGGCCGCTGCGATACCGGTGATCTCGGCGTGGTCGTACGCCGGCGCTACCTCGACGATGTCGGCGCCGACCACGTTGAGTCCCACCAACCCACGCAGTGTGTTCAACAATTCGCGAGAGGTCATGCCGCCCGCTTCGGGTGTTCCGGTGCCCGGAGCGTGGGCGGGATCGAGTACGTCGATGTCGACGGAGACGTACACCGGGCCACCGTCGAGGCGCTTACGCATGCGCTCGACGATGCTGGCGACACCGTCGACCTCGTAGTCGTCACTGCGGATCACCTGGAAGCCGAGGACGCGGTCGTCTTCGAGGTCCTTCTCGCTGTAGAGCGGTCCACGGATGCCGATGTGCTGCGAACGCTCCATGTCGATCAGGCCCTCTTCGCTGGCGCGGCGGAAGGGGGTGCCGTGGGTGAAAGGCTGACCGAAGTAGGTGTCCCAGGTGTCGAGGTGAGCGTCGAAGTGCAGGACGGCGATCGGGCCGTGATCGCGGGCCAGTGAACGCAGGATCGGCAGTGCGATGGTGTGATCGCCGCCGAGCGTGAGCACGGAGGAACCGTCGGCGCGCAGGTCGGTGACGGCGGACTGAACCGTCGTGAGAGCTTCCTGAATGTCGAAGGGGTTGACGCCGATGTCGCCGAAATCGGCTACCTGCTGGTTGGCGAAGGGCGAGACCTTCAGCGCCGGGTTGTACGGACGCAGCAGCTTCGACGCAGCGCGGATGTGCCCCGGACCGAACCGGGCACCGGGGCGGTAGCTGACACCCGAATCGAAGGGGATGCCGAGGATCGTCACGTCGGCGCGCGAGACCTCGTCCAGGCGCGGGAGACGCGCAAAGGTGGTCGGCTCGGCGTAGCGGGGGACGCGCGTGGCGTCGACGGGTCCGATGAACGATCCGGGGTTGTTGGTAGCCATGTGCAGAGGTCCCTGCTCTCGATTCGGCGCACACCGGGCGCCCTTCAGTGATGTAGCTCTCTGAGCAAGTATGGTTTCTTCAAGAGGCTCGGTTGTCAACCCCTGTTTCCTGAAAGGGACACGGCGGTCGTGAAGGAGTGGGTTCAGTGGCCAAGGCGAAGGAAGCGGTCGAGCCGATCGGACCGCGCATCGGGGCGAGGCTCAAGGCGGCACGTCAATCGAAGCGGTTGACCCTCGACGACTTGGCCGAGGCCTGTGGTGTGACCAAGGGGTATCTCTCGAAACTCGAGCGCGATCACGTCAACGCGTCGGTGGCGACCCTGATAAAGGTGTGCGCGGTGCTCGAGATCCCCGTCGGATCCCTGTTCGAGAATGCGTCCGCCGGTGAAGTAGTCCGCGCCGACGCCATGCCGCAAATCAGCTTCGGTGGCGAAAAGATGACGGAGTACCTGCTCACGCCTACCAACGAACGTCGAATTCAGGTGCTGCTCGGCGAGCTCGAACCAGGCGGCGGAAGTGGTCGGGAGTTCTACAGTCTGCCGATCGACGTGAACTTCGTACACGTGCTCGAGGGTGGTTTGCGGGTTTCGTTCGAGGGTGGTCGGACGGATCCGAACGGTGAGGCCGTCGATGCCGAGGACGTCGTGCTTGCGGCGGGCGACTCCTTCACGTTCACGCCGACGCACAACCATAGTTTTCAGGCCGAAGGCTCGGTTCCGGCGAAGGTTCTGTGGGTCTTGAATCCGGCATTGCCGGAAGGGCCACGCGCGTCGTCTTTGTGAGAATCGAATCCGCGAATGTTGATTCTTAGGAAACAAGAGTTGACATGATTGGCGGCACCCGTCACGCTGGTAGTTGTCCCCGTCACACACACCGTCGAAAATTGGCGTCACGGAACTCCTGAAGGAGCGCACCATGCATGTCGATTCAGTTCGAGTTGGCCTGTTCCAAGGTCCGCTCACCACCCCGGACACCTTTGCGTCGGTGGAGTTCAACCTCGCTGCAATCGACACCGCTGCCCGCGAGGCTGCGGCATCCGGTGCGAAGATCCTGCTGACGCCGGAGATGTCCGCAACCGGCTACGACATCGGCGAACTGGTGTCGCTACGCGCGGAGCCGGCCGACGGCCCTATCTTCGATTCCGTCGCCGAGATTGCTCGAAGTGCAGGCATCGCAGTCGTCTACGGCTACCCCGAACTCGACGGGGGAGACGTCTACAACAGCGTGCAGGTGGTGGACCGCGACGGCACTTCGCTTGCGCACTACCGCAAGACACACCTGTTCGGCACGCTCGACCGCGAACATTTCCGGCCAGGTGAGACCCTGGTGGTCGGGTTCGATTTCGAGGGCATCCGCTGCGGATTGTTGATCTGCTACGACGTGGAATTTCCGGAAGCGGTTCGGGCCCATGCCGACTCCGGTACCGAATGGCTCATCGTGCCGACAGGGTTGATGACTCCGTACGAACACATTGCGCAGCAAGTGGTTCCGGCCCGCGCATACGAGAGTCAGATGTTTGTCACCTACGTCAATCGCTGCGGCGCCGAAACCGAGCTGACCTACTGCGGTCTCTCGTGCGCCATCGCGCCCGACGGTGCCGAGTTGGCGAGGGCCGGGTTCGGCCAGGAATTGCTCTTCGCGGATATCGCCGCCGCCACCGTCTCGCAATCGCGCACCCTCAACACGCATCTCGACGATCGACGCCTCGATCTGTATCCAGATCTTTCTGTCACGACTGTCTCCAAGGAGAACCGTAGATGACCATCCCAGTAGCTCCGGACAGTTCCTCGGAACCCGGCAAGCAGCCGCCCCTCACGATGTTCGGGCCGGATTTTCCGTTCCCGTACGACGACTACGTTTCCAGTCCGGCGGGACTCGGCTCGGTGCCCGATCTGGCACTGGGTACAGAAGTTGCCGTGATCGGTGGCGGACTCTCCGGCATGATCGCGGCCTACGAGTTGCTCAAGATCGGTCTCAAACCGATTGTCTACGAAGCTGATCAGATCGGTGGCCGGATGCGGTCGGTCGAGTTCGACGGGCACCCCGGGGTGGTCGCCGAGATGGGCGCAATGCGTTTCCCACCGTCGTCGACAACGTTGTTCCACTACCTGAACGAACTGGGTCTGCAGACCGAGGAGTTCCCGAATCCCCTTGCCGAGGTCACGCCGAGCACCGTCATCGATCTCAAGGGCGAGAGCCACTACGCGCACACTCTCGAGGATCTGCCGCCGATCTACACCGAGGTGGCGCAGGCCTGGCAGCGCACTCTCGAAGAGCATGCCGATCTGATTCCGTTGCAGCAGGCCATTCGTGACCGCGACACCGCAGAAATCAAGCGGATCTGGAACGACCTCGTGGTGCGCTACGACGACCAGACGTTCTACGGATTCCTCGCCGCGTCGAAGCACTTCAAGTCCTTCCACATGCGGGAAGTGTTCGGACAGGTCGGATTCGGTACGGGCGGTTGGGATACCGACTACCCCAACTCGATCCTCGAAATCCTTCGTGTGGTCATCACGGCCGCCGACGACGACCACCGCGGCATCGTCGGTGGATCGCAGCAGCTGCCGATGCGGTTGTGGAACCGCGCCCCGGCGCACATGGCGCATTGGCCTGCCGGTACTACGGTCGCTTCGCTCAACGACGGTGAGACGCGTCCCCGCGTCACCGAACTCCGGCGTACCGAGCCTGGCAACATCACGGTGACGGACTCCGAAGGTTTCATTCGCACGTATGCGAGTGCCGTTGTGACAGTGCAGAGTTGGATGCTGCTGAACAACATCAGGTGTGACGACGATCTGTTCCCGATCGACCACTGGACTGCGATCGAGCGAACTCACTACATGGGTTCGACCAAGGTGTTCGTTCTCGTCGACCGCCCGTTCTGGAAGGACAAGGATCCCGTGACCGGCCGTGATTCGGTGTCGATGACACTGACCGACCGTATGAGTCGCGGCACCTACCTGCTCGATCAAGGCGAGGGAAAACCTGGCCTCATCTGTTTGTCGTACACCTGGTCGGATGATTCGCTGAAGCTGCTGGCGCTCGACGCCACCGAGCGCATGAACATCATGCTGCGCTCTCTCGAAGAGATCTACCCCGGCGTTGACTTCCGCAGCCACATCATCTCGAGCCCGGTGACGCTGTCGTGGGAAACCGAGCGCGACTTCATGGGCGCATTCAAGGCGAACCTTCCGGGGCACTACCGCTACCAGGAGCGCCTGTTCTCCCACTTCGTGCAGAATGATCTCGAACCGCGTCATCGGGGAATCTTCCTCGCCGGTGACGACGTGTCGTGGACTGCCGGCTGGGCCGAGGGCGCGATCCAGACCGCGATCAACGCGGTATGGGGCGTCGTCAACCATCTCGGCGGCGCTGCGCCTACCGAGAATCCCGGACCCGGCGACGTGTTCGAGGAGCTTGCTCCGATCAGGTTGGGCGACTGAGCTCACCGCAACTGCCGAAATGTCGTGCCCGATGGGGGTTGGTACTCCTATCGGGCACGACCTCTTTCCGGTGATCCACGCAACACTGGAAAGTGTTCGGATCCAATAATTTCCAGGAGGGTGTTCAATGGCGAGCACATCATCGGCGACCAAGACCGCAGCTGCAGAATCGAGACCGGCAGGCGGTGATCGATCCGGTGACCCGGCGCTCGAACTGGTCGCCGAATTGGCAGCAGCGGGCCAGCGACTCGTCTTCCGTCAGGGCGACGACTTGAACAGCGATGCCCTGAGCAGTGACGATCTGACCTGTGTGGTGCTGTGGCCGTCCGGAGAGCCCTCCCTCTCCGATCTGTGCGAGAACTTCGAGTCCCTCGGACTCCGAGTTTCGACGCACCGCCCCCTTCCGACCGTTCTGGGTTCGGCGCACTACTTCACCTTCGAGCCGAGCACCTTCGACGGCAGTGCGCTGGAGAAGATGGCGGACGCCTTCGAAGCCGTCATCGCCGGACAGACCCGGATGGACGCATTCTCCAGTCTGATCGGACGAGCAGACATCACGTGGCGCGACGCAGAGTTGCTGCGCGCTGCGTGCCGTTTCCTCGCTCAGGCTCGTATCGGGCTGTCCGAGAGCTACATCGTCGGAGTGTTGGCAGCGAAGCCACTCTTCGTACGGCAGGCAATCGAACTCTTCACTGCGCGTTTCGATCCCGCCGTAGCAGGATTGCGGGAGACAGCAGTGGTCACCGCGGCGGCGGCCATCGACGAATCAGTCGACGGTGCAGACACTCTCGACGAGGATCGCGTCTTGCGCGGCGTTCGTTCGTTCCTGCAGGCGACTCTGCGCACCAACTGGTACCTGCGTGGTGAGTCCGGCGACCCGCTGCCGTACGCGTCGTTCAAGATCGACTCGCAGTTGCTCTCCACCCCTCAGAAGACCGTTCCCTTCCGCGAGATCTACGTCAGCGCACCCAATGTCGAAGGCGTTCATCTGCGTAGTTCCTCCGTCGCCCGTGGCGGCCTGCGTTGGTCGGATCGATACGAGGACTACCGCACCGAGGCCCTGAGCCTCATGAAGACCCAGAGCGTGAAGAATTCCCCGATCGTTCCTTCGGGTGCCAAGGGCGCGTTCGTGGTTCGGGGCACGTCGTCACCAACCCCGGCGCAGGTGCAGGAGTCGTACAGCACCTTCATTCGCGGCTTGCTGGACGTGGTGGACAACATCGTCGACGGCGCTGCGGTACACCCGGCAGAAGTAATCGAGTACGACGGTGAAGACTCCTATCTCGTCGTGGCAGCAGACAAGGGGACCGCACGGTTCTCGGACGTCGCGAACGGCATCGCCGTCGAGCGTGGTTTCTGGCTCGGCGACGCCTTTGCTTCCGGCGGTTCGGCCGGATACGACCACAAGGCGATGGGCATCACCGCTCGCGGCGCCTGGGTAGCGGTACGACGCCACTTCGCCGAGCGTGACCTCGACGTCGACACCGATCCATTCACCGTCGCGGGCATCGGTGACATGTCCGGCGACGTGTTCGGCAACGGAATGTTGCTCTCGCACAAGATCCGTTTGGTCGCGGCATTCGATCACCGCCACATCTTCATCGACCCGAACCCCGACACCGAGACGAGCTTTGCCGAACGCGCTCGCCTCTTCACCGTGCCGCGCTCGTCCTGGGACGACTTCGATCGCACCGTGATGTCGCCGGGCGGTGGCGTCTGGCCGCGGAGCGCGAAGTCGATCCGCCTTCCGCTCGAGGCGCGTGCGGCCCTCGGAATCACCGAGGAGAACTTGACCCCGCAGGAACTGATCCGAGCGGTCCTGTGTGCTCCGGTGGACCTGTTGTGGAACGGCGGCGTCGGTACCTACGTGAAAGCGTCGACCGAAAGCAACGTCGACGCGGCCGATCCGTCCAACGACGCAGTTCGCGTCAGCGCTGACGAGTTGCGTGCAACCGTGGTGGGTGAGGGCGGCAACCTGGGTTTCACCCAACGTGCCCGCATCGAATATGCCGCTGGCGGAGGACGAATCAACGCCGACTTCATCGACAACGCGGCAGGCGTGGCTACCTCGGACCGTGAGGTCAACATCAAGATCGCACTCGCAGAGTTGGACTCGACCTCGCGCAATGAACTACTTGCGGCGGCCCAGGACGAGGTAGCCGCATCGGTACTCGAGGCCAGCGAAGATCAGACCCTCGCGATCAGCCTGGCCGAGCACCGCGCTCCCGCCCTACTCGATCAGCACGAACGGTTGATCGAGAACCTCGTCTCGGCGGGCGCCATGAAGCGACTGGAAGAATCTCTGCCCGACGCCAAGGCGCTGGCGGTCAGGGCGCGTGCCGGGCAGGGCCTACTCCGTCCGGAACTTGCTGTGCTGGTGGCGCAGTCGAAGAACGTGCTGACGGCGGAATTGGGGGCGTCGACCGTCCCGGACAATCAGATCTTCGCCGATCGTCTCCCGCAGTACTTCCCGCTCTCCGTCGTCGAGGCAGCACCGGACGCGGTCCGCGCACATCGGTTGGGCCGCGACATCATCATCACCTCGGTGGTCGACGAACTGGTCAACCGCGTCGGACCCGGCGTGCTGTTCCGGCTCGAGGAACACCTCGGAGTCCACAGTCCGGAAGCGGCTCTGGCCTACGCAGTGGTCAGCGAAGTGCTCGGCACCGAGGAACTTCGGCGCGAGATCTTGAACTCGGAGCTGCGCGCCACCGAGCAGTTGCAGGCTCTCGATCGCTTGCAGCAGTTGTTGGAATCCGAGATGAGCTGGGTGTTGCGTCGTCCGGGAGCAGCCGGCCGGTTCACCGTGAACCCGCGCGCCGACATCGATCGGTGGGCAGCCCCGGTGCGGGAACTCACCGACGGTTTGTCGGCCAGCGAGCGCATCGAGGCGTCTTTCGGAGCGCTCGCCCTGGCAGACATTGCACTGCAGGAGAATACGACGGCCGCGGCCGCAGCCGCGATCTATCGGGAACTCTCCGACGCTCTCGACCTGGGCGATGTTCTCGGCGGCGTCGACGTCGCCGTCGGTGCCTCGCATTGGGAGGTCATGGGCAGCGCTGCCGTCCACGCCAGGTTGACGGCGCGTTTCGCGGACCTCGTGTCCGGAGCGCTCGGAGAAGGTAATCCGGAGGTCGTCGAGTTGTGGACCGCCGCCAATCCGCAAGCGGTGCGCCGGTTCACGGCTTTGATGTCGAGCGTGAGCCGCAGTGGAGCGCTGGACACCGCCCGTCTCTGCACGGTCGACGCCGAACTCGAACTACTCGTCCGCGGTGCGTCGAGCTTCGCTTCGGTGCACGCGGAGGAGGGTTCAGCGGCCCTCCCAGGCGAGTAGCGATAGCAGCAGTTCGGCTCTGACCCTGGCCTGTCCGAGGTCGCATTGCAGCAGTTCCTCGATGCGTGCGATGCGACCTCGGAGGGTGTGCCGATGAACACCGAGTTCGGCTGCGGCCGATTCCCATTGGCCGTTTGCCTCGAGATAGGCGCGCAAAGACGCGGCCAGTGCGGTTCCGTGTGCCTGGTCGTGTTCCGTCAACACCGGGATGGTGTCCACAGCCATGGCGATCAATGCCTCACGGGCAGACTCGGATGCCAGAATCGTCGAACCACTCAGAGCGTCGAACTCGAGAATGCGCGCCGTAGCCGTCGTGAGGTTGGCCGCGGCGCGGGCCTGGACGAGTGCGCGGGGTGCGTCGAGAAGACGGTGAGGGGTGCTGATTCCGGCACGCACCGTCTTCGCCTCGGTGGGGGAGAGCTGCGCCAGTAGTGTTTTGGCAGTGTCGATTGTGTCGGTTCCGCGAAGGAGGACGGTCAGCGAACCGTCCTCGGATTGCGCGAACAACGGCCGGCCTGCTCGCGCGAGAGCGTTGTCGAGTTCGCGAAGAACGGGGCCGAGTCCGGATCCGCGAACGTGGACGACACGGACGTTGCCGTGCGTGTCGCTCGCTTCGTCCAAGTACGACGGCACACCGTCCTCGGGGATTCGGCCGTCGAGTAAGAGCCCGAAAGCCATGGCGTTGAGTCGAGTTCGCTCGGCCCGTAGTCGAACCGGTTTCTCGAGTTCGAGAGTGAGCAGCGAGACCGCATGCCCGAGCAACACTCTGTCGATATTGCTCAGGGGCCCGGCGCCCGCCATGGCGAGGTAGCCGTGCCAACTGTCGGTGACGCCGACGGGGGACAGTGTCAGCGTCCGTTCGGGTGTGCTCTGCGAGATCGACGCCGGAGCGTTGGGATCGCGGGTGGTGGCCGCGACCGCGCGAACCTCGGTGATCAACGACTTCTGGTTTGCCGGATGCACCGCGGTGATCCGATCACCGACAAACGCCACCGAAGTTTTTGTGGCCGTGGCTAGTTCACGCACGATCGCCGACACGCCACCGCGCAGTGCAACGCGGGTGATGCGCGTCTGTACTTCTGCCGCGCGGAGTACCGATTCGTATTCCTGCTGGCTCAGACGGGTCATCACCGCGCGCGTGACTGCCGCGAACGGGGTCGTGAACGGCACTTCCAGCAGGGGGAGTCCGCGGCTGCGGGCGGCGGCAATCAGGTCTGTGGGCACACTCTCGTGGGAAAGGCCGGTCCCGAAACCCAGAGCCGATACTTCTGCGGCGGCCAGACGGTCGATGTACTCGCTGTAGTCGGTGGCGTCCGCGCCCACCAGTGCCAACCCGGTGGTGAGCACCAATTCGCCGCCGGAAAGCCACGGGGTGGGGTCCGTCAGCTCTGTGGCCTGCGCAAACGTGACGGGGTGGGTGGCAGCTGCTCGGTCGGTGAGCAGAGCCAGCGAGAGGTGTTTCTGGCGCAAGAGCCACGAGATCGGAACCGTCACCTGATCAAGGCTAGCTGTCGTTGCCGATATGGAGTAGCCCTGGAGCTCCGGGTATCCATTTCGGCAGTGCTTGCGACGCTTCGCGCGTCGCATACTCGAATGCAATACACAACCGAGAGGGTGGTCACATGAGTGCAATCGAATACCGGCTTCCGCAGGAGCGTCGCATCGTCACGGAGTTCCCGGGCCCGCGCTCGGCTGCGCTCGCCGAACGCCGTAAGAAGGTCGTCGGCGCCGGCGTCGCATCCACCCTCCCGGTCTACGTCGCCGACGCAGACGGCGGAGTCATCGTCGACGTCGACGGCAACTCGCTGATCGACCTCGGTGCCGGTATCGCGGTGACCAGCGTCGGCGCCTCCAACCCGGCCGTCGTGTCCGCAGTTCAGGATCAGGTCGCGCACTTCACCCACACCTGTTTCATGGTCGCTCCGTACGAGGGCTACGTCGAGGTCGCCGAGCGTCTCGCCGAGCTCACCCCCGGTGACCACGAGAAGCGTTCCGTGCTGTTCAACTCCGGCGCAGAAGCCGTCGAGAACGCCGTCAAGATCGCCCGTCACGCAACCGGTCGCGACGCAGTCGTCGTCTTCGACCACGCGTACCACGGCCGCACCAACCTCACGATGGCACTGACCTCGAAGTCCATGCCGTACAAGAGCGGCTTCGGTCCGTTCGCCCCCGAGGTTTACCGCGTCCCGATGTCCTACCCGTACCGCGAGGGCCTCAATGTCGACGGCTCCAAGATCACCGGTGAGCAGGCCGCACAGCGCGCCATCACGATGATCGAGAAGCAGGTCGGCGCTGCCAACACCGCCGCCATCCTCATCGAGCCCATTCAGGGTGAGGGTGGATTCATCGTTCCCGCAGAAGGCTTCCTCCCGACGCTCGTCGCGTGGGCCAAGGAGAACGGCGTCGTCTTCATCGCCGACGAGGTTCAGGCAGGCTTCGCTCGTACCGGCGCCTGGTTCGCCAGCGATCACGAGGGCATCGTCCCCGACCTGGTCACGCTCGCCAAGGGCATCGCAGGCGGCATGCCGCTCGCCGCTGTCACGGGCCGCGCCGAGCTCATCGACGCTGTCCACCCCGGCGGCCTCGGTGGCACCTACGGCGGTAACCCCGTCGCCTGCGCCGCTGCATTGGCGTCCATCGACCAGATGCGTGAGCTCGACCTCTGTGGCCGCGCACGCACCATCGAGTCGACCGTCGTCGGCCGAATGAACGCACTGGCAAAGGAACTCGACGTCATCGGTGACGTTCGCGGTCGCGGCGCGATGCTCGCCATCGAGTTGGTCAAGCCCGGTGGGCAGGAGCCGGACGCCGACATCACCAAGAAGATCGCCGCCGAATGCCTCGCTGCCGGCGTCGTGATCCTCACCTGCGGTACCTACGGCAACGTCATCCGTCTGCTCCCGCCGCTGGTCATCTCCGAAGAGCTGCTCGACGACGCGTTGACCGTCCTCGAGACCGCTATTCGCACTGCAGCACAGGGGAACTGACATGTCCAACGTCTCGGATCTTCTCGACTCGGTACCCAAGGGTCTCTGGCTCGGCGGCAAGCTCGTCCCGGCCGGGAAGACCTTTGCGGTCTACAACCCGGCAACGGGTGAGGAACTCGCCCAGGTAGCCGACGCCACCGCTGCCGACGGTATCCGTGCGCTCGACCTCGCCGCTGCGGCGCAGGAAGACTGGGCGGCCACGCCGGCACGTGTACGCGGCGAGATTCTGCGCACCGCCTTCGAATTGCTGCACGCCCGCGCCGAGGACTTCGCGCTGATGATGACCCTGGAAATGGGTAAGTCGTTGGCAGAGAGCCGCGGTGAGGTCAACTACGGCGGCGAATTCCTGCGCTGGTTCAGCGAGGAAGCAGTACGCATCGGCGGACGTTTCACGCAGGCTCCGGCCGGTAACGGTCGCATCCTGGTCACCAAGGAAGCCGTCGGACCGGTCCTCGCGATCACCCCGTGGAACTTCCCGCTCGCCATGGGCACACGCAAGATCGGACCGGCGCTGGCTGCCGGTTGCACCATCATCGTCAAGCCCGCCGAGGACACGCCGCTGACCATGCAGCTCCTCGGTCAGGTGTTCGCCGATGCCGGTCTGCCCGACGGTGTGCTCTCGATCCTCCCGACGTCCGACGCGGCCTCCATCAGTGGGCCGCTGATGGAAGATGCGCGTCTGCGCAAGGTCACCTTCACCGGCTCCACTGGCGTCGGAAAGTTGTTGGTGCGCAATGCTGCTGACAAGCTGCTCCGCACGTCGATGGAACTCGGTGGTAATGCGCCGTTCATCGTCTTCGACGACGCCGACATCGACGCAGCTGTCGACGGCGCAATGCTCGCGAAGATGCGTAACGGCGGCGAGGCCTGCACCGCGGCCAACCGCATCTACGTCGCCAACTCGGTGCGCGAGGAGTTCACCGACAAGTTCACCGCCAAGGTTGCGGCCTTGAAGGTGGGCGCCGGTGACGCCGAGGGCACCAACATCGGACCGCTGATCAACACCAAGCAGCTCGCAACCGTCACCGGACTCGTCGACGACGCCGTGTCCAAGGGTGCTCGCGTTCGCACCGGTGGATCGGCACCCGAAGGCCCCGGGTTCTTCTTCACCCCGACGGTCCTCGACCAGGTGCCCGCCGACGCGCGCCTGCTGAAGGAAGAGATCTTCGGACCCGTTGCGGCAGTGGTCGGTTTCGACACCGAAGACGAAGCGATCGCGGCTGCGAACAACACCGAGTACGGTCTCGTGGCGTACTTCTACACTCGCGACATCGACCGTGCGATGCGCGTCTCGGCCAAGCTGGACACCGGCATGGTGGGCGTCAACCGCGGCGCGATCTCCGATGCTGCCGCGCCGTTCGGTGGGGTGAAGGAATCGGGCTTCGGCCGTGAAGGCGGAACCGAGGGTATCGACGAGTATCTCGATACAAAGTACGTAGCGCTCTAACTTGCTGTGCGCCTTTATTAACCGCGGGCGGTTAATAAAGGCGCACAGTTGTCTATTGACCTAACGGAGTGGGGCGGTAGTACTTGCCCTCGTGGTAGAGCAGCGGTGCGGCAGCGGATTCGTCGTCTTCTTCGGCGTGAACCCGCGTGACGAGTCCGATGACCAGCGTGTGGTCGCCGACAGGGATCAACTGGTCGACCTTGACGCGCATCCAGCTGGGGGTGCCGTGCAGCACCGGTTCCCCGGTGTCGAGCACTGCCCACAGTGACTCGTCTGCAAAACGCTGATCGGCACTACGCGCAAAGCGCTGGGCCAGATGCTGCTGATGTTCGCCGAGAAGGTGGATCACCAAGGACTCGGCTGCCTTGAGTGCATTGATGCTCGACGACGTCTCCGCGATGTTGAACGAGACGAGCGGCGGCTCGAGGGAGACGGACGAGAACGAGGTGGCGGTGAAACCCACCGGGCCGGTACCCGAATCGAGGGTCACGACGGTGACACCGGCGGGGTGGCGACGAAGCGCAGCGCGGTAGTCACCGGCGCAGATGCCGGTGGACAACTCGGGCGTCGCTGCTACTTCGGGGACGTCGGGGGTGGTGTGGCTGGAAACGGCATTCGGCTTGTCAGACAACGGGAACTCTCCGGCTGGAACTCGAGGTGTGCGGTGTGGTCGAGGTGACTGCGCTCGGCATACACAGACAGGCGTCGGTGCGGCACAGATCTACGTGCCGTCGACGCCAGTGGTTGCCGGCCGGGGTCCTGGTTGCAGTGCACATGGTGCGTCCAACTATAGGTGGACGCACGTCTGAGTGGTTTCGGACCGGGTTGGCTGAAGTGCTTCAGTCCATGTCGACGGCGAGGCCGGCGGTGATTCGGAGGAGTTCGGAGTACGTCGTGCGAAAGACCGTGTTGGGGTGCCCGGCGGCTGCCCACAACTCGGGGTACTGCTCGAGGGCGGTATCGACGTACGTCGGCAGGTTGGTGGGATGCCCGAGCGGAGCGACCCCACCGATCGGCTGGCCCGTCGCGGACTTCGCCATCTCCAGCGGCGCCCGCGTGAGCTTGCCTTCGAGGCGTTCGCCGGTGGCCTTCAGATTCACCTGATGCGCGCCGGAGACCAGCAGCAGGACCGGATCGTCGTCGAGAAGGAACACCAGTGACTTGGTGATCGCGCCTACCTCCACCCCGACGGCCGCCGCTGCCTCGGCCGCGGTGTGCGTGGCGTCGGGCTGCGTGACGATGACGCCGTGGTGACCCCGCGAGATCAGTGTTTCGGCGACGTGCGAGGCGTTGGGGTGGAGGAGGCTCGTCATGAGTTCAGACTAGGACTAGTCGGCGTTCGCCACAGCTGGAGTCGGCGTCGTGTCGGTGGACTTTCGGTTGCGACGGATCGTAAAGCCGAACAGCATGACCGCACCGATCAGTGCGTACAGGAAAAGCGTCAGAGCAGGCTGGCCGACGCCGACGTTGTTGAAGTAGACGATGCTCCGCACGCCTTCGGTGCCGGCGCCAGGTGTGATCCATCGGCCGATGGCGGCATAGAACGAGGGAATCACGTTGGAGCCGAATGCGCCTCCCGCACTGGGATTGCCGAGAATCACGAAGACGGCGATAGCCAGCGGGACTGCCAGAACGCCGATGGCAGCGCGCAATCCGAGTGTGAACATGGCGGTGCCGAACACCACGGCTGTTCCCAGGATCCACAGCGGGAACCAGTGGCCCGCGAAAGTTCCGAGTACGTGTGAGGTAATGAGGGCGCCGAGAGCTCCCGAGATGATCGAGTAGATCGCGATCACGCCCGTGTGTGCGCTTGCCTGGCGGAGAGTCTTCGGCGCACCGATGAACAGTCCGATGGCTGCCGCGAGGAGATAGCCGCCGACGACCCAGCCGACCGAGAGGTAGAAGCCCGAGAGGCCGCGGTTGTCGTGGGCTCCGACGGGGATCTCGTCGCGGACGACGAACTGTCGGTCCTGTGTCGCCTCGACCTTCGTGAACACCGCTTCGAGTGATGTCGCGATGGAGCTGCCGCCCGCGCTCGCGGTGATCAGGGTGTCCGGTCCGGCCGGATTGATGACAAACGCGCCCTGGATCTCGCGGTCGTTGATCATGCGGCGAGCGGTCGCCGTGTTGTCGACCACCTGAGCGTCGAGCGGGCTGCCGTCGATGGCATTGAGTTTGTCGGCGATCTGCTGATCCATGCCGTCCGGTGTGCCCTGATCGGCGATGACCGCGATTTCGATGTCTCGCGGAGTCGGCTGATGGAAGGCGGCGACGTAGCTGAGGATGAAGCCCATCTGCAGCAGGAGCACGCCGACGAACAGCGCGGCCATCACCTTGGGTGCGCCGTATTTCACCAGCAGATTGTCGTGATGGTGTTCGTCGTGGGTGGAGCTGTTGTCTGGTGCGGCGTGTGCCGGATGCGTAGTGGTCACGAAAGAATCCTGATCTTGTCGAAAGTAAAGAGCTTGTCAATACCCGAGGTATTGAATACTCTAGGTATCGTGACTGAATCTCGTCAACCGGACTGGACGCCGGTAACCCGCCCCGGACGTGACGTGGTGCGGCAAAGACTGCTCGACGCTGCGGCGGAAGAGTTTGCGGAGCGCGGATTCAGTGCTGCACGTCTCACTGAAGTTGCTCGCCGAGCGGGCTTCACCAAGGGGGCTGTCTACTCCAACTTCGAGTCGAAACAGGATCTGTTCGCCGAACTGTTCGCGCAACGGTCTCTCGAACTGGCCGGCCGTGTGCTTGCCGAGATCGCCGGGATGAACCCGGCCGACGCGGCGGGCAAAGGTGGCGAGGCCATTGCAACGTGGATGGTCGACGACCCGGGGTGGTCACTGCTCGTCCTCGAATTCGGAGTGCTCGCCGGACGTGATCCGCAGATCGCTCAGGCGTACTTACGTGAGCGTCGCCACTTGCGCAGTCAACTCGTGGAGTTGATCGGTGAACGTGCCCGCGAATGGGGAGTGGACGATTCCTTCGATGTGCGGACCACTGCAATCTCGTTGATGGCCTTGATATCCGGGCTCGTTCTCGAGCACTCGGTGGATCCGGAAGAAGTTGATCAGAGCGTGATGGGTGCCGCCGTGACGGCACTCTTCGCCGGCGCCGTCGCACGGGCAGGATTGCCCGCCGTCTGAGTTGCTCGGTTGACAGGCAACAGATTTGAGAACTACCCTCTGGGTGCAGTACCTCGTTAGGTGAGGCTTCTGCACGAACACAGGCCACTGATCTCACGACGTCGAGAGACGCCCAAGGTTAGGACAGATCTCCCCGGCTTAAGGGGTGATCCAAAGTGGCTTCCCGGTCTTGATCGGGACACGTCGTGCAGTGCCAAAACTCGGACGTGGAGGTGTTTTCGCAGCTTGATGCCGGTTTCTTCCGGCGAAGGCGAGAGTACGTCGATATTCGGTTCTCCTGGCGTGTGCTGTGCGCATGTACTTTGTGTGGCGTCATCGGACGCCCCGAACTTTCAGGAGGTGACCATCGTGGACGACCCGCCGAGTCGATATTCGACCCATCCTTCTGTTCTTGCCGACGATGCTCACCCCGGTCTTTTGCTCTTCAGTCACTGACTCTTTGCATCCTCGGCTTCATCTGCGCGGCTTTGCCGCGTCCGCTGACGACTTCCATTGTCGCTCAGCGCATTCTGCTGCCCTCATGCACTGGCATGGTCCGGCGTGTTCGGGCAGCCGAGGAGATTCGTCATGTCATTTTCCGTTCTCGCATTGCGGCCACGGCCCACGAGAAACAGTGCACAACAAACACATTCAACAGTCCTGGCAAAGGAAAGCGCACAGGAATTGGTCGACTACTCGGCCTCGGACACGCGCACCGTCCTCGCCGATCTGACCACGACGGCCAACGGCCTTCGCGACGATCAGATCGACGATCTTCGTCGGCAATACGGGCGCAACGATGTCCGCCACGACCGCCCGGCGCCGGCAATCGTGCAGTTCGCGGGGGCCTTCAAGAACCCGTTCATCCTGATCCTGGTATTCCTCGCCCTGATCATGGTCGGGGCCGACGTGGTCTGGGCGGACCCCGAGGACGGTCCTTCCTACGAGGGCATCATCACTCTCGGGTTGATGATCTTTGTCAGTGTCTCACTGAGGTTCTGGCAGGAATACCGTTCGAGCCGCGCCGCCGAGGCGCTCAAGGCGATGGTTACGACGACCGTCGCGGCCACCCGCAAGATCAACAACACCGTGGTCACGGCTGAGATTCCGATCGAGCAGTTACTGCCAGGTGATGTAGTCCAGCTTGCCGCCGGCGACATGATCCCGGCCGATGTCCGCATCATCCGGGCCAAGGATCTACAGGTCAATCAGTCCATGCTCAGCGGTGAATCGATGCCGGCCGAGAAGTCGGCGGACCCGTCGTCGGGGATCGACGTCGATCGCCTGCTCGAAGCCGAGAACATCGGGTTCATGGGTACTTCCGTCGTGTCGGGCAGCGGCACCGCCGTTGCGGTACACACCGGCAAGCGGACCTACTTCGGTGCCATGACAGCACAATTGGCGTCCAAGCGACCCGAAACCAGCTTCGACGTCGGGGTGCGCAGTGTCAGCTACCTGCTGATCAAGTTCATGCTGATCATGGTTCCCGCGGTGTTCATCATCAACGGACTGACCAAGGACTGGAGCCAAGCACTACTCTTCGGCGTCGCCACCGCGGTGGGGTTGACTCCGGAAATGTTGCCGCTCATCGTGACGGCGAACCTGGCCAAGGGTGCGCTCCACATGTCGCGCAAGAAGGTGATCGTCAAGCAGATCAACGCGATTCAGAACTTCGGTGCCATGGACGTTCTGTGCACGGACAAGACCGGAACTCTCACCGAGGACCGCATCGTTCTCGGTGAGCATCTCGATACTGCCGGACGTAAGTCCGAGGACGTATTGCGGCTAGCGGCGGTCAATTCCGTGAATCAGACCGGATTGCGCAGTCTTCTCGACGACGCGGTGATCGAGGCCGCCGGTCCCGAAGTGGTCGAGGAGATCTCGCGTCGCCACGGGTTGGTGGACGAGATTCCCTTCGACTTCAAGCGCCGTCGACTCTCCGTGGTGGTCGACCACGGAGACGCCGATCTGATCGTAACCAAAGGTGCAGTGGAAGAGCTCCTTTCGGTCTGTGAATCGGTGGAACTGGACGGGGTGACCCACCAATTGACACCGGGATGGCTGGCCCGAGTCGACCGTCTGGTCGCGGAGCTGAACGGTCAAGGTAAGCGAGTGCTTGCGGTGGCAACCAAGACAGTCGTCGAAGAGCAGCGCCGCGAGTACTCGACGGCCGACGAAGAGGGCATGACCCTGGTTGGACTGCTGGCCTTCCTCGACCCGCCGAAGGAATCTGCGGCCGGGGCGATCGAAGCCCTCGCGAGCCACGGAGTCGCGGTCAAGGTAGTGACGGGTGACAACGAACTGGTCGCCGAAACCGTCTGCGGCAAAGTCGGTATCGACGTGGGAGCTGTTGTATCCGGCGCCGAGATCGAAGCGTTGAGCGACGACGCCCTCGACGAGTTGGTGCAGCGGACAACCGTATTCGCGAAGACGGATCCGATGCAGAAGGCACGCATTGTCGAATCGCTGCGCCGGGTCGGCCACACGGTTGGTTTCCTCGGTGACGGTGTCAACGACGCACCCGCACTGCGGGCTGCGGACGTCGGCATCTCCGTTGACACAGCGGCGGACATCGCCCGCGAATCCGCGGACATCATCTTGCTGGAGAAGGACCTCGGTGTACTCGAACAAGGAGTCATCGAAGGGCGTCGTACCTTCGGAAACATCCAGAAGTACATCAAGATGACTGCGTCGTCGAACTTCGGGAACGTCTTCTCGGTGCTCGTCGCCAGTGCCCTGCTGCCGTTCATCCCCATGATTCCCGTAGTTCTGTTGTTGCAGAACCTGATCTACGATCTCTCGATGCTCACGATCCCGTGGGACCGTGTCGACGACGACTTCCTCGCGAAGCCCCGCAAGTGGGAGACCAAGAGCCTTCGCCGGTTCATGGTGTTCATCGGCCCGATCAGTTCGATCTTCGATATCTCGACGTTCGCGCTGATGTGGTTCGTGTTCGCCGCCAACTCTCCCGAGCATGCAGCGCTGTTCCAATCGGGTTGGTTCATCGAGTCATTGATCTCGCAGACGCTGATCGTTCACATGATCCGCACCCGCAAGATCCCGTTCATCCAGTCGCGTGCATCGCTGCCGGTACTGCTCAGCACAGGCGCCGCCTGCGTCTTCGCGCTGGTGTTCCCGTTCACGTCCTGGGGTCATTCCCTCGGGTTGGTTTCACTGCCGTGGAACTACTTCCCGTGGCTGGTCCTCACTCTCGCGGCATACTGCGTCGTCACGCAGGTGGCCAAGGGAATGTTCATCCGTCGATTCGCGACCTGGCTCTAGGAGTTCACCGTGGAAATCCACGTCATCCTTGTGCGGATAGCGCTCGGGCTCGTCCTCGGCGCTGCCGTCGGGATCGAAAGGCAATGGCGCGCAAGGATGGCGGGTCTGCGAACCAACGCGTTGGTGAGCTTGGGTGCGACGCTCTTCGTCATCATGGGCGCGTACGGGTTTCAGGGCCCGGACGCCGATCCGACGCGCGTCGCAGCGCAGATCGTCTCGGGGATCGGTTTCCTCGGTGCTGGAGTGATCATGAAGCAGGGTGCGTCGGTCACCGGCCTGAACACTGCCGCCACTCTGTGGGCCACTGCCGCCGTCGGCGCACTGGCCGGCGGCGGAATGTACTGGGTCGCGGTGTTCGGTGCCGGCGCAATCATGTTGGCGAACACGCTGTTGAGGCCGTTGGGCCGGATGATGGATCACCAGCCTGCCCGAACCGGACGCGAAGAACCACCCGCGGACTACACCTTCGAGGTGACCTGTCACGGCGACGCCGAAGCTCACATCAGAGGTCTTACCGTGCAGTCCATTTCGAGGCCCGAGTTTCAGCTCCGGTCAGTGCAGTCCTTCGACATCCCGGACAGCGACCGCGTGCGGGTGGTGGCCGAACTGGCTGCCGCGGAGCGAGACGACGGACTCCTGGAATCCGCCGTCAGCCGACTTAGCCTTGAACCGTTGGTGACTCACGTTCGGTGGGAGGTGGAACCGTCGAAGTAGATTCAGGCTCGCTGTCAGTCAGCGCGCATGTTCTTGCGGCGCAAGTGAGTTCCCCGGTGCAATGTTCGCGCAGTTGGACGGTGCAGGCTTGCCGTTCAAGCGGTCGTCGACCCAGGCGAGCGCACCGGGGAGCCAGAGCATGGCGCCGAGGAAGTGGCTGATGGTGTCGTACTGGTCGTACTGAATCGCCAGGCCGGCGTCGCAGTACTTGCGTGCGAGGGTGCGGACGTCGCCCGTGATCATCACGCCGTCTCCCGCTCCGACACCGGGGCCGCCGGGTTGGGTGCCCTCGATGGTGCCGTTGGCCGCCTGCGCGATGAACATCGGAATGGTCGGTGTCGCCGCGGTGCCCATGTTGATCTTGTTCACGACATCGACGTACTCGGGAACCGTATTGGGATCGGCGTACTCGGGTTTGACCAGATCCTGCCAGGTCAGTCCGGGATACTGTGCCAGCACATTGCCGATGGACGCGTCTTCGAGTCGAGCCATGACGTCGCGTCCACGGTCGCTGAGATACTTCCCGAAATCGATGTCGTACGAACGCGCAACGCCGACGACTGCCATGCCGACAACGCCGCCCCACCCGATGCTTCCGCTCGCGTAGCGAAGGTTGTTGGCCGGATTGACCAGCACGCCTCCCTGCGCGGCACCGATCAAGTTGTCGTTGATCTCCGGTGCATATGCGGGAGCGAGTATCGAAGCCCAGTTGGTGGCGATCGCTCCGCCGGAGTAACCCATCAGCGCGATCTCTGCGTCGTCGGTGATTCCGGTTTCCGGGACATCGCGGGCGGCACGCAGAGCGTCGAGCGTCATCATCCCGTATTCGGGTCCGGCAGCGAAGTTTGCATCCGGGCCCTCGGTGTCCGGGACGACGATCGTGTAGCCCAATGCGAAGAGCGGCCCGAACAAGGCTGCCTCGATGGACGTGAAGGTACCGCCGATGTTGAAGTTGCGTCCGCTGGGAGTCCAGTCGCCGATCGGGGTGTTACCCGCGATGGCCCGCGACGGGCTGTCGTCGGGGTTCAGCGAATCGTAAAAGGACTGGTACGAAACAACTTTGTTCGGTTGGGCGTTGGCCGGGCGCAGGATCGAGGTGACGTTGGCGGACGGCTGTCCCAGGGCGTCGGTTGATCGGTAGAGAACCTGGACTGCCTGTATCGGGGTCGGGATGTTGAGCACGGTGTACGGCACGGTGCGAGTCTCGAGTACCGCACCCGGGGCGTACGACGAGAGGGGTGCCGCGCCCTCGTAGCTGTAGAAACCGTCATCGGGGGACTTGGCAAGGACTGGCTGCGCGAGCGCTACCGGTGCGCCGACGCCTGTCAGTGCAAGCGCGAGTACTCCGACAACTGCGCGAGATAAGACCCTTGACGACATACTCGTCCTCCACATTGGTGTGCCACGCCCCACCCTGAGATCGTGGTGTGACGACCACCATATATTACTCGTGGGTAATGTGGGGATCGGTCAGATCGGTCGTCGTATCGAGGTCTCGACGTAGGAAGATTTCGGAGGACTCGCCTGGGAGTAACAGAACTCCCGCGTCGGTGTATCCCATTGCGCGATAGAAGTTCTGGGCTGATTCGTCGGCGAGTGTGGAGGTGAGGACCTGCGAGTGTCCCGCGCGGCTCATGCGTTTTTCCCAATCTGTGACCAAAGCGCGCCCGATGCTTTGGCCGCGGTTCGAAGACAGGACGGTCAGCATGTTCATGAACGGAATCTCGTCCCAGAACAAGCCCCAGCGCAGCCAGCCGATTGGATTACCGTTGTCCTCGGCGACGAGTATCCGGCCGCGTTGGATCACTGACGCGAGTTCCTCGGCTGCGATGTGTGAGTCGTGCTCACGTAAGAACGGCAAGTCTGTCTGCGCTGCGACGCGAATGTTCACCACAGAAGTCAGTATCGCCGTTCAGTCGGAGTTGATGGCGTTCGGCTTGGACAGGTAGACGACTCCGGGGATGTGGCTGGGGTCCGGCGGCAATTGGGAGTAGCCCGCTCGGGTGTACAGGCGAATGTTCCGCAGGCTCCTGCTTCCGGTGAACAGCTCGAAACGTGTGATGTGCTCCGGAGCGTTCTGTTCCACGTGCTGCAAGAGGCGTCGGCCGAGGCCGTTGCCCGCCAAGTCCGGTGCCACCATGAGGCGACCGATCTGCCATGCGGTTCCGTCCGCGGTTCCTCGCACGGCCCCGACGAGCCGGCCGCCGCGTCGTGCGGCCCAGACCGTCGACTGCTGAACCCAGGCTCGGACCGTGGGTAGGTCCTCGTGGAGCGGGGGTATGTCCATGCTGTTGTTGGAGATTGCTTCCGAGACCCAGCAACAGCGTTGTAGAACAAGGATTTCCGCGGCGTCCTCGTCCGTTGCGCGCTCTATGACTATCTCGTTCATGGTTTCCCTTACAAATAGGTTCTTCGCACCCGCAGGGCAATTGTTCACCCGCAGGCTGAATTTGGCGCGCGGCTGAGCAATTGGCGCGCGGCTGTGAATGCAGAGAGTTTCAATTCCGGCATAACAAACAAAACGCCCGCAACCAATTGGTCGCGGGCGTTTCGTGAAAAGAACGTCAGACAGTTGCCGGAGTGTTCTCGTCCAACTTCGGATCTTCGTTCGCGATTCGCTTGTTGCGAATGAGGCTGCTGATGAAAGCAGCGCCGATCAAGAAGACACCGACCAGGCCGGTGATGATCTCGTTGATGTGAACGCCGATGGACACCATCAAGATGACGGCCAGAGCGCCGATGGCCCAGTGCGCACCGTGCTCGAGGTAGACGTAATCGGAGAGCGTGCCCTTGCGGACCAGGAAGACCGTGATGGAACGGACGAACATCGCGCCGACGAAGCCGAGGCCGAGGGCGATGATGATCGGGTCTGCCGTGATGGCGAATGCGCCGATGACGCCGTCGAAGGAGAAGGACGCGTCGAGGACCTCGAGGTAGAGGAACAGGAAGAAGCCGGCCTTACCGGTCGCCTTCGCGAGCTGCGTGGGGCCGCCGGACTTGGCGGTTTCTTCCTCTTCGCCTTCTTCCGGCAGATTGAACAGTTCACCCAAGCCGTTGACCGCGATGTAGGTGATCATGCCCAGAACGCCCGAGATCATGACGGTGGAGACCTTGTCGTCAGCGGCGAGGAACGAACCACTCAGTACCAGGACGATGCCGGCCACGACGACGGAGAGCTGATCGAGCTTGCCGATGCGAGCGAGGGGCTTCTCGAGCCAAGACAGCCAGGTGATCTCACGCTCTTCGAAGATGAAACCGAGGAAGAGCATCAGCAGGAACATGCCACCGAAGGCAGCGATCTGCGGGTGAGCGTCCGTGAGGATGGTTTCGTAGCTCGGCTCGTTCGTGCCGGGGAAGTACGCTGCACCGTCCGGCGGCGGGTTGAGCGCGAGGTCGAGTGCAGCTACGGGACCGAGACCGGATGCAGCCCAGACGATCACGAGTGGGAACACCAGACGCATACCGAAGACGGCGATGATGACGCCGATGGTGAGGAAGATCTTCTGCCAGAATTCACTCATTCTTTGCAGAACAGTGGCGTTGATGACGGCGTTGTCGAAGGAAAGCGAGATTTCCAGAATCGACAGGATGATGACGAGGAACAGTGCCTCGGGTCCGCCGTAGATGAACGCAACGATCATCGCGAGGATCGAAATTGCGATGGATAAACCGAATATTCGCAGTACCACGGAGCGTGGCCCTTTCTAGTTGGTCAATGCAGAGTGGTTACTGCAAGCGGTCTCTCACCGCATCCGAACGTGAAAACGGGGAGGGTTCCACAGACTACTGCGGAACCTTCCCCGAGTCAGCTCGTCGAGAGCGAAGATCAGACGTTGACGCCGTAATCGCGCGCGATGCCCGCGAGGCCGGACGCGTAGCCCTGGCCGATTGCGCGGAACTTCCACTCTGCACCGTTGCGGTACAGCTCACCGAAGACCATGGCGGTCTCGGTGGAAGCGTCCTCGGAGAGGTCGTAACGAGCGAGCTCGTTGCCGTTCGACTTGTCGACGACGCGGATGTACGCGTTGCGGACCTGGCCGAAGGACTGCGAGCGAGCTTCTGCGTCGTAGATCGAGACGGGGAAGACAACGCTCTCGACCTCGGCGGGAACCGCTGCGAGGTTCACGTCGATCTGCTCGTCGTCGCCTTCGCCTTCGCCGTCCGTGTTGTCACCCTTGTGCTCGATCGAGCCGTCGGGCGAACGGAGGTTGTTGAAGAAGATGAAGTGCTGGTCGGAGAGGACCTTCTTGTTCGAGCCTGCGCCGATTGCGCTGGCGTCGAGGTCGAAAGCAGCTCCGGTGGTGGAACGCGCGTCCCAGCCCAGGCCGACGACCACTGCAGTCAGGTTCGGGGCCTCCTTCGTGAGAGAGACATTGCCGCCTTTGGTCAAGCTGACGCCCATTCAGGGGTCCTTTCAAGAGGAGAGACAAGGCCCACTACGACGCGAAGTCGTCTTGGGAGTGTGTTTACCTCCACCACCCTAACCGCAGTTCCGGTGTGTTCGCCGTAACAGCAGAATTACGAACCGAGAAGCGAAGTGCTGGACCCGTAGGATTCAATCGTGGTGGGAAGATGGTCGGAGCGCTTCAATCGGGGGGCAAGAGTGGGGGAGTCGGTCAGTCGTGCGCGGGAGGCGCAGACGGCCATGGTTTCGGCGTTCCTCGACATGGACAAGCGGCAGACCATCGCGTCGGCAGCAGTCGACGCTTCCGCCGAGCTGTACCCCGAGCGAGGGCTGCGCGCTGCGTGGGAACCCGTTCGGGATCGGTGCTTCCAGGCTGCGTCGGACTACCTCGACACATCCGAGCGCTATGGCAACGATCAGGTACTTCACCAGAACCCGAACGGTGCTCGGGCGGCGTTCGAAAAGTCGGTAGCCGAACTCGTCGAGGCGGCGAAGGGCGTCGACGCCTTCTACAACGGGCATCGTGCGCACCTCGAGCAGGCGACGGTCACGATGTCCGCCATTCCCGTCCTCGGCCAGCAGGCCCGAACCCTGGCGAACGCCGTCCGGGAAAAACTGGCTGCCACCGATCAGCGCTATCGCGAGTACCCGTCGGTGGTGACGGCCTCCGAACACCTCGACGACGCGGTTGCAGCGCTCGACAATGCGCGCTCATCCGGTCGCGCCGACGCAGTCCGCACGCGGGCCGAGAGTGTCCGCGAAGCGGTATCGGCGCTCGAGGAAGCATTGGCAGAAGCCCCGTCGACCCAGCACCGTGCCGAGATGACGATTTCCTCGGTCTCGACCAGGTTGTCGGCAGTGCGCACTCGAGTGGACCGCCTGGATCCGGCGTACTCCGCATTGCTGCGCGAGTTCAACGCCGCGAGTTCTGCTGACCTCGTCGACAACAGCAGTCGCAGCCGAGCGCATATCGATCAGGCCGACATCGATCTCAAGGAAGCGAAGCAGTCGCTGGCTGCGGGAAACCCCGAACATGCACTGGCTTTGATGGCCGAAGCCCGCGTGCACCTCGCCGACGCCGAAGCGTGTGCCGACGCCGTGACGGACCGTCTCGCCACTCTGCGTGCAGTCCGGGCAGATCCGAGCCAAAAGGAACGTGAGGTTCGTTTCCGGCTGAAAGACGCCCAGATGTTCGCTGTTAACCAAGGGTTGGTGGCGGAGTGGGGCTCCGTACTCGATGCTCAACTAGCAAGGATCGAGCGAGCGAGTGCGTCACTGTCGGGAACTCATCCGGACTACTGGTCGTATGTATTACAGCTGGACTCGGTATCGACGTTCATCACCGAAGTTGTCGAGAAGATGCGGGCGCGAGCCGGCAAAAACTGAATGGTCGGGCCGATCGGGGGATCGGAGTTGCTCGACGCGTTGTCACAGGGGGTCGTTTCATGGACTTGATTGCGGTTACAGAGAGAAGAGAAATGCAGCACTTTCAACATCTCGAGGATGACGTGCGGGAGCAACTGTTCCTGCATGCGCCTCGATCGTTCGCGGATTCCGACGAGAGGGATCTGCTCGCGATTGCTCTGGGTGCAACTCTCTACGTTCCTGCCACCCGAGCCGGGTTGGCCGACATCGTGGTCAAGCGTGCGTCCGAGGGCGTCAGCTCGATGGTGCTTGATCTCGAGGACGCCGTCGCGGATCACGAGGTGGAGTCGGCGCGAGCGAACGCGGTTGACGCTCTCGACAAGATCGCGTCCACCGACGCCGTCGGCATGCTGCTGTTCGTACGGGTCCGTGAAGTCGCGGACATCCACAAGGTCGCCGCGTCGTTGACCGAGGGGCGCGCCGCGCTCACCGGGTTCGTCATCCCGAAGTTCGGCAGCGAGTCCGGCCCCGTGTTTCTCGACGCCGTCGCGGACGCATCCGAACTGCTGGGTAAGCATCTCTACGCGATGCCGGTACTCGAATCACCCGCGCTGGTGCACCGCGATACGCGTGATCTCGAATTGCGCACCATCAGTGGGATTCTCGGGCAGCACCGCGATCGCATCCTTGCCGTCCGCATCGGCGCCACCGACATGTGCAGCACCTTCGGCATCCGTCGTGACCGCGATCTGACCATCTACGACGTGCGCGTGGTGGTCGACGTCATCGCCGACATCGTCAACTATCTCGGGCGCGCGGACGGTTCGGGTTTTGTCATCACCGGGCCCGTGTGGGAGTACTTCGCCGATCACGAACGCATGTTCCGGCCGATGCTGCGCGCCACCCCGTTCGAGGAACACGACGCCGTCCGGTTCCGTCAGCATCTCGTCAGCCGCGACCTCGACGGTCTGCTCCGTGAGATCGCGCTGGACCGAGCCAACGGAATCCAGGGCAAGACGGTCATCCACCCGTCGCACGTCGCAGCGGTCAATGCACTGTCCGCTGTCACGCACGAGGAATATCACGATGCCCTCGACATTCTCGGTGCCGACGCCGGGGGAGTTCAGGCGTCCGGCTACCGGAACAAGATGAACGAGATGAAGCCGCACCGCAATTGGGCCCATCAGACTGCGCTCCGAGCTCACGTGTTCGGTGTGACCAACAAGGGAATCACGTTCGTCGAGTTGCTGACGGCGTTGGTCGATCGATGACAGAGCTTGTCCAGTCCAAGGACGTTCCCTGGGCTACAGCAGAATTCGGCTTGGACCTCGTTCACGGTGATTCGTCACTCGGGCATTCGGTGCCCGATCTGGTGATCCCGGGACTTCGGCGGAATCCGCGTCGCGCTCATCTGCTGGTGTCCACCGTGCTGGGAAAGCACGTGCCCACCGAGCCGTCCGTGGTCATCGGCGCTGCCGACGACCTCGGCGATCTGGTGCGGACAACCCTCGGTGAGGGTGTCGACGTCGTCGTTCTCGGGTTTGCCGAAACCGCAACAGGTTTGGGCCACTGCGTCGCAGCTCGCCTGCACGCTCACTGCTACCTGCACTCCACGCGCCGAGACGTACCAGGGGCTACGACGCTCGCCGGATTCGAGGAGGGGCACTCGCACGCCACGAGCCATCTGATGCAGCCGACGTCCGCCGAACTGTTCGAGAACGACCTGCCTCTGGTCCTCGTCGACGACGAGATCTCCACCGGCGCCACCGCGATCGATGCCATCCGGGCGCTGCACGGGCAATGCCCGCGAAGCCGCTACGTCGTGGCCTCGCTGGTGGACATGAGAACCGAGGAACACCGAGTCGCCGGCGAAGCCGCGGCGGCAGAGTTGAATGTACGAATCGACTACGTCTCTCTCGCTTCGGGTTCGACGGTCCTGCCCGACGGCCTGACCGAGCGCGTCACGGCGCTGGATGCTCCGGATCTCAATCCGATCGGTGACCGCCGTGGCACGCTGGCACGGATCGATCTGCCGTGGCCGGCACATGTCCCCGACGGTGGCAGGCACGGCTTTCTCGATGGCGACACCGCGGCATTCGAGTCAGCCGTCGAGGCAGCGGTGTCCATTCTCAAATCGTCGATCGACGCGTCGCGTGCTGTGATCGTGATCGGTCACGAGGAGTTGATGTACCTGCCACTGCGCATCGCTGCGGGCTTGGAAAGCTCTGGGCGAGCAGTTCGTTACCAGACCACAACTCGCTCACCCGCGTACGTCGTCGACGTGCCGGGATACCCGCTGCGTCGCGGGTTCACCTTTCCGGCGCCCGAACTGGGTGAGAACGACCCTCGATACGTCTACAACGCGCAGTGGCCTGATGCGGCGGTCGACGCCCTTGCGTTGCTGGTCATCGACGAGCCCGCCGACACCGATCGGTTGACGGCGATGGACGGAGTGGTCGAGGTGTTGCGGAACTCCGGCACCGACGTCCTGGTCGCCACCGTTCGCGGGGCCGATCCGTCGGCGCTGCGAGATTCCAGAGCAGGGAGCTCGTCATGAACGAACCATTGGTCGGGCCCGAATTCGGTTCGTACGCGCCGGGCGAAGTGAAGTGGCTGCTCAAGGATCTCTCGCACGTGGATCTCGAAGCGGATGTATCCGTGCGCGAGAAGCGTATTCAGTCGGGTGAGGCGCACTATGCCGAGTCTCTCCCCATCGAGTACCAACCCGATCAGGCATACCGGGATCTTTTCGAGACGGTGCTCGCCGAGAGCGCTCCACGGTTGGCGCGCGCTGTCGGGACCGTGATGGACCTGGTCTTGGCCGAGCGGGGGAGTGACATCACGCTGGTCTCACTCGCCCGGGCCGGAACACCGATCGGGATTCTGATGCGGCGCTGGGCCCAGCAGACCCGCGGGTTGACGTTGCCGCACTATGCGGTGTCCATCGTCCGTGGCAAAGGAATCGATTCCGTCGCACTCGATTATCTTGCGCACCATCACGACTCGGAGAACGTCGTCTTCGTCGACGGCTGGACGGGCAAGGGCGCCATCGCCCGCGAACTCGACGCAGCGTTGACGGAGTACCACGAGGCAGGCGGAGCGAAGTTCGACTCCGATCTGGCTGTTCTCGCCGACCCCGGACACTGCGTGCGAACGTACGGGACCCGTGACGACTTCCTGATCGCGTCGGCGTGCCTCAATTCGACGGTGTCCGGCTTGGTCTCACGAACTGTCCTCAACGACACCCTCATCGGGCCCGGCGATTTCCACGGCGCCAAGTTCTACGCCGACCTCGCCGACGTCGACGTTTCCAACAGGTTGCTCGACGTGGTCTCGGCCGAGTTCGATTCGGTTCGCGGCGACGCAGCGGATTCTCTTGCTGCAGTGCTCGATTCCGATCGGACGCCGACCTGGGCCGGTTGGGAGTCGGTGGAGAAGGTGCAGGCCGAGTACGGGATCTCGACGGTCAACTTCGTCAAACCCGGTGTCGGAGAAACAACCAGGGTGCTGCTGCGCCGGCTTCCCTGGAAGGTTCTGGTGCGCGAACTCGAAGCCCCGGAGCACGCACACATCCGGTTGTTGGCACAGGCCCGTGGGGTCCCGGTCGAGGTCGTCCCGGATCTCGCCTACTCGTGTGTCGGCCTGATCAAGGACATCACGTGAGCCGTGTGGACACCGCTGCGTCCCAGGTCCTGATCGCCACGGATCTGGACCGCACGATGATCTATTCGCAGGCCGCGATCGGCGGCGATCCCAGTGGCTCCGACCTGGATTCGGCACCGAGCCCGCTGTGCGTCGAGTACTACAACGGCGGTCCGCTCTCGCACATGAGCGTCGAATCGATCGAACTGCTGACTGCGCTCAGCTCGCGGGTTCCGGTGATTCCGACAACGACCCGGACCATCGCACAGTTTCAGCGGATCGATCTCCCCGGCGGACCGTGGAAGTACGCGATCACGAGCAACGGCGGAAACATCCTGGTGGACGGCGAAGCCGATCGCGAGTGGCGAAACGAGATCGACCGTTCGACCCGCAAGGCCGGCGCCGAGTTGCCGCAGGTTCAGGCGGAACTGGAATCGCGCATCGACTCGAGTTGGGTCAGCTCCATTCGTGTTGCCGACGATCTGTTTCCGTACCTGGTCGTCGATCTGGCCGTGATGCCGAGTGAATTCGAGACCGAATGGAATCACTGGTGTGTGGCGCGGGGCTGGAACGTCTCTCGTCAAGGCCGCAAGATCTACACGATGCCCGACGCTGTCTCGAAGTCACGCGCGCTGGCAGAGGTGCGCCGCAGACTGGTCGAGTCGGGTGATCTGGATCAGTCCGCCGTCGTGATCTCGGCTGGTGACGGCGCATTGGATGCGGACATGCTCGAATACTCCGATTTCGCGATCAGGCCCAGGCACGGTGAGCTGGAAGAACTGAATTGGCAACGGCCGACCGTTACTGTGACAGAAAGGTCCGGTATCGCAGCGAGCGCGGAGATCTTGCGGTGGTTCTCTTCCGCGCTCGGGTAATACACGCTCTCTATGAAGGGGATTTAGTTGTCTGTATCGCTTGCCAAAGGGCAGAACGGCCCGCTGGACGTCTCGGATGTAGTTGTCTCGGTTCAGCTGGCTGCGGCCGCTGACCTGTCTGCACTCCTCGTGACGAGCAACGGAAAAGTTCGTTCCGACGCCGACTTCGTCTTCTTCAACCAGCCGACCGGACCCGGCGTGCAATTGGTACCCAACCCGGGTGGCATTGCCTCACTCCGAGTCTCACTCGCCGGCGTACCCGCCGATATCGAGCAGGTTCGCGCCGTCATCACGCTCGACGACGCTTCGTCGAACTTCGGGCGCACTGCTGCACCGACCGCTCGGGTCTCCGATGCGGCCGGGAACGTGTTGTACGAGTACGTGATCGACGGCCTCACCACCGAGTCCATCGTCATCGCGCTCGAGGTGTACCGACGCCAGGGTGCATGGAAGGTGCGCGCCGTCGGCCAGGGGTACGCGGGTGGATTTGCCGCGCTGGTCACCGATCATGGTGTGTCCGTCGACGATGCACCACCGCCGCCTCCCACTCCGGTCGCGGCTCCGGCGCCGATCACCCCGCCCTCGTCCGTCGCTCCTACACCGCCGGCGTACAACCAGCCGCCGCAGCAGCAGCCTTCGTACAACGCGCCGCCGGTTCCGCCGGCCCCGCCCGCGTACAACCAGCCGCCGGCCTACAACCAGGGACCGACGCCGCCGGCCTACCCGCCGGCGCAGCAGCCTGCCTACAACCAACAGCCTGCGTACAACCAGCAGCCGACGTACAACCAGGCGCCCCCGGCGCCTCCCGTGCAGAACCAGCCGCCGGCCCAGCAGCCCGAGGTGAGCCTGGTCAAGGGACGCCCCGTCAGCCTGACCAAGGGACAGAAGGTCACACTCCGCAAGGAGGGCGGCGTCGCGCTCACCATGATCCAGATGGGTCTGGGTTGGGATCCGATCAAGAAGAGCGGCCTGTTCGGAAGCCGTACCGCCGATGTCGACCTCGACGCTTCGGCACTCCTGTACGCCGACGGCAACCTCGTCGACGTCTGCTACTACGGTCAGTTGACGTCCAAGGACGGCTCGGTCCGTCACATGGGTGACAACCTGACCGGCGACGGAGACGGCGACGACGAGGTCATGCTCGTCGATCTTCAGCGGGTCCCGGCTCACGTGACCACCGTGATCTTCACCGTGACCTCGTACCGCGGACACACGTTCGAGCAGGTCTCCAACGCTTTCTGCCGTCTCGTGGACAGCACCACCAACTCCGAGCTCGCTCGATACACGCTCCAGGGCGGCATGGCTTTCACCGGAATGGTGATGGCAAAGGTGTACCGCGTGAACGGTGAATGGAAGCTGCAGGCCATCGGTGAAGGTATCCAGGCCAAGCACGCAGGAGAAGCTGCGCCGCAGCTGGGCCGTTTCCTCACTGCTTGAGTCGAGACTGCATACTCGAGATGAATCCGGTTCGGCGGTAGGTGATTTCGATCGCCGTCCGTCGAACCGGACATCGTTTCCCCCTCTGTGCGTTAACCTCATGCGGCATGTCGAGCCGTCAGTCGAGCGGCCGTGCGCGAGAGGACTTGGCACAGTAGATGATCATTCGAGGGAAACTTCTCGGTCGGGCGGCGGCCGTCGCAGGCGTTGTGCTGGCGCTCGTGAGCACCGGAATCGCGCAGGCTTCGGTGCCCCAGTCGGAAACTCGGTCAGGAGTATCCGGCACCGGGATCAAGTACGTCGCCCTCGGTGACTCCCGTGCCTCCGGTCCAAGGCTGGAACCGATGTACCCCGACGCCTGTTCGCGTTCGTACGAGAACTTCGCGGGCAAGATCTCTCGGGCACTCGAGGTCGCGGAGTTCACCGACGTCTCTTGCAGCGCGGCACGCGCCGAGAACATCATCGACACTCCACAGCTGATTCCGAACTACTGGCCTGTCCAACTCGATGCCGTTCACCCGGACACCGACCTGATCACCATCTCGATCGGCGGCAACGACTCCAACAGCATCTTCCTCGGCCCCCTGTGCGTCGCTCCGGGGCCAGGAACCGATCGTGGATGCCGGTACGACCCGCTCGCGAATTCCGTCGCCCAATCCGGAATCGACCGGGCTGCCGGAGAATTGGATCGCATCCTGACTGCGGTCACGCAGCGCGCGCCTAACGCTCGCATCTACCTGATCGGTGAGGGCGGCATGATCTCCTCTCGCGGATGCTGGCCGAACATTCCGTTCTCAGACGCCGACGCATCCTGGTTCATGGACTACTTCGCTCGCTACAACACGAAGTTCGACGAGGTGGCCCACGCCCACGGTGTGCGCACTGTCGACATTGCGGCGGCGAGCATCGCCGGCGGGCACGACGCATGTGCGAGTGCAGATCAGCGTTGGTTCGAAGGCCTGTTCTCGGAGTCGACGGCGCAGCGCTTGCACTTCACGGACGCTGGGATGACCGCGGTGGCCGATCTAGTGGTGGCGGACGTGCAAGGCTGACCGAGAGAGCCCGGTCATGGCATAGTTCGCTGCTGTGGGTATGACTTTTGTTCCCGGACAGAACGCGCCGCTGCAGGCGCCCGTGGTGACGTTTCGAGCCGAGAGCCAGACGCCGTTCGACGTGTCGGCGCTGGTAGCGGACGCGAACCTGCGGGCATTGACGTCCGCGGACTTCGTGTTCTACAACCAACCATCCACCGCTGGAGTGCAACTCGACCAGAGCGGCATCCGGGTGGAACTCGATCGACTTCACCCCGATGCCGCGGCCGTGTTGTGCATCGTCAGCGTGGATCCGGCAGCGACGGCCGCGGGCGCCTTTCGCACGGCCGGGCTCTCCGCCACCCTGAGCGATCAATCCGGTTCGGTCCTGGCCGAATTCGCGATCCCCACCGCAGGTACCGAGACAGCGGTCATCTGCTGGGAGCTGTACCGAAAGTCCAGTGCCTGGAAGATTCGGGCCGTAGGGCAGGGCTATGCGGGTGGTCTGGCGGAACTGATCTCGGTGCACGGCGTCGAGGTGGACGACGAGCCGGCACAACCAGGCCCGACAGCTGCGCCCGAGTGGGACTCCGCCGTGGAGCCGTTGGAGGTGGGCCGCGGCCTCGAGCGTGCGTGGATGATCTTCGAGGACGCCTCGCGTTCTGCCGCTTCCTTCGTCTCCAGCAGCGAGTACGCGCTTGCCCGTTTGGACGAGGATCTGACCGCTGCCGTCGCAGATCCGTCGTTGCGGAACTCGGCAGCGGGAGTGGCGGCGCGCGATGCCGCACAGAAGCGTCACGACGACCTCGTCTCACTCGCGCGGGACAATCACGCCCGCGACAGCGCTCAGCTTGCGCACGAACTCGGCGTGATCGACGGCGTGCTCCCACGGTCGATGGCGTCGTGGAAGTCGGTGTCCTGGGCGGGTACAACCGATCCGGCCCAGATCACGGCCGTCAGCGACGGAATGCGTCTTGGCGAGCTGTCGGCTCCGGACCGCGGCACACTCACCGTTCCCTACTGCGTCCCGTTGCCACTGCGCCGGCCGATCTGGGTGGACAGTACGTCGAGCAAAGCAGCGCTCGGTCTGATCAGTGCCGTCACCGTGCGCGTCATGGCCGCCGGCCCGATGCCGCTACTCGACGTCGTCGACCTGACCGGCTCGCTCACGCCACTGACCGACCGACTGGCACCGATGCTCGCGGGGCCGGTCATCACCGCTCACACCGAGATCTCGGCGCGCTTGCGGGCACTGGCCGAGGCCGTCGACATGGGCGAACTCGCGCGAATGAGTGGTGTCGCAGATGGCCCGAGTTCCCTGCGCCTGTTGATCCTCAGCGATTTCCCGCACGGATATTCCGCCGAAGACGCACAGACCATCATGTTCCTCGCCGAACGCGGACCGGCAATCGGTTTGTCGATACTGATTGTCGGAGAGGATGAGTCGAACTTCGCGGAAGAATCCGTCGCCGCGCTGTCCGAGGGGTGCCAACATCTTTCGGCAGCAGGGCAGACGGAGGTTCACGATCCGTGGACCCGCACGCAATGGCACTTCACCCCGGACGTGCTCGACCCGATCTCCGAGTCGCGAATTCTGGCAGTGTTCGACCGCACCTAGCGGCCGATGGCGGATTGCCGAGCGCACAGGCAGAGTGGTGGTACGACCACGCGCGGTGTGTGGCGGCAATACTCGAGGAGACTCATGGCATTCTGGGATCAGTTGAAGGCTAAGGCTCAGGAGATGAACGGCCAGCTCAAGACAAAGACCAGCCAGTTCCAGAACAAGGAATTCAAGAACGCGAGCATGGCAATGTGCGCGTTGATCGCCGCCGCAGACGGTTCGATCGATCCGTCGGAGCGTCAGAAGACCGCCGCGCTGATCATGAGCAACGAGTCGCTCGCGGTCTTCCCGCCGGACGAGCTTCGTGAGCAGTTCGACTGGTACTGCAGCAAGCTGTCCTCGGACTACGAGTTCGGCAAGGTCGAGGCAACCGCGACCATCGCCAAGCTCAAGTCGAAGCAGGATCAGGCCCGCGCAGTCATCCAGATCGGCATCATCATCGGCGGCGCGGACGGCAACTTCGACGAGCACGAGCGCGGCGTCGTACGCGACATGTGTTTTGCAGTCGGAATCTCTCCGGCCGAGTTCGATCTCTGATCGATTCAGAGCATGAAAGCGGGTGCGGCGCGAAAGCGCTGCACCCGCTCTTCTTTTCAGTACTCGGGATAACCGTCCTCGGGTCCCAGCATGCGCTCGATCCTCGTCCGCGTGATCTTGGCGAGCTCGTCGACGCAGACCTTGCGCTCGACGGACCGTTCGTTGGACATGCGCTGGCCGATGTTCTCGAGCAGGTCGTCGGCGTCGTGGCCGTGCGAACACCACAGATACCGGAAGCCGAAGTTCCGCTCGTACTCCTCGCCGGCGCGATAGATGGTTGCCATGACGGCGTCGTCCGGAACCCAGATCGAGCATTGCTCGAGGTGGGACGGCACGCTGTTCCTACGGACGCCGACCGGTGGATGGCATTGCAGGGCGCGTTCGACGTCGACGTCCGAGAGGTTGAGAATCGCGTCCTCGGCGCGCGAGAGGATCTCCGCGTGATCGGCGAACGGACGTCCGTCGCTGACCCACCCGGCCCACGTCAGCGAGCAGCAGCACTCGAACAATGCGTGAACTGCCTTCTGCCGCGGTAGTTCGTTGAAGCGCTCCAACCCGATCGATTGATGTAGCAGCATGTGACCTCCCGGCCCGTTGTGCCTTCAGGCGCGCTCGACATGCCGCGCGGTAACCAGATGCGCGGCCACTTCGATAATCCGCCGCTTCACCTGGGAAAGGAAGGTTTGCTCCCCGAGTTTTCAGGTTCTTAACGCGGCGTAACGAGCTGACCGACACGGTCTCCACCCGACAAGGTTCGCTGACGAAGCCGACTCAACCGGGTGCCGATGACCACAGGAGATGGCGAGCAATCTGTCCCGAAAAGAGGCCAATCAACGTTGCGTCTGATGCAACTTCACGGAGATCGGTTGGCGATCCCGCCGTCTCCGAAAGGCGACCAGCGGCTTGACAGGGTCGGCTCTCGTTTGAGGCTCTCGGCGTCGGCCCCTGCAATGGGCCGGGAGTGTGTCTCGTTCGCTGGCAGTCGTGGAGGCTCCGCGCGAGTTCGCGGTTGGCTCGATTTTGTATCGGGCCGTAGATGTCATATCAAGAATCTATGAGGTCGAGGGTGGATACGGTGGGCGAGCGGAGGGGGATGTGGATCGTCGCCGCATTGTCGATACTTGCTCTGGCAGCACTCATCTGCGCGGTGGTGACGTTCAGCATTGCTGTGCAGTCGATCTCCGGTGGTATGGGTCCTGCTGTCGAAGCGAGGGTGCTGGACGTGGAGGACGGTGCCACGCTGGGCCGTTGTGTGCATCCGCGCACCTATACGGTGGGATGGGCGCAGGACGAGGTGGACCACATCGAATCGTTCGTCGAGTGCTCCAGCGCGCACGAATACGCTGTGGGGCAGACGGTCAGGTTGTGGCGGGGTTCGAGTGGTCACTTGGTCGGATCGAGTCCGACGCTGATCGTGGCTTTGAGCAGTTCGCTGTCATTGGTGACGGGAGCGTTGGCGGTTTTCTCCGGGCGGAAGGCAGTTCGGGCGTGGCCGGCTCGACGGAAGGGGAGTAGTGATGTGGGGACGTTGAACATGTGAGTCCGAATGGCGGTGGCAGGGAACCGGAATTTCACGTAACCGTCCTCGCGGCTACGCCATTCGAACGCAAGTAGCTCGGCGATTCTTTTTGTGGGGCGACGCAAGCGCTCGCGGCCTCGGAAGTAGCTCGTAGACGTCACGATCTTCCACAGTTTATCTGCGCCGTTGGTGTGTGAACGGCGAACTCTCCATGAGGTGCCGTGACTCACTCAGAGGTTTTCGTCCTGGACGACGGGTATTGATTGTTCGATGTAGTCGGCGTCGGGCGTCGCGTCGACGGCTGCGGGTACGCGGTCGTTTTCCATGGCGGTGGTCCTTACTGTGCGGTGTGTCCTTCTGGCTGTGCGGATTTCAGTGTTGTTTGCGCGTTGTCGCGGCGTAGTGCTGCGGTGCTGTCCTCGAGTTCGAGGACCCGCCTGATGCCGACGAGGTTGATGCCGCCGGCGATGGGGTGTTGCTCACCAGGCTCGCGGCGGGCACCCTCGAAGCTGCAGCGCCGGCCCCGCCGATCATGTTGCCTCGCTACTCGTATCGGGTTCCGGTGATGCGGCCTCGAGCCACTCAACCCTCCCCTCCGTTGCAATTGAAGTGAAGGAACACTGCGCGATTCGAATACTGCACGGCCCGTCGACCTCCCCGGTTGTCACTGATCCGGAGCAACAACGCATTCGAGGAGGCTTCAGATGATCGCTGGGGTGGGATTCGGTGGCTTCCATTGCCGTGGGAATGGCGGATAGCGCTCTCCTAGGTGACTCCATGCGAGCTCAAGCGGAACGCAGTTTTACTGACGCCCTGGTGAACACTTCGGCAGCCATGAAGCTCTTACGTCGACTGCTCAAAGGACTGGAGTTGTGCTGAGTGTGATGGTCACCGACAGACTGGCCAGCTACAGATTGGATGCCCGTATCTCTGTCAGCTGCTGAAACCGCAGGCGTCTATGTCACGCGAGCGATCCCTCGAGCAGATCGACGAGAGCATCGGTATGGGTTAGTTGCGGATGGTGCCCGGCACCCGGCAGCGAGATCAGTTTGATGTTCGGAAGTGACTCGAGCTGCGCAACCGCGGCCGGGTCGATTGGGTCTTTGCTTCCTGTGATGATGCGGACCGGGCCACTGAATCGCCTAAGCGCTTCTTGGAGTTCAGCACGCCACCGCTTCGATCCCGCACGGGCGAGATGCTCGGCCACGCTCTTGGAACTGCTTCGCTCGAGGTCACTGAGACTGGAAACGAGAGAATCCGCGCTCGCTTCTGATCCGGTCAGTTTGCGTGAGAGCCGTGCCGGGTCTGCGTGTCGCAAGTAGGCGCGTACGAGCGGCTTCAGTCTGGCCGAGGAACCCATCGGGGCCTGGAGGAAGAACGGTGCGATCAACGTGAGGGACTTCACCTGCGCCGGGAACCGGTCAGCCGCAACTACTGCAGCAGCCGCACCGATGGAGTGGCCGACGAGGTCAGCAGGTTCACCAGCTACTACCGCCGGCAGCCACTCATCCCAGTCCTGAACGCCGGCCCCGCTACTGAGGCCGAGGCCGGGCAAGTCGACGACCCGCCCCTCGATGCCGGCAGCTACCTCTGCCCACGTGTCCGCGTTCACGGGCATGCCGGGAAGAATCACCCGACTCGATCCTCGTACGCCGAGCTCAAATGTCCTCAGGCCGCCGACGTCGACGAATCGACGGTCGGCGGACATGACGGCACCAAACCGATGCGCTGCCAGGTAGTCGGCCCACCGTTCGAGGGACACCAGCACGTCGGGCATCAGGATCCCGTGTCTGTCGGCGAACTCGACGGCGGACTCTGTCGGATAGCGGTCGGCGGACATGAAGGTGAGGGTCTCGGGATCGGCCTTGGTGATCTGCTGCGGGAGCCGCTTGATGACGCCGATCGGAATCCTGACCCGCGGGACCTTCGCACCGAGATGCCGACCGACGTGTGTGAGCAGGTCCGCTAGCGGTGGGGTGTCGTCGTGGAGAACCCAGTAGGCCATGCCCTCAGCAGCGGGATCGACCGCAGCTGCCGTCATGAAGGCCGCCAGATAGTCGACCGTGACGATCGGGAGAAACGTCGATTCGTTTCCAGGCAACGCTGCTGCGGTGCCGTTCCAAATCTGCTCGACTGTGCTGGCCAGCCCGATGTGCTGGTCGGATTCCCCGGTGGCGCTGTCGCCGATCACGCTGGACGGATTGACAATGGTCCAGGGAACTCCGTGCTTGAGGGCTCGGGCCTGGAAGGTTGCGTCGGATTCCACTTTTGACGCTTCGTAGGCGCCAAGGTCCTTGTAAACCGCGGTGCGGTGATCGTCGGGCCATGGAACCGTTGTGGGGTCTTGTCCGCCGACGCGGTAGCCCGACACGTGGATCACGCGCTGCAGGTTGGGGAGGTCCTTGGCGAAGTCGATCAGCTTCTCGACGATGCCGACGTTCGCGCTGCGTGCCTCCTGGGCGGTCATTCCGAATCGGTAGGACCCGGCGCAGTTGTGGATCTCTGTGATGAAAGGGAACGCCGATGGGCCACCCGCGACGATTTCAGGAGCGTCGAAGTCGACGATGGTCGTGCTGATGCTCCGCGTCAGGCCATGCTCTCTGACCCATCGCTCGACACGGGCCCCGGACTCGGCGGTCCGAACTGCCGCCGTGACGTTCGTACCAGCCTCGGCGAGGGTCAGGACGAGGTGCCGACCGACCAGACCTGAGGCCCCGAAGACCAGGGCGTGACGGGAGACGTCGCGTGGAGTCATCGCGTTCCGCCAACGGTCTGGCAGCGCTGGTTGATGAGCTCCGCAACGATGTCAGCGGCCGAAATCAGGGGTTGCGTGTTTTGCGTAGCGCGAGAGACGATGACCGCCCCCTCGATCGTCGACACAACAACGGTCGCCAGGGATCGGGCCTCGTCGGGGACAACGCCGCTGGCCTCGAGAAACGCGGTTGTCAGGGCGATCCACGACTCAAAGGCAGCGGCGCACGCCTGCCGCAGACGCTCGTTCTCCGCGCCCATCTCCAGGGTGACGACAGAGACCGGGCAACCCCGCCGGAAGTTGCTCTCGCTGACGATGGTCGTCAGGGCCTCGATCGCGGCGCGTGCTGCCTCGGCCGCATCGACCCGGGAAATCGCGGCCTCTGCAATCAGCGTCCCGAATGCCTTCGTGGCGAGCTCAATCGCTGCGACGCCCAGGCCTTCCTTCCCGTCGGGGAAGTGGAAGTAGATCGACCCTTTCGGCGCTGCGGCGTGTTCGATCACGGCGTTCAGGCCCGTGCCGCTGTAGCCGCTGGTCTGGATGAGCTCGAGCATGGATTCTGCGAGCCGTGCCCTTGTCAGGTCTCCTTTGGATGCCATGAGCCAACAATAGACCGGTCTACATATTATTTTCAACCGAGAGAATGCGTCTACCAACCAGTCTCGTCGTGATCGACATGCGTGTGACCGCCGACGCCATCATCGGAGTGCCGGCGACCTAGGATCCGGCCAAGGCTTCGGGTCAGGTCCGCTTGCGGGTCGCGATCTCGTCGGAGAGCTGCTGAACGTGGGCGGCGTCCGCGTCCCGGGCAAGGGCGACGTAGTGGTCCATGACGGCCGGCCGGTAGCGCACGGGCAACGTCTGTCCTGGGGCGAGTCGTGTCAGCTCGGTGATCGTGAGGTCTTCGTCTGCGATACCGCGGAACAAGATGCCGTCGGAGGTCTCCACGTCGAACATCAGGACCACGCGTGGATTGCTGTTGACCTCCCGCCAGTCGACGAGAATGCCGAGCGCAAGCACCCCCGTCCGCAGTTCCGCATTGCGCTTGCGTGCATCACTGCTCATGAGCGGGTTCGGGGCGACGCCCGGAAAGTCGGGTCCGACGCCGAGTGATTCCCGACTCAGGTCAGGCCTGAGCTTCGACATCACATCGTCGAGCGTCATCTTTGAATCGTTGCGCTTCTTTTTCCAACCGAACATCCTGACCCCTCCATCACAGCGGCGCCGGAATCTCGGCCTGGAGCTTCGCTCTGATCGCGATTGTATGTCGCGGTCATTCTCGATCTCCGTCGCATCGTCCCGTCCACCTGCGGGTCGAAAGGCCTTTCAATCTGCACTCGCGCGTGCGGACAGACTTTTCGCTCACCAGTTGCACGCCAGTCCCTCTTGCCGGTGCAATTTCCGTTGTCAGAAGGCGAAATCCATGAAGGGGACCGAGATTGGCCCCCAGACACGAATGGAAGGTCGCCATGACGAACGACGCCCCTCACCATCGCGCCCGCATTGGTCGCCCGCCACCTCGGCCACCACAGCCCTGGATGCAGCGATGTTCGACAGCAATCGCGAGCGGGCTTGTGAGCGGTTAGTGGGAGTGGGCGTCAACCGACGTGGACGTGTGGCCGGCGGGACTGGTCGGGTTCGGCGCGGCGGAGGACCTCACGGGTCACGGGAGCGGTTTCGCCCTCACCGATGAACAGGAAGCGGAGCAGGTACATGATCGGGTTTCCCTCGGTCCACTCGAAGTAGACGTCGGGAATCACGCCGGTGATATCCCTCGTCCGCAGGAGAACCGCCGCAATGGTGTTGGGGACGGCCGGGCTGTCGACCCACAGAATCCGGTGCTCACCGCGCTGTCGGCCGTGGACGAGGAGGTCGGTGCTGAATTCGGAGGAGTCCGTGACGTTTACCTCGATGAAGATGATCGACTCCGCCTCCGGGATGTTGCTTTCGGCGCGCTGCTGCGATTCCTTCTGCCGATACTCGTCCTCGTCGAGACGGTCGACGTCGTGCGCCACCATCGCGAGGTAACCCTTCTCGGCTGCCTCGGCGATGAATTGCAGCGCGGTCTCGTCGAATTCGACGGAGGTTGCCCGTAGTTCGAAGGCTCGCGAGATCCGGGAAAGGAAGGACACCACCATGATCGCGGCGATGAAGAACGACGCCACTTTCACACCGTCTGGACGTTCGAAGATGTTCGCGATCGTTGTGTAGACGAACAAAACTGCGACAAAACTGAACCCCACGAACAGTTTTCGCTGACCGTGCTTACGAGCGGACAGTGCAACGGCGACGGTCGCCGACGAGATGAGCACGAGGACACCGGTTGCGTACGCGGAACTCTGAGCGTCGACACCGGCGTCGAAGTAGATCGTGACAGTGATGGCGATGACGCTGAACACGAGGACCAGCGGACGCACGGCGCGGGCCCACGACGGCGCCATGCCGTAGCGGGGGAGATACCTCGGAACAAGATTGAGCAACCCTGCCATTGCCGACGCACCGGCAAACCAAAGGATCAGGATCGTGCTGAGATCGTAGACGGTTCCGAAGATCTCACCCAGATAGTCGTGCGCGAGGAAGGCAAGCGCGCGACCGTTGGCAGCGCCTCCGGGCTGGAACTCGTTTTCTGGGATCAGGATGGTGGTGACCAGGCTCGACGTCAGCAGGAATCCGCTCATGATCAGCGCCGCCGTGGTGAGCAGGCGCCGTGCGCCTTTGATGCGGCCGCGCGGATTCTGTTCGGTGTCGTGCGGCTCGCCCTTGATCTGCGGCATGACCGCGACCCCGGTTTCGAAGCCGGACAAGCCGAGCGCCAACTTCGGGAAGACGATCAGCGCGATCAGGATCATCATCGCCGGGTTTCCGTGCTCGGTGGTCATGGCGCGCGTCCAGTCGGTGACCAACGACGGCGCGGTCGCGATGTGCCACAGACCTACGGAGATGACCACCACGTTCAAGGCGAGATAGACGGCGACCAATCCGACCGCGATACCGATCGCTTCGGTGAATCCGCGGAGGAAGACCGCAGCGAGGAGCGCGAGCAGAACCAGGGTGACGGCGACGGTGTGTCCGGAGAGAAAGGTTGGAGCAAAAGGGTTCTCGACGAGGTGCGCCGTGGCATCGGCAGCCGAGAGCGTCATAGTGATGAGGAAATCGGTGGCCGCGAAGCCGAGAAGCACGAGAACGAAGATCTTGCCGCGCCACTTGGGCAGCAGCTTCTCGAGCATGGCGATCGAACCCTCGCCGTGCGGACTCTCGCGAGCCACTCGCCGGTAGACCGGTAGAGCGCCGAAGAGTGTCAGCAGGATCAATACGACTGTCGCGATGGGAGCCAACGTGCCGGCCGCCAGTGCCGCGATACCGGGTTGGTAACCGAGAGTGGAGAAGTAATCGACACCCGTCAGGCACATCACCTTCCACCACGGGTGGCGCTTCTCCTTCTTCGGCGCCATCCGGTGGGGCCCCAGATGTCCGGCGGGTTCCTCGGTGATGTCCGCGAGCAGCCAGGCCTCGGTGCGTTGTTTCACGGACGGAGCCGTGTTTTCGGCCGGGACCTCGTTGTCGGCTGCGGTCACCACGGCGTCACGGCTTCAGATAAACATCGTTGAGCGTGACAGTCCGCAGGTTTCGGCTCCGGATGATGTCCACCAGTTGCGGATACACGTGGGTCACGGGCAGATAGTTGAGGTGCCCGATCACGATGGCCCCCGGATTGAAGTACTGGTTCGCCATTTGGAGGATGTACTCCTCGGTGATCAACGAAGAATCCGACAGTGATCCGTACCAGAGGGTGGGCACGGTGTAGTCGACGCTCGCGGCCACGGAATCGACTGTCGCGTTGTGCCTTCCGTACGGCGGCCGAAAGTACGGCGCCGCGTCCACGCCGTAGGTGTTGCGCAGGAACGTGCCGTTCTTCGTCAGCTCGTCTGCGATCTGCTGCTTCGACACGGACGTCAGATCCGGGTGCGAGTAGGTGTGATTGCCGAGCTGAATTTGTCCGCTCTCGACCAGCGGTCTGAGAAGTCCGGCGTTTTCGGTCCACGAGTTGTATTGCCCGTTGACGAAGTACGTCAAACGGATGCCGGTGTCTTTTGCGAACTGTGTGTAGAGGCGCACGACTTCGGAGCTGGCTCCGTCGTCAACCGTCAGGGCAAACAGATCCCCACCGCCGGGTAACGCGGTCAACGATCCGCCGGCGGGCAGCGGCACCCGGGCAGACGGCGGTGGAGGCGGCAACAAGGCAGGCGGGAGATCCGGGACAGGGACGGGGTCGGTTGGTTCGTCGGCTGCAGCGATTGCCGTCCCGACCGAACGTGACGAACAAGCGGTTCCCATGGTCACCGCGGCGGTTCCGGTCAGAGTTGCTGCTGCGAGGGCACTGAGGAAGCGTCGGCGGTCCACAGGGCGGAGCCTAGAGCAGATTTGCCCTATTCGGACTTCATTCTCAGCGTTTTTTCAGCCAATGACCAGCCGTGTCCGGTATCGACAGGTTCTACTCAGGAACGGTGGATAGCGTGTCGGCCGTGGAACCGCGACCTCGACACTCGGCAACCAGGCACAGGCGTAGGCGTCAACCGCAGCGGTCGACGCTCTCGGTAGGGCGCAAGCTGGCGGCGGCGTCCCTGTCGACGACGATTCTGGTGGGCGTCGGAATCGGGTGGTACGTGCAGTCGGATCTGACGTCGGGGCTGTACCGGTCGGATGCGCTCTCCGCCCTCGGTGAGGACGCCGGAAGTTCTCTCGACGGGGATACCAACATCTTGTTGATCGGGCTCGACAGTCGCAAAGCGATGGACGGCAGCGACCTGCCGGCTGAGTTCGTCACCGACAAGCTGCATGCGGGGGACAGTGATGTGGGTGGGTACAACACGAACACGCTTATCCTGCTCCATGTTCCGGGCGATGGTGGCAAGGCCAGTGCGGTGGCAATTCCACGCGACGATTACGTCGCGGTACCCGGCTACGGAATGGCCAAGATCAAGGAAGCGTACGGAATGGCGAAGGCTGATGCGGACGCCAAACTCGTAGCGGACGGGGTGACGGATCCTGCTGCACGAGAACAACAAGCGCGTGAAGTCGGAAGACGGTCGACACTGACCACCGTGCAGAATCTGCTCAAGGTTCCGATCGATCACTTTGCCGAAGTGAACCTGATGGGCTTCTACGACGTCGTCTCGGCTATCGGCCCCGTTCAGGTGTGCCTTAACAATCCGGTGCAGGATGACTTCTCGGGCGCCAACTTCCCGGCCGGAGTTCAGACTCTCGATGCGTCACAGGCACTTTCGTTTGTCCGTCAACGCCACGGCCTGGACAACGGGGACTTGGATCGCACCCACCGGCAGCAGGCTTTCATCAGCGCGGTGATCGCCAACTTGAAGGGCTCCGGCGTCATCGGAAACATTCCGAAGATGACGGCACTGGCCGACGTGGTGAAGAAGGATGTGGTGATCGATTCTGCCATGGATCCCGTCCGATTCGCTTCTCAGGCAAGCGCTCTCGCAGGTGGGAACATCGACTTCTACACCCTGCCCATCGAGGGATACGAGACCGTCGACGGCCAGGACGTCAACATGGTCGATCCGGCGCGTCTGCGTAGTGAAGTGTCGCGGATCTTCGCGGGAGGTGACTCGGCATCTGCACCTGCGATGGACACTGCTGTCTCGACCGGGAACGAAGTTGTGGACATCCGCAACGGAACCGCGACGGACGGGTTGGGCGCCGCGTTGGCAGCGGCGACGAAAGCGTCGGGAGTCGAAGTCGGAGAGGTGAGCACCGCAGTTGCGACGGCAAAGTCGGTGGTCAGCTATGGAGTCGGCGCCAAAGCCGTCGCAGAGGCGCTGGCCGAGCAGTTGGGCGTGGCCGCAGTGCCTAACGAGCAGGCAGCGGCCGAATCAGTGTCTGTACTGATCGGTGAGGACAATGCGCAGACCGTGTTCTCGGCCGCTCCGGCGCAGTCGGACTCGTCGGTATCCGCCGGCACCGTTCCCGATACGGGAGCGCAGGGATCACCCATCCGGGCCGACGCGAATGGCGGCATCCCCTGTGTGGACTAACTCTCAGGTAATTCGCACCAAACTCACGCTGACTTCTTCGATCTGCGGGTCTACATTGGAGAAGTCGAACTCAGTCGGGTACTTCACCTTTGGGGTACCTGACTGAGATTGCGTAGTTGAAAGGATCACCGACATGGCTACAACAGCAGCGGTACAGAATCCGACACGCTCACGTGCCAGGACCATGTCCTTGTCCGAGTACGTGGCCGAGCATCCGGCGCAGCGCGTTTTCCCACCGACCAGTGAGCGGGCGGCGAGGATGGCGATGCTCATCATGTTCGCCCTGATGGCCGTCACCCTCGTCGTACTGGTACTTGACGAGGCAGGAATTTTCGGATGAAGGCAGCGGTCTTCGGCTGAGCCGGACCTTTAGTTACTCTTGAGTAATGACTGAACAGAAGAGCTGGAATGCGTTCACCGTCGAGCGCGAAGACAACATCGCCCAGGTGACGCTGATCGGGCCGAGCAAGGGCAACGCGATGGGGCCGGATTTCTGGAGTGAACTCCCCGAAATCTTCGCCGACCTCGACGCCGACCCCGAGGTGCGTGCAATCGTCATCGCCGGTTCCGGCAAGCACTTCTCGTTCGGACTGGACCTGCCGGCGATGAGCGGTGAATTCGGTGCCGTCCTCGCGGACAAGGCTCAGGCAGGCCCGCGCACCAAGTTCCACGACATGATCAAGCGCATGCAGTCGGGCATCAATGCCGTCGCAGATTGCCGCAAGCCCGTCGTCGCAGCTGTGCAGGGCTGGTGCATCGGCGGCGGCGTCGACCTGATCACGGCGGCGGACATCCGCTACGCAAGTGCCGATGCCAAGTTCAGCATCCGCGAGGTCAAGGTCGCGATCGTCGCAGACATGGGCAGCCTCGCGCGTCTGCCCGCGATCATCGGCGACGGACACCTGCGTGAGTTGGCTCTGACCGGCAAGGACATCGACGCAGCGCGCGCCGAGAAGATCGGCCTCGTCAACGACGTTTTCGAAGATGCCGACGCGGTACTGGCAGCGGCGCGCGCGACCGCCAAGGAGATTGCGCTCAACCCGCCGCTCGTCGTCCACGGGATCAAGGACGTGCTCGATCACACCCGCAGCGCGAGCGTGAACGACAGCCTTCGCTACGTCGCAGCCTGGAACGCGGCGTTCCTGCCTTCGCAGGATCTGACCGAGGCCATCACCGCCGTCTTCCAGAAGCGCCCGCCGGTCTTCCAGGGTGAGTAGAATCTGCAAGGGCGAGTAAAAACAGCACAAAAATCCCCGCACATCTTCCGATGTGCGGGGATTTTCGTAAGGCCTGAGAACTCGAGCTCAGTGACCGCCGTTGGCAGCGAGACGCTTGATCGAAGCCTCGATCTCGGCCTCTGCCTCGGCGCGGCCGACCCAGTTGGCAGCCTCGACGTGCTTGTTCGGCTCGAGGTCCTTGTAGTGGACGAAGAAGTGCTTGATCGCATCGAGTTCGAACTGTGAGATGTCACCCAGATCCTGGATGTGATCCCAGCGGGGGTCACCGGCCGGAACGCAGAGGACCTTGTCGTCTCCGCCGGCCTCGTCGACCATCTTGAACATCGCGACTGCGCGAGCCTCGACGATGACGCCGGGGAAGACCGACTCGGGGAGCAGGACCATGGCGTCGAGCGGATCGCCGTCCTCACCCAGGGTGTTTTCGATGAAGCCGTAGTCGGCCGGGTAGCCGAAAGCTGTGTAGAGGTAGCGATCGAGTTTGACGCGACCGGTTACGTGGTCGACCTCGTACTTGTTGCGCTGACCCTTGGGGATCTCGATGGTGACGTCGAACTCCACGCCGATTCCTCGCTGTCGTGTCGGTAATGATTCGTCGGAAGGATATCGGGTCAAGGATAAGGTTGCCTGACCACCCAGTAGGCAGAGCACAGACGGAGGGGCGTTGGCGGGCCAAGGAAAGAAGAAGATCGGCTCGTTGGAAGAGAGTCGACGGCGTAACTTCCGCATCCTTCTGGCGGTCGGTGCAGTGGTTGTACTGGCCGTCGCCGGAGTTGTCGTCGTGAAACTCGGTACGTCGAACGACACCGCGGGCAGCGCGACCGTGACTACGTCGCCGCAGCCTGCGCTCGTGACGCCGTCACCTCAGGTGGTGCCCGTCCCGACGGACGCACCGATCCCGAGCGCGGCGGGAATCGCCGCGGCGATCGGCCCGGCTGTGGCCAACCCGGATCTGGGGAAGTTCACCGGAGTTGTCGCTGATGCGCTCACCGGAAACATTCTGTGGAGCGCAGACCCGTCGACGCCGATGACGCCTGCGTCCACGACGAAGGTGCTGACCGCATCGGCGGCACTGCTGAAGTTGCCGCTCGACCACCGGCTGTCCACGACGGTGGTTCCCGGAGCGAGCCCCGGGCAGGTCGTTCTGGTCGGCGGTGGTGACCCGACGCTGACGGCGACGCCGAAGGGGCAGAGCGGGTATTACGCCAATGCTGCTCACATCGCGGATCTCGTCGACCAGATCAAGGCTGCCGGTACGCCGGTGACCAGCGTCGTGGTGGACTCGAGCTTGTTCAAGGGCGACAACATGGCCACCGGATGGTTCCCCGCGGACATCGCGGCCGGCTACATCACCCCGATCGAATCGGTGATGATCGAAGGTGGTCGGTACGACGGCACTCAAGACGAGTCGCCGCGTTCGGAAACTCCCGCGTTGGACGCGGGCAAGGTGCTCGCTCAGGCGCTCGGTGTCGATCCCGCCAACGTGAGTCTCGGCGCGGCGCCTGCCGGTGCCAAGCCGATCGCCACCGTGCAGTCGGCGCCGCTGAGCGACCGGCTGCTGCAGATGATGGAACATTCCGACAACGTGCTCGCAGAGACCATCGGGCGTGAGGTCGCGATTGCCTCCGGAATAGAAGCCTCGTTCACCGGCGCAGTCGACGCGACCGGCAAGACCCTGCAGGCGGCCGGGTTCGACTACACCGGAGTTTCGCTGCACGATTCCAGCGGACTGTCCGTCGACGATCTCATTCCCGCTCAGGTACTCGATCGCGTCATGACGGCTGCGGCCGGTGACGGTGATCCGAAACTGCGCCCCCTGCTGGACTACCTTCCGGTGGCCGGCGGAACAGGAAGTTTGTCCGACCGCTACGCGTCCGGAAACCGAACCGGTGCGGGTTGGGTGCGGGCCAAGACGGGAACTCTCTCAACGGCCAGCGCGTTGTCAGGGTTCGTGGTCGATCAGAACGGGCGAGTGCTCACCTTCGCACTGATGTCCAATGACCGGCCGCCAGAAGTGAGCCGTCCTGCCCTGGACGCGATTGCCGGAGCATTGAGGAATTGCGGGTGCCAATAGTGGCCGAAAAGACTCCACAAGATGATGAAGCCTCGGCTCCGCTCGGTGGTGCCGTCGACTGGAGTCTTGCCGCCAAAGCCGGGATAAAACTGGCGCGCGGCGGCCCCGCGATGTCTCGCTACACGGCCGAGACGGCAACCGCAGAACTCGCCGAAGCGTCCGAGCGCGCAGAACTGCCGGTTCGTGAAGTGACCGGGCTGGCCGACGGTCTACCGGTCCCGGCCGCTGACGTGCTTGACCGGGCCGGGTGGATCACGGCAGCCTCGCGGTCGATGGCACATCTCACCGGCGCGGATCCCGACGGCAGTGGCAATCTCATCGTCGGAAAGCCGGCGGGCTTGCAGGCCGGCGCCATGCTGGCGTACCTGTCTTCGGCGATCCTCGGGCAGTACGACCCGTTCACCGGCGAGCACGGCACCCTGCTTCTGGTCACACCGAACATCGTCTCCGTCGAACGGTCCCTTCGGCTGAACCCGAGTGACTTCCGGTTGTGGGTCTGCCTGCACGAGGTCACTCACCGGGTCCAGTTCTCGTCCTCGCCGTGGCTCGCGGAGTACATGAAGGAATCCGTCGAAACGCTTGGTGCGACGGTGGACGAGTCGATGACCGACGTTGTCGGGCGCCTTGCTGCAGAGCTGCGCTCGCGGAAGGAACCCGACTCCAGTGACGGTGCGACGGCGGGCGGCATCATCGGACTGCTGCGCGCCTCGCAGGCGGAACCCCAGCGTGACGCGCTGGATCGGATGCTCGTACTCGGCACTCTCCTGGAAGGGCATGCAGACCACGTGATGGACGCCGTCGGTCCCGCTGTGGTGCCGTCGGTGGCAACGATCCGCGCGGCCTTCGACAAGCGTCGGCAGCGCAAGTCCAACCCCGTGCAGCGGATCATCAAGATGCTTCTCGGCATGGACGCCAAGATGGCGCAGTACGTACGCGGCAAGGCCTTCGTCGACGCGGTGGTTCTCAAGGTCGGCATGGAGCAGTTCAACACCATCTGGACCGGGCCCGAGACCTTGCCGTTGCTGGACGAGATCGACAATCCCGACGCGTGGGTAAAGCGCGTTCTCGGCTAGATGCTGCTGCCTGAGACGCCTGCCCTACTGGCGCTGCGACAGGCCGTGCGGGCATGGACGGTCGCATTCGAGCCACGACGCCGTGTGGTCGTCGCCCTGTCCGGGGGAGCCGATTCGTTGGCCCTGACAGCAGCAGCCGTGGCGGAAACCGAATCGGTCGACGCATTGATCGTGGACCATCGCCTGCAAGTCGGTTCCGATGCCGTCGCACGCTCGGCCGCAGACCAGGCGCTGGCGCTGGGTTGCCGGACCGCGACGGTCCTGACCGTCGACGTAGCCGATGGTGGGAGTCTCGAAGCCGCCGCGCGTGAGGCTCGGTACAACGCCCTGCGCGGCGCCAGAACTGACCTCCCGGTTCTGCTCGGACACACACTCGACGATCAGGCCGAGACCGTGCTTCTCGGACTCTCCCGCGGGTCCGGTGGGCGATCGATTCAAGGTATGGCTGCATTCGACGCTCCCTGGGGACGGCCGCTACTCGGCATCCGGCGATCGGTGACCAGGGCGGCCTGCGTCGACCTGGGCATCACGCCGTGGGAGGACCCGCACAACAACAATCCCGAGTTCACTCGCGTACGTCTGCGGCACGAGGCGTTGCCGCTGCTCGAAGAAATTCTCGGCGGGGGAGTTCCCGAAGCGTTGGCCCGAACCGCGACGCAGTTGCGTGAGGACGGCGAGGCGCTCGACGAGTACGCCGAAGCCCTACTCCTACGGGTTGTCGTCGACGGAGAAGTGGAAGTGGACACACTTGCCGAAGCGCCCACCGCAATCCGCCGACGCGCTCTGCGGGCCTGGCTGCTGCAGGGCGGCGCAAAAGCATTGACGGACAAACAGTTACGCGCAGTCGACGCCCTGGTGACCGACTGGCGGGGGCAAGGCGGCGTCGCGATCGGCGGCGGAACACCGGAGGCGAGGTTGGTGGCGGCCCGGCGACGTGGCAGGCTGATCCTCGGATTCGAAGACCGACGAAGGGTTTGACGCGTGTACGAGGGCGACATCGCATCGGTACTGATCTCCGAAGAACAGATCCGTGCACGAACGGCGGAACTGGCTGAGGACATCGCCAAGCGTTACCCGGCAGGCGCCCCCGAAGGGGATCTCCTGCTGATCGGCGTCCTCAAGGGAGCGGTCTTCTTCATGACCGACTTCGCCCGCGCCCTGCCGATCCCGTCGCAGATGGAATTCATGGCCGTGAGCTCCTACGGATCCTCGACCTCGTCTTCGGGTGTCGTCCGCATCCTCAAGGACCTCGACAAGGACATTGCCGGTCGCCACGTGCTGATCGTCGAAGACATCATCGACTCCGGTCTCACGCTGTCGTGGCTGATGCGCAACCTCAAGACACGTAATCCCGCTTCGCTCGAGGTCGTCACCCTGCTCCGCAAGCCGGATGCGGTCAAGATCGACGTCGACGTCCGCGACGTGGGCTTCGACATCCCCAACGAGTTCGTCGTAGGTTACGGCCTCGACTACGCCGAGCGGTACCGCGATCTGCCGTACATCGGCACCCTGGACCCCGAGGTCTACGGCGGCTGAGCCTGCTCGCCGGTTAGAACTCTTCACATTTCGGCACCTCTGCATCAATCCGCCAAACGGACTACAGACAGGTCTCCGAGGCGTCGCTAGATTCACGGAATGCGCTACCGACGGCTTATTCGGTGACCCTTCCGCCGCCACCGCCACCGCCACCACCGCCCCCGCCTGATGGGGAGCAGCAGTACTGGAGTGCCCAACCGCAGGGCGTTCTGTACCAACCTCCGACCACGAACGGCCTCGCAATTGCCGCCCTGGTCGGGGCGCTCGTGCTGGCGCCGGTCGGCATTGTGCTCGGCCACATTTCGCTGGCGCAGATCAAACGAACCGGTGAGCAGGGGCGAGGACTTGCAATCGCCGGTCTGGTCATCGGCTACATCTTCACCGCGCTTCTGGTGCTGTCGATCGTGTGGATGTTTCTCATTGCCAATGCAGTCACCCGCGCGTTCGACGACTACGACAGCGCGTCTTCTCTCTACTACACATCTGAATCGTCGAGTACGACTTATCCGACGTATGCGACCACCACATCCCGGACGGTGGCGCCGACGTACAGCGGAAGCGACACGGCGTCGGTCATCGCCAATGCCTCGGTAGGTGACTGCGTCGTACGAAGGCTCGGGGCAGACAAGGGCGACGGGACCAGCGAGACATACGTCAGTCCGGTCTCATGCAGCTCGAGCAGCGCCACTCACCGGGTAGTCAGCCGCGGCACGTCCACATCTTCGTGCACCGCCGATTGGGTTCGCAAAGAGAGTCCTGTCGTAGTGCTTTGCCTAGCGGACGAATGATCGACAGAGGGAGACACAACCGATGACGTTGCCGCCCCCGCCCCCACCTCCCCCACCACCCCCGCCTTCACCACCGCAGGCTCTGGTTGCCGGACATCCTCCGCCCTCTCGATCTCGTGGCCGAGGATGGATTGTTGCCGTTGCAGCCCTTACCGCCGTCGCGGCCCTCGCCGCAGGCGCCGTCACCGTTGTCACGATTCTCCGGTCGGGAGACACCGATGGACCGGTGGCAGGCCAGCTGGTCAACACTTACCCGACGCAGCCGACGCCAGGGTGGTCGTTGGACGTTGACGAGGTTCTGCCGGGCGGAAGATTTCTGTGGCCGGATTCGCTCGGTGCGAGCTATGGAACGGCGAGATTCATCGACGTGGGACAGACTCTGATCACTACGGTCGGTCCACAGCAGGGCCAGCAGTCCCAACTTGTTGCAGTCGACGCCGAGAGCGGATCCATTCGATGGCAAACGCCGGTCGCCGGCACGGTGTCGTGTGCGACCACCGCGATCGATGCAGCCCTACCTTGTGTCGTCAGGAACCCGGGTGGAACAGCTCGAGTCGTTTCCTTCTCGCTCGACTCGGGGGCGATTCGTTCGAGTGTCGACACCGATACGGCCACCTTGGTCGAGGTTTCCGACGGAGCGGTCTTCACTGTCGGCGGTAGCCAGTCCGGGCTGGTGATTTCGCGCGGAACCCCCACCGACCTCGATGCGGCGTGGACAACGACAACTCCACCGGAAACCGACTGCGTCGGATCCGGCGATTCGCATTCGTTCGAGATCGTCGACGGCATCGTCTATTACTCGAGCATCGGATCTACGGCGCTCAACGCGGTCGATGGCGCACTGCTTTCGAATCCGAATCTGGGTGGCTACGAGGCACTTCCAGGACAAGGTTTTGCCGGCGTCCTCTGTGCGATGCCATTTGCGTCGGACGGATACTCCAGCATCGTGTCCGACCGTGACGGTGCCGAGAGATTTAGAGTTGACGAAGACGCACCGGCATCACCGTGGCTTGTCTCGGCATCGAAATCTCGTCCGTATATCGGCTCGCACGGTGCCTACGACATGAACGACGGCACCGAGCTGTGGTCGGTCATCGGCGGAGACCACTTCTCGCTACGCCGGATCGTCGGCGACATCGTGTTGGGCAACGACTCGGACACGCTCTCGGCCTACCGAATCGACACCGGGGAACAGTTGTGGTCGACCAAGATCGGCGACTACTTCTCTTACTCGGTCTCGGACGGTGAGCGAATTCTCGTCCATCCTAACGACGGCAGGGTACTCGCCGTCGAACTCGACGACGGCTCTGTCAGTTGGTCCCTCGATTCCCACACCAACCACTGGTCTTGGTCGAAGGCCCACGACGGACTCGCCTCGATCTCCAATGACAGATTCCTCTACTACCCACCGACCGGCGGACCGTCAGGAGCACCGGGCAGGCTGCCCGCTGTCCCTGAATTCGACGGAGGCAACGAGTACGTCACGAAATGCGGCCGGACACCGACCCTGACGCCGGTTGAATACCGCACGCAGGCAGAGGGTCTCGTCGTTCTAATGGAAATGAAAGCATCATGTCCCGGCGGAGACATCGTCTCCACCGACGCGCTTCGTGTATCGATCACCGACACCGGCCAGAGCGTTGCATCGGCGGTGTTCGACTTCTCCGATGCGCCGATCTATCTTCCCCGAACCGATGGGACGAACACGACGAACTCGATCCAGCGCGAGTTCCTGTACGACCTCGGTAGCTTCTGGAGGCTGCCGAACACTCTCGGTGAGTCTTCGAGTCTGACCAATTCGAGAGCGTCAGGTGCTCAACTCGTCGAATGCGAGGACGACGGGACGAGTGATACCAGCCTGACATCCGGGCCGGCATCGCGAAGTGACACCAATACGCCGATCCGACCCACACGTAGCGCGCAGCCGACAACGGGCGACGTCGAATCTGCGAGTCTCGACGCCCTCCGGGCTCAGGCCGACGCCGATCGCCCCTTTGTGATCGGTGACCTCGCGAACAGGTGGGTGGCTCAGATCTCCTCCAAGCGGGTCGGACTCGATGCGGCGGATATCAATGGCGCTCAGGTGCATTGGACTGCTGCCCAGATCCTGCGACAGCATCTCGAACTTCGTCTCATGTATCCGGAGGTGCGTCTGCTCTGGAGTGACGAATGGCGGACCTTCGATCTCCGGGGTTGGTGGATAACCGTCGCAGGCTTGACGTTTGCGGATGCGGATGCGGCCAACGGGTGGTGCGATTCGAAGCGGATTGCCAACGATCAATGCTTCGCCAAGATCGTCAGCAACGATCGCGATTCGTCGGGGACCACCAAATATCGGCGATAGTGCCTGACCCGTTCGGCGCACTTCCCACATCTGAGGAGCTTGGCGAATGACCGAAGACAACTCGCGTCAACCCGGTGAACCATCAATAAGCAGTTCGCCCCAGTCGCACGGCATGTATCCACCGCCACAGAGCTATTCACCGACGCGATCTGCGTTCGTGGATATTCGGATCGGTGACTACACCCGCGACGGGACAGCCGCGGCACTGCTGTTCGTGTCGCTCTTCTTACCGTGGAGTGCGACCGTCGGAATAGCCCGCGTCGGTTCGAGTGCTCTTGTGCTGCTTCTGGTTCTGCCGACACTGCTGTCGCTGGCGTCGCTGTTACTGCCGTACGTGGCGCGACTCGGAATGCTCGGGCCGAATTGGAATGTCGGGCAGATACGTGTGCTGCGTCTGGTGGCCAACGGACCCCTCATTGCCACTGTTGTGGGTCTTGTCGTCTACGACGTCATTCGTGGAATGTTCCGATTCAGTGAGAGTGCGAGTATTTTCACCGGCAACGGGGTTGGCGCTGGAGCGTGGTTCGGGCTTGCCGGCGCCCTGCTCGCAGCTCAACCGCGCGGGGCCGAAATTCGCATCGACCCTCGAACCGCGCCGCGATGGTTGGCGTTGGTGAAGCCGCTTGTGTTTGTGGCTTGGGGGTCGTCAGTGGCCTCGGCGCTACTCGCGCTGATCTACATCCTGGTCTCCGTCAGTCGCTACCGATATTACGACGGGCCGCAGACATTCGAGAGCCTGATCGTTCTCTTCGTGTCGTCGGCCGTTCCGATCGTCGTGGTGGGTGTTGCGGCAGTCGGTCTCGCCAGACGGTTTGCGTCCTGGCGCCTCACCATCGCCGCGCTCGGCATCGCTCTCCTCGCAGCCGGATTACTCCACTCGATCAGCGAGGGCACAAGTGTCGAGCTGTTCCACACGGTCACGGCTAGTCCCTACTACGGCATCACGTTCTTGATTGCCGCAGCCGCAATTACATTCATTCCATTCGGTGTTGCGTCCGTCGGCGACGGGACGCACCCCGGATACGTCTGGCTCGCAGCGGCACGAAACGGCATGCTGTTGATCGCGGTGTGGAGCTTCGGTGTTGGATTCTCTCAGATCGCAATGGCAGCAACGCAATTTGGCATCGTGCCGTGGGGAGATGCGTTAGTGCTCGCTGTTCTCGCGATACTCTTCGGGATTCTTGCCGTTGTCGGAGTCAGATCACTGTCGCTTCGGTATTCTTCGCTCGACCCTCGCCCGTCACGCGAGGTCGGTCTCGGAGTCTGTCTCGGCTTGCTCGTCCTGATGATCGCTCGTCTCGTGGTGCAGTCGGCCATGTATGGCGAAATATATTACAGTGCATGGATATTCGATCTCGCCATGGCGATGCTGGTGGTTCTGGTTGCTCTCGCTCTCACAGTCTCACCGGCTGTTCGGAATTTGTATGCGGGGGTGCAACTGTTCGCGTCGGCCACCACGGTTACAGCTGCGATACCGAATCTCGGACAGCCCGTTCGGCCTTCGGGGCGTGCTCTCGAGGCTGCGGATCCGCGGACTCCGGCGGCGGTGCTGTTCGAGATTGCGTCGAGTTCGCCGGAGTTGCGGCCGGCGATTGCTGCGAATCCGTCGACGTACGACGATCTTGTGACGTGGCTCGAAGCGCTGGGTGATCCTGCTGTGGATGCATCGTTGGACCGAAGGGCTGCTGGGCAATTCGGTCTACCTGAACCTGAACCTGGCCGTGTGCCCGTGCCTGCGCCGGTGCCCGTTCAGTCTTCGAGACGTGCTCTCGAGGCTGCGGATCCGCGGACTCCAGCGGCGGTGCTGTTCGAGATCGCGTCGAGTTCGCCGGAGTTGCGGCCGGCGATCGCTGCGAATCCGTCGACGTACGACGATCTTGTGACGTGGCTCGAAGCGCTGGGTGATCCTGCTGTGGATGCAGCGTTGGACCGAAGGGCTGCCGGGCAATTCGGTCTACTCGGACCCGAACCCGAACCTGCGACCGAGACGTTCATTTCGAGCGGACCGGAGTCCAGCTCCAGCGGCGAAATTGTGCAACCGTTCGCACCGCGATCGGCCGTGCCGCAATTTGCCGTGCCGCAACCGGACCCGGGGTATGGGCCGACCGGCGTTCCACTCCGGCCTGGTGGGTTTCGGCCGGCCGGAGCCGGGATACGAGTTGCCGCCCGGTTCATCGATTTTGCCATTCTCGCAGTTGTGTCGGTCGTCGGCGGAATGATCTCCACCGCGACGCTCGGAAACGGATTCGACTTCGATTCCTACCGGACAAGTTCGGGTCTGATCGGCCTCATGATCGGGATCGGTTCGATCGTGTACTTCGTATGGGGAGAGTCGGCATTCGGGGTAACCCTGGGCAAACTCGCTCTCGGAATAGGCGTTCGCTCGGTAGGAGGTGCGCGTCCGGCCCTGGCGCAGTCCTTCAAACGGAATGCATTCGTGATCCCCATGTACCTCGGATCGGCTGTTTCGGCGTTGGCCATGCTCGGTAGTGGTGACGAGCTCGTCGGCATGCTGAATTCGATGTCGTTGGGCAGTGTCGCGAGCATTCTCGGTTCTCTGGTAACAGTCGCTATTTCGATCGCGATCATCGTTTCGATCAGTAGCGCACCGGACGTCCGCGGCTTCCACGATCGGATGGCTGATGCCGTCGTCGTGGTCACCAGGCAGTGAGCGAGCACGCTTCGAGTGAAACAAGCACACCTTCAGGGCGTCAGCAGCTTCTTCTGGACCTTGCCCATAGCGTTGCGCGGCAAGCTGTCCACCAGACAAACCTGGCGTGGGCGCTTGTGGATCGACAGTGATTCGGCGACGAAGTCCGAAACCACAGCGCAGTCGGCTACGTCGCCGACGATGAAGGCGACTATGCGCTGGCCGAGATCGTCGTCCGGCATACCGACGACGGCGGCCTCGCGAACGCCGGGGTATGCCAGAAGTGCCTGTTCCACCTCGCCGGCACCGATGCGGTATCCACCGGACTTGATCATGTCGACCGACTCGCGACCTACGATGCGGTGGAATCCGCTGTCGTCGATCACCGCGATGTCGCCGGTGCGGAACCAGCCGTCTTCGGTCATGGATTCCGCTGTCTTCGAGGGGTTCCCGAGGTACTCGTCGAAGAGAACGGCGCCCGCAACTTCCAGTTGCCCAAGCTGCTCTCCGTCGTGCGCCGACAATTGGCCGTTCTCGCCGCGCAACCTCGTCCTGACTCCCGGAACGGCGTGCCCGACCCAACCCGGGCGACGTTCGCCGTCGTGCGTCGTGCTGACGGTGATGAGGGTTTCACTCATTCCGTAGCGCTCGACGGGAGCCAACCCGGTCAGCGATTTCATCCGCTCGAACAATGGAACCGGAAGTGGTGCACTTCCGGACACGAGCAAGCGCGCGGATCGCAATGCTGCTGCCGCCGAGGGATCACCGCACACGCGTGACCAGACGGTCGGAACACCGAAGTACAACGAGCCACCCGCTGCGGCATACGAATCCGGAGTTGGTCTGACGGTATGAATCAGCGGCGAACCCACGCGCAAGGCGCCCAACACGCCGAGAATCAACCCGTGGACGTGGAAGAGGGGCAGTCCGTGGACGAGTGTGTCCTCTGGCGTCCAATTCCACACATGAGCGAGCGCGTCGAGATCCGCTGCGATCGATGCTCGCGAGAGGACAACGCCTTTCGGAGCTCCGGTGGTTCCCGAGGTGTACATGATCAGTGCAGTAGCTGCCGCACTCGGTTCGGGATAGGACGTCGCGGATCGCGCGTGAATATCGATGGGAATCAACGGGATACTCGAATCCGTCGGCCCTTCTCCGAGTATCAGTTCGGCCTTGGAATCGGCGATGATGTGCTGACGTTCGAGCGGGCCGGAGTCGGGCGGGATCGGGACCACGGCAACACCGGCGATCAGTGCGCCGGCGACGGCGACCACTGTCTCGAGGCCGGCGGCGGCTTGTACTGCCACTCGCTGTGCACCATGGATTCGATCGGCGACCGCGGTGGCGGCGGCAAACAAGTCGGCGCGAGAGAGGGTTGCGCCTTCGCCGAAACTGACCGCCGCTCCGTGATCGTCGAAGATGCGGGGGTCGAGGGAGCGCAGAAGTGTGGATTCGCTGTTCATCGCGAGTTCCCTTTCTTTGAGCGAAGATTCAGACGGACCAGGGAACAACGAACAGCAGCCAGGCGAGAATCGGCGTCACCACCATGATGGTCATGCCCCACCGCATCGTCAGCCCGAACACCACGTCGCGTTCTTCCGGAGCGGCGTTCGCGACCACCAGCGCGCCGTTGGTCGAGAACGGACTGCAATCGACCAGAGACGAGGAGATTGCCAGCGCGATGACCAGACCGGTTGCATTGACCTGACCGGTCATGAGGAATGGAATTGCCAAAGGGATGAGTGCGCCGAGGATTCCCGTGGTGGATGCAAACGCCGACACGATCGCGCCGATCAGACAGATCAAGAACGCCGCGAGAAGTGGAATCCCCACGTGTGCAACCGAATCCCCGAGCCACTGGACGGTGTTCTGGTTCTGCAGAAGAGCGACGTACGTGACGATTCCGCCGATGAGGAGCACGGTGCCCCAGCTGATCTTGTCGACGGCGCCGCGGGCGGAGGCCGGGAAGATCAGGGTGAGAAGTACCGCGACGGTCAGTGCGGTGAATCCGACGTCGAGGTCGAACACCAAGGCGCCGAGTGCAAGCGACGCCAGTCCGAGCAAGGTGAGTCGGCGCTCGAGGTTGAGTGCTCCCTCGTGCGGAGCGGTCCCACCCGAGGACTTGCCGCCACCCTTCGAGCTGTCGCCGGAACCCGAACCGGTGATGGTGTCGCTCCCGCCAGACGCATTGCCGACTGCGTTGACGAGCACGCGTTCGGAGGCGCCGCGCGCAATCAACGCGCGTCCGCCGAACGAGACGTACGCGATGGCAGCAACAACGGCCGCGGCCGCGAAGGTCGAGACGAACAGCAAGGCCGGGCTCGACGGGAGGCCGTTCTGACGCATGACGTCGTTGGTGATCACGCCGAAGATCCCGATAGGGGAGAAGCTGCCCGCCGTTGCGCCCTGGACGACCATGAAGCCCATCAGCATGGGGTGGATCCGGTAGCGGGTGGCGAAGCCCATTGCCACCGGCGCGATGATGGCGACGGCAGCGGGACTGACCGCGCCCATGGCGGTCACGGCTGCGCACACCGCGAACATCGCCCACGGCACGAGGGCCACTCGTCCTCTGACCGCGCGGACTGCCGCGTGAATGATCCAGTCGACCGTGCCGTTGTTTCTGGCCAGCGCGAACAGGTAGGTGACGCCGACCAGGATGACGAAGAGGCTGGCCGGGAAGCCGTCGAGGATCTCGCTGGTATCGACGGTGAAGACCAGTGTTCCGACGACGAAGGCAGCCACCAGGGCGAGCGCACCCATGTTCACCGACCTCACGGTGGATATGACGAACACCAGGACAAGTACTGACAGGGCTATGACATTTGCCATCGAACTCTCAATCCGTTCGCGACCAGCTTGTGGTCTGCATCACTTGGAATTGGCCGAGCCTCTCTGCCACTGCTCCATTTGTCAAGTACACTCCGAGGCATGAATTCGACGTCATCGCCCGGCTCGCGCTCGGGCCTGCCCGGACGATTGAAGCGTCCGCGTCTGTATGAGCAGTTGGCCGAGCACATTTCGAATTTCATCGAGGCTCAAGGTCTTTCGCCCGGCGATCGGCTTCCTCCCGAACGCAGCCTGGCTGCCGAACTCGGCGTGAGTCGCGCGTCGCTGGCTCAAGCGCTCGTGGCCCTCGAGATTCGGGGCAGAGTCGAAATTCAGCACGGTAACGGAGCGGTGATTCGTGAAGCTCCGACGCCCGACGCGGGCCGCTCTGCGGACTCGGGAGTGCGGCTACAGGACCGAACCGTCGACGAACTGACTGCCGCCGGGGAGGCGATCATGGCCGGCCTGGCTCGGGCGGCGGCGTCGAATCCCAACGTTGCGCTTCGGGTCGCGATGTTGACCGACGACGGGACCGCGAGAAACTTCGCCGAGACATGGCGCTGCGTCAGGCACCTGGCCGGTGGCGGCTTATTGGCTGATCTCGACGACACCATCGCCAAGCAGGCGGACGTGCCCGAGTCCTCGGCGCGACTGTCTGCGCGACTCGATCAGCTCGCGCACCGGATCATCGACGGTGACCAATCGGGCGCCGCTGACGCTGTTGCGGGAATCCTCTCCGAAACGGCCTGACGAATAACGACGGACGAGCGTCGGAAAAGCGCACGATAACCACTATGAGCATGTTCGCTTACAGGAAACTGTGCTGCGACGTAGCCCGGGAACCTGATCGGCAATGCGCACGTTGAACACAGTGACGACCGTTCCAACCAAGCGGCACGGCTGCTGGCGGGCATCGATGGGGCCGATCGCGGTAACCTGCAGGTGTCCGGTTGGCAGCCGGAAGGCGACCTGGCAGACCCGCACTCTCGAAAGGACCGGCCACATCGGCCGACCTGTATGAACCGTAAGACTGTGTTCCGTAACGTGCTACTCGTAGCCGTCGTGCTGTTGGTGATCTATGCCTTCAGCTACTTCAGCAACGACACCCGCGACTTCAAGACCGTCGACACCTCGGTCGCGATCTCCCAACTCGACGCCAAGAATGTTGAGTCGGCGCAGATCGACGACCGTGAGCAGCAGGTTCGTCTGTGGCTCAAGAACGGCAACGACGCCACCGACGGTAAGACGCAGATCCTGGCGAAGTACCCCGCGAGTGCGTCGGAGCAGATCTTCGACAAGGTCGAAGGCGCCGGTGCGGACAAGTTCAACACGACGGTCACTCAGGAGAGCTGGCTGACGTCGATCCTTCTGTTCGTGCTGCCGATGATCATTCTGTTCGGCATCTTCTTCTTCGTCATGAACCGGATGCAGGGCGGCGGTGGTCGCGGCGGAGTCATGGGATTCGGTAAGTCGAAGGCCAAGCAGCTCACCAAGGACATGCCGAAAACCACGTTCGCCGACGTCGCCGGCGCGGACGAGGCTGTCGAAGAGCTGTACGAGATCAAGGACTTCCTGCAGAACCCGGCTCGCTACCAGGCGCTCGGCGCCAAGATTCCGCGCGGTGTCCTGCTGTACGGCCCTCCCGGAACCGGTAAGACGCTGCTCGCACGCGCTGTCGCAGGCGAAGCCGGCGTCCCGTTCTTCACCATCTCCGGTTCTGACTTCGTCGAGATGTTCGTCGGTGTCGGTGCGTCGCGTGTTCGCGACATGTTCGAGCAGGCCAAGCAGAACAGCCCCTGCATCATCTTCGTCGACGAGATCGACGCCGTCGGTCGTCAGCGCGGCGCAGGACTGGGCGGCGGACACGACGAGCGCGAGCAGACACTCAACCAGTTGCTCGTCGAGATGGACGGCTTCGGTGATCGCACCGGCATCATCTTGATCGCCGCAACCAACCGCCCCGACATCCTCGACCCCGCACTGCTGCGTCCGGGACGCTTCGATCGCCAGATTCCGGTCGGCGCCCCCGACCTCGCCGGTCGCCGCGCGATCCTGCGCGTGCACTCGCAGGGCAAGCCGATCGATCCCAACGCCGACCTCGAAGGTCTCGCCAAGCGGACCGTCGGAATGTCGGGTGCTGATCTCGCCAACGTCATCAACGAGGCTGCGCTGCTCACCGCACGCGAAAACGGAACCGTCATCACCGAAGCCTCGCTCGAGGAATCGGTGGATCGTGTTGTCGGTGGACCGCGGCGTAAGAGTCGCATCATCAGCGAGCACGAGAAGAAGATCACGGCGTACCACGAGGGCGGTCACACGCTGGCTGCTTGGGCAATGCCTGACATCGAGCCGGTCTACAAGGTCACGATCCTCGCTCGCGGTCGCACGGGTGGTCACGCGATGACCGTGCCCGAGGACGACAAGGGTTTGATGACGCGTTCGGAGATGATCGCTCGTCTCGTCATGGCAATGGGTGGACGCGCCGCCGAGGAGTTGGTGTTCCACGAGCCCACCACCGGAGCGTCGTCCGATATCGACATGGCGACCAAGATCGCCCGCGCGATGGTCACCGAATACGGCATGAGTGCCAAGCTCGGCGCGGTTCGCTACGGACAGGAGGGCGGGGATCCGTTCCTCGGCCGTTCGATGGGCGTTCAGTCCGACTACTCACACGAGATCGCCCGTGAAATCGACGAAGAGGTGCGCAACCTCATCGAGGCAGCGCACACCGAAGCGTGGGCAATCCTCAACGAGTACCGCGATGCGCTCGACCTCATCGCTACCGAACTGCTCGAGCGTGAGACGTTGACTCGCAAGGACCTCGAGAAGATCCTTGCCGGCGTCGAAAAGCGTCCGCGCATCACGGCTTTCAACGATTTCGGTGGGCGCACGCCTTCGGATCGTCCGCCGGTGAAGACTCCTCGCGAACTCGCGATCGAGCGCGGCGAAACCTGGCCGGAGCCCGCTGCCGCACCTGTTCTCGTCAAGGCAGGTGCACCCAACAGCGGTGTCCCCAACGGTGGTCTCCCCAACAACGGTGGTCTCCCCAACAACGGCAACCAGGGACCCTCGAACGGCTACGCACAGCCTTCGTACCCGCAGCCGAGTGCTCCGCAGCAGACTCCGCAACCGGGTACGCCCGACTACGGAGCGCCCGCCGGATGGTCGGCACCGGGTTGGCCTCCGCGTGAGAACCCGTCGCCGACGTACCCCGGACAGCAGTCGGGTGGGTACACCGGTGGACAGAATCCGACCCCGCCGAACCAGTCGCAGGGCCAGTACGGTCAGCCCCAACACGGTCAGCCCCAGCCCGATCAGGGGCAGTACGGTCAACCGCACCCGGGGCAGCAGGCGTACCCGGAGCAGCCGCATCCCGGCCGCCGTTACCCCGCGCAGCCCGATTACCCGGTGCAGTACCCGGACAGTGGACCCTTCGCCGATCCGAACCGGGGAAACCCGACCGGCGAAAACCAGTGGCAGAGCCCCGCACCGGAACAGCCGCAAACTCCTCCGCCGCACCATTCGGCTGAGGACGAGGGACCGAGCACCGTTCGCTGGGACGGACCGGACGGATCTCGCTGACCTTGCGCCACTAGGCTCTGCGGCGGGGGACCTGTGAACAATTCTCGAGGAGAGTTCGGTTGTCGGTGAATGATGTGGCCAGTGAACTGGTGTCGCTCGGAACGGGCCGCCCGTTCGATCAGGCGCGGGCAGAGGCTGCCGTACGGGAATTGTTGATCGCGGTCGGTGAAGATCCGGAGCGCCCAGGACTGCTCGATACGCCGGCCCGGGTTGCGCGCTCGTACAAGGAGATCTTCGCGGGTCTGTACTCCGAACCTGACGACGCGTTGAACACAACTTTCGACGAGGGTCACCAGGAGTTGGTGCTCGTGCGAGACATTCCGATGTTCTCGACGTGCGAGCACCACCTGGTGTCCTTCCACGGTGTTGCTCACGTTGGCTACATCCCGGGAAAGTCGGGCAAGGTCACCGGTTTGTCGAAGCTCGCGCGCGTCGTCGACCTGTACGCCAAGCGTCCGCAGGTTCAAGAACGCCTGACCAGTCAGATCGCGGATGCTTTGATGCGCAAGCTCGACCCGCGCGGAGCCATCGTCGTCATCGAAGCCGAGCATCTGTGCATGGCGATGCGCGGTATCCGCAAGCCCGGAGCCAGCACGACCACGTCTGCGGTTCGTGGGCTCCTGCAATCCAGCGCGGCCTCGCGGTCCGAAGCGCTGGACCTCATCCTGCGTAAGTGAGCAAGATGTCCGCGGCTCCCGTTGCAGGCAGCGATCCGGCCCGGATGGTCGTGATGGGGATTCTGAACGTCACCGCCGATTCGTTTTCCGACGGCGGTCAATTTCTCGATCGTGACGCGGCGATCGCTCGCGGGCTCGAACTGCAACGCATCGGCGTCGACATCGTCGACGTCGGCGGCGAGTCGACGCGTCCCGGAGCCACCCGTGTCGATCCGAAACTCGAGGCGGACCGAATTGCCCCGGTGATCGAAGAACTCGTGGCAGCCGGAATTCGCGTCAGCGTCGACACGATGCGTGCTTCCGTCGCCGCCGCCGCGATCGAAGCGGGCGCAGGCATCGTCAACGACGTATCGGGCGGTCGCGCAGACCCCGACATGGCGTCCGTTGTGGCCGACGCCGGAGTGCCCTGGATCCTCATGCATTGGCGCTCGGCCGGCGACTACGTCCATCGTGGCAGCGCCGATCACTACGACGACGTGGTCCGCGACGTCCGTGACGAACTGCTGTCGCAGGTCGATCTGGCGTTGAAGGCAGGGGTCGATTCGTCGTCGATCATCCTCGACCCCGGCCTCGGGTTCGCGAAGAACGCCGACCACAACTGGGCACTGTTGCGTGCACTACCCGAGTTCAACGCGACCGGATTCCCGGTACTGGTCGGCGCTTCCCGAAAGCGGTTCCTCGGGTCTCTGCTCAGCGATCCCGACGGCAATCCGCGTCCACCCGGTGGCCGCGAGACTGCGACGGCCGTGGTCTCCGCCCTTGCAGCGCGCGAAGGCGCCTGGGGAGTTCGGGTGCACGACGCACAAGCCTCGCTCGACGCCATTGCCGTGGTCGACGCCTGGAACCGTGGACGAGAAAGGGCCTGACATGGGGGACCGAATCGAATTGCGCGGACTGAAGGTTCGCGGCAATCACGGAGTGTTCGACCACGAGAAGCGTGACGGTCAGGACTTCTTCATCGACATCACCGTATGGATGGACTTGGCTCCCGCCGCGGCGTCGGACGACCTGACGCAGACCCTGCACTACGGCGAGTTGGCGGAAGCCGCCGCAGCGGTAGTCGCCGGCCCGTCGCGCGATCTCATCGAGACCGTCGCCGCTGAGATCGCCGACGACGTCATGAAAGATTCGCGAGTCGAGAGCGTCGAGGTTGTTGTCCACAAACCGTCGGCACCGATTCCGCTGGTTTTTGCGGACGTCGCCGTCGTCGCACATCGGACCCGATCGGCATGACGCGCGCTGTTCTGTCGATCGGTTCCAACATCGGCGACAGCGTGGCTCACCTGCAGTCCGTTGTCGACGGGTTGGGCAGCGCCGTCGTTGCTGTCTCACCGGTCTACTCGACCGCGCCGTGGGGTGGCGTCGAGCAGCAGGATTTCTACAACGCGGTGGTGGTGGTCGACGATCCCGAAGCCGATGCCGCTGAATGGCTTCGCCGCTCGCAAGCTCTCGAGGAAGCCGCAGACCGGGTGCGCGAACAGCGGTGGGGGCCACGGAGCCTGGACGTGGACGTAGTCGACTGCGAAGGCGTCGTCAGTTCCGATCCCGTGCTCACACTTCCGCATCCGCGCGCGCATCTTCGGGCATTCGTTCTCGTTCCTTGGCTGGACGTCGAGCCTGACGCGACGCTGATCGTCGACGGCCAGAAGTTGCCGGTGGCACAAATTCTCGACGGCCTCGATAGCACTGAGCGCGAAGGTGTCCGCACTACCGATGTGGTGCTTGCGCGGTGACCGAAAACGACAAGGGTTTGAAGCCGACCCGGATCAGTGAACTCGCGGTACTCGCCGCAGTGGCGGCCGTGGCCACCTGGATTCTGATTCGCGTGTTCTACGGTTCGATGCCGCCCATCCCTGTTTATGCGGGAGCGTCGCTGTACTTCGTGGCCGTTGCCGAGGCCGTCTTCGCTTTTGTCATTCGTTCACGCGTCAAAAACCGGCAGGTCGGCGACGGGCTCAGACAGCTTCATCCGATCACCGCCGCCCGAGCGCTGGCATTGGCCAAAGCATCCGCTTTGGTCGGTTCAGCTACCGTCGGTGTCTGGGTCGGAGTGCTGGTGTATCTCATCCCACAGCGCTCGGTTCTGCAGGCTGCAGCCTCCGACACGCCGGGCGCGTGGGTGGGGTTGGGCGCCGCAATTGCGCTGGTAGCGGCAGCTCTGTGGCTCGAACATTGTTGCAAGACGCCGGAAGATACACCTGACGAGCCTGCGCACTGACAGCCTGGTCGGCAAATCACCCACCGAGGTACGTGGCGACCCCGGTCTCGGCAAGTACCCTGGCAACCATGACAAATTCTGGTCGATCGAAGTCTGCGCGCCGAAGCAAGCGCAGCGCGAGCCAGATGATCATTGCTGCTCTTCTGGCACTTGCTGTCATTGCTTCGCTGTTTCTGATTTTCAGCAACAGCGTTCAGCTTCTTCGGGTGGGTCTGGTCGTCGCTCTGTGGGCAGCCACCCTCGGCGCTATCGCCATGACCAAGTATCGGCGTGAGTCGGCACTGGACAAAGCCAAGGTTGCCGATCTGCAGACCGTGTACGAACTGCAGCTCGAACGTGAAATTTCTGCTCGACGCGAGTACGAACTGAGCGTCGAAGGTCGCGTGCGACGTGAGGTGACCGCGGACGCGGAGGAACTGGCCGGCCTGCGCGCCGAATTGGTGGCGCTGCGCCGAAACCTCGAAGCACTGTTCGAAGGTGGGCTGCTGCCCGAACAGACCGCGCTCAAGACCGATTCGACGCGAGTGCCGGAACTTGGCGGTAGTTCGTACGGCGCGTACCAGCCGGCACCGTCGGGGTTGTACGTTCCCGGCGCCGGCCAGAGCGGGCCCAGCCAACCGGCACCGAACGTCGGCGGCTTGGCTTCGCCCAACGACGATCCGGTGACTGCTGAGACAACCGTCGTGTTCGCGGAGACGTCGTGGCGTGACAGCAGCTTCGTGGCGCCGCGCGTCATCCCGACCCAGAAGTCTCGAGAGACGCAGAAGCCACAAGAGACGCAGAAGCCCCAGAGCGGGAACCAAGTACCGAGTTCTCCGGTGAGTTCCTCGCCGACACGAACGGTGAAAGACGTTCCGGTGAAGAAGGATTCGGAGCCGGTCGCGCCGGTCGAGCCTGAAGTCAAGGCTCCCGCCCAGGCCCCGAACATCGAAGATGCCGTCATCGAAGACGCTGTCGTCGAAGAGGTGCCCGAGGTTGTTCGCGCGGTTGTTCCCGAAGCTGTCGCGGAAGCTGAACCCGAATCCGCTGCGGAGCCTGACGCGGAGCCGCGACGTCGTCGCCGTGCCGCTCCGGAAGATGCCGCCAGTGGTGCTCATTCCAACGGATTGACCGTCGCCGAAATCATGGCAAACCTGAGTTCGAACAACCCGTCCGAAGGCTCCGGCCGACGCCGTCGCCGAGAGGACTGAGTCGCAGATCACTCGCCCGGCCATGGCATGACGGTTCGGGCGAAGGATATCCTCGGACGCAGAACGTCTGGTACCCGCCGAGCGGGACTGGAACGAACGAGAGGAATCCGGTGACTTCCTTCGGGATCACTAATGGACCTGCACCTGCGCGATTGACGGTAGGAATTGTCTCCGCAGGCAGGGTCGGAACAGCTGTCGGTGCCGCATTGGAGCGAGCCGGTCATGTTGTCAGCGCTTGCTCCGCCGTCTCCAGCGCCTCGGTTGCCCGCGCTGTGAAGCGGCTTCCCGATACCGAAATTCTTCCGGCCGCCGACGTCGCAGCTCGTTCCGAGTTGCTGATTCTCGCCGTTCCTGACGATCAACTTGCGGATCTTGTTCGAGGTCTGGCGGCCACCCATGCCGTCAAGCCGGGCACGCTCGTCGCCCATACGTCCGGTGCCAACGGGATCGCGATCCTGACTCCACTCACCGAACTGGGCGCACTACCCCTGGCTATCCATCCGGCGATGACGTTCACCGGTCACGACGAGGACACCGCACGGCTGTCGTCGGCATGCTTCGGAATCACCGCTGCCGACGACATCGGTTACGCGATCGCGCAGTCACTGGTCCTCGAGATCGGCGGCGAGCCCGTCCGAGTGCGCGAGGAGAACCGCGCGCTCTACCACGCCGCACTGGCTCACGGCAGTAATCACCTGGTCACGCTCGTGGTCGACGCCGTCGAGGCCCTGCGAGCGTCGTTGCAAGGTGACGAGCTGCTCGGTCAGCAGTTGGTCGACGGCGATCCGGGTGGAGTGGCCGAGCGAGTCCTGCAGCCGCTGCTGTCGGCGGCCTTGGACAACGCGCTACGACGCGGTCCCTCGGCGTTGACCGGCCCGGTGGCACGCGGCGACGCTGCTGCTGTCGACACACATTTGCGCGTACTGACAGACCTGGATCCGGAGCTCGCTGCCGGCTATCGGGCGATGTCCTTGCGATCGGCCCAGCGGGTGGGCGCCCCCACCGAATTGTTCGACATCTTGACTGAAACGGGAGGTGACCGTCGTGAGTGATCTGCAGGGCGGATACAAGCGCGGCGAACTGACGGTGCACCACGATCCGGACAAGCTTCGGCGCGTCTCGCGGGCACTGCGAGGTGTCGGGCGTCAGGTGGCGCTCGTTCCGACGATGGGTGCGCTGCATGCCGGCCACATCGAACTGGTTCGTCAGGCCAAGGTCACCGGCGCCGTCGTGATCGTTTCCATCTTCGTGAACCCGCTCCAGTTCGGTGCCGGTGAAGACCTGGACGCGTACCCGCGCACTCTCGATGCGGATCTCGACCTGTTGCGCGCCGAGGGCGTCGAATTGGTGTTCGCGCCGAGCGCCAAGACGATGTACCCGCGGGGCCAGCGCACCACCGTCGTGCCGGGCCCGTTGGGTAGCGAACTCGAAGGCGGAGCGCGCCCCACTCACTTCGCGGGAATGCTGACGGTAGTGGCGAAGTTGCTGCAGATCGCGGCACCCAATCACGCGTACTTCGGTGAGAAGGACTACCAGCAGCTGACGCTCATCCGTCAGATGGTGTGGGATCTCAACTTCGATGTACAGATCATCGGAGTTCCGACGGTTCGCGAGTTCGACGGTCTCGCGTTGTCCTCTCGCAATCGCTACCTCGACGAGAACCAGCGCGCGGCAGCGGTCGCGCTGTCCGCCGCTCTGATCGCCGGTGCACACGCGGCGGCTGGGGGAGCGGAAGCAATCCTGGAAACCGCACGCGCTGTTCTGGCAGCTGTTCCGGAAATCGAGGTCGACTACCTCGAGGTTCGGGGCGTCGATCTGGGCCCCGCGCCCGAGCGAGGTGACGGTCGACTGTTGGTGGCCGCCAAGCTCGGAACCACCCGTTTGATCGACAACGTCGGTGTCGCGGTGGGAACCGGCTTCCTCGAGCGTGACACCGACCCATCCGCCGACGCCATCGACGACCTGCTGTCTCACTGAGCACTTTTCACGAGTAAGGACCTGGATATGTTTCGCACGATGATGAAGTCGAAGATCCACCGCGCCACCGTGACTCACGCCGACCTGCATTACGTCGGCTCCGTCACCGTCGACCAGGATCTGATGGACGCCGCAGACCTCCTCGAAGGCGAACAGGTGTGCATCGTCGACATCGACAACGGTGCGCGTCTCGAGACGTACGTCATTGCCGGCGAGCGCGGAACCGGTGTCATCGGAATCAACGGTGCGGCAGCGCATCTGGTCAAGCCAGGCGACCTGGTCATCCTCATCGCCTACGGCGTGATGAACGAGCAGGAAGTCAAGGAGTACTCCCCGCGCGTCGTCTTCGTCGATGCCGACAACAAGCAGATCGAACTCGGTTCCGACCCGGCTCACGCGCCGGAGGGTTCGGGTCTGATCACCCCACGCATGCTGTCGACGCTCGAGGCCTCGCGCGAATCCAGCCTGGTGTAATCCATGCTGCTCACGGTCGACGTCCGGAACACCAACATCGTTCTCGGTCTGTTCTCCGGGACTGGTGAGTATTCGAAGCTGTTGCAGGACTGGCGAATGCGAACCGATCCTCGGATGACTGCCGACGAGTTGGCGTTGACCTTCCGTGGGCTGTTGGGTTCTCATGTCGATCAGATCACCGGCGTTGCGGCGCTGTCGACAGTGCCGTCCGTCTTGCGTGAAATCCGTGTGATGCTCGAGCGGTACTGGGGTCACGTTCCCCATGTGGTGGTCGAACCGGGTATTCGCACCGGTGTGCCACTGCTGGTGGACAACCCCAAAGAGGTGGGAGCCGACCGGATCGTCAACAGCCTTGCCGCTCACCATCTTTACGAGGGGCCGTGCATTGTCGTGGACTTCGGTACGTCGACCTGTGTCGACGTCGTTTCCGCCAAGGGTGAGTTTCTGGGCGGCTGCATCGCGCCCGGACTCGAGATCTCGACCGATGCCTTGGCGTCGCAGTCCGCTGCGCTGCGCAAGGTCGAATTGGTGCGCCCGCGTTCGGTGGTCGGCAAGAATACCGTCGAATGCATGCAGTCCGGTGCGGTATTCGGCTTTGCAGGCCTCGTCGACGGATTGGTCAACCGCGTCCGCGACGAACTACCGGAGTTCGGTGGTGACGACGTCTCCGTGATCGCGACCGGGGACAGCGCACCGCTGATCATTCCCGAGTCCGACACCATCGATCACCTCGAACGGGACCTCACCCTCGAGGGGCTGAGGTTGGTCTTCGAGCGCAATCAGGCGCGTCGTGGATCCGGTCGACGACCCGTCGCCTGATCGATGGTTTCGTTCCAGCGGTTTCGCGATTGCAAAAGTTATGCCACAATGGTGCTCGTGAATCGCTGCATGGGTGCTCAGGAGTGTTGTCGAGGCTGACCGCTGCCTTGACCAATTCACATTCCTTGGAGCTAGCTCGTGCTATCCACATATTCTGCAGATCTCTCTGTTTTGACCCCGACTCTCGCTGCTGATCGTGCTGTTTCCGCAGGTCGTAGCGCTAATCGTGGGGCGTCCGGACGCCGTCCGAGTGGTGCGTCGTTGCCTACCCGCCTTCGCCCGGCCGATCTGCTGCGTCTGACCGACGAGGGAGCAAACGGCGTGCTCGACGGCCGTTTCGATCACCTCATCCCCGACACCTTCCCGACGCTCGACCGTTGGTCCACCCGCTTGCACGCGGACGACGACGTCGATGTGTGGCTCATCAGTTGGGTGCCCGAACGCAACACCGAATTGCACGACCACGCAGGCTCGTTCGGTGCCTTGACCGTCCTCAGTGGTTCGCTCACCGAATTCCGTTGGGCCGGTGACGCCCTGGTGGAACGCCAGCTCGATGCCGGCGATCAGGCTTCGTTCCCGCTCGGATGGGTTCACGATGTCGTGCGTTCGACGGATGCTCCCGGTGCTCCGATCGAAATCAGCTCTGATGCACCGACTCTGAGCGTTCACGCCTACTCGCCGCCGCTGACGGCAATGTCCTTCTACGAAGTGACGGATCACCGGACACTTCGCCGCACCCGTACCGAGCTGACCGACCTGCCCGAGGGGGGCACCAAATGACCATCGACCAAATGCTCGACGACGCTCGCGCACAGATCGATCGTATGTACGTCTTCCAGCTCACCGAAGCCTTCCACCGCGGCGCGATCTTCGTCGACATTCGCCCGCAGGCGCAGCGCGCCATCGAGGGAACTCTTCCCGGTGCACTCGCGATCGAGCGGAACGTGCTCGAATGGCGCCTCGACCCCACCAGCAGCGCACACCTCGCGTTGGCCACCGACCACGACGTCGAGTGGGTGATCGTCTGCTCCGAGGGCTACACCTCGAGCCTGGCCGCAGCGTCGTTGCAGCAGTTGGGTCTGCACAAGGCCACCGATCTCGTGGGCGGGTACCAGGCGATCAAGGCCGCCGGCCTGCTCGGTGCGCTCAGCGGAGTGCGTCATTGCTCCCGCGAGTTGGCGGCGGTTTCGGCTCATTGAGGTATTTGCTGTGCGCCTTTATTAACCGCGGGCGGTTAATAAAGGCGCACAGCGGGTCTGGCGGTACATCTTCGGGCTCATTCCGTGATGACGGGTGAACGCGGTTGTGAGGGCGAAGGGGCTCGAGTAGCCCACTTCTCGCGCGATCGACGACACCGTTCGTGCCGGGTCTGCGAGTAGATCCGCCGCCACCGACAAGCGCCACTCGGTCAGATAGCCGACGGGTCCGATCCCCATGAGGCTGGTGAACCGGCGCGCGAAGGCTGCTCGTGAACTGCCGGACTCCTGGGCCAGGCTCGCGACCGTCCAGGGGTGTTCCGGCCGATTGTGTATGAGCCGCAAGGCATGCCCGATGACGGGATCCTCGTAGGCCTTGATCCATCGCGGTGATCGATTCGGGTTCTCGGCGAACCAGGTCCGGGCCGCTGAGATCAGGACCAGGTCCAGGAGCCTGTCCAACAACACTTCCTGTCCGGGCCCGTCGGCGGCGATCTGTTGTTCCAGAAGGTTTGTCATCGGCGCGGTTTCGATGCTGCGTCCTACTACCGCGACGGGTGTCAGGCTGTCGAGGATCTGACGGCTGACATAGGAGTCCAAACGGTATGTGCCCGTGAGCATGACGGTCTGACCACTGGTCGAGTTGCCCCAGGTGCGAATGCCGTGAACTGACATGTCCTCGAGTGGTGATCCGTCGACCGCAGCGCAGTTTTGTGCCTCGTCGATGAGTACGTGGACCGGGGTGTCCGGGTGATCGGCGACCGTGTAGGGATCGGGGCCGCGCAGGAGTGCAACGTCGCCGGCCTCGAGATCTTCTGTCTGTCCGGTGTCGGAGACGACGACCGCGCTGCCTCGAACCAGAACCAGCACGGTGATCGGTGCGTGGTCCTCGATACGTAATGACCACGGTGGATCGAGCAGCGAGCGCAGTAGAAAAGCGCCCTCCGCCCGCGATCCCGCCAGCATCATCGACAATGCATCCATGCTTCGACGGTAGACGCTGGCGTATGTTTTTGCGACCTTCGGCTATGGATCGTATTGACGCTCCGCGGTCGAATGAGTGCATGACGACAACAAGCGACATTCAATCGGCAGTAGTGATCGGTGGTACCGGCAAGACCGGTGCGCGCGTTGCGCAGAGGCTGACGGCGGTGGGAATCCGTACCCGAATCGCGTCGAGAACATCCGGGGCGCGTTTCGACTGGAACGATCAGACGACGTGGCAGCCAGCAGTGTCCGGCGTCGACGTGGCATATGTGACGTATGCGCCAGATCTGGCTGTTCCGGAATCGAGCGCCCACATCGAGGAGTTCGCGGAGCTTGCGTACCGCGAAGGGGTTCGTCGCATGGTGCTCCTGTCCGGGCGCGGTGAACCGGCGGCGCAGAAAGCCGAGCAGGTTCTCGCCGACAGCGGTCTGGAATGGGCTGTGGTGCGGGCCAGTTGGTTTGCCCAGAACTTCAGTGAGGGGTACCTACTCGATCCGATTCGGGAAGGCCACCTGGCACTTCCGGTCGGTGAGGTGGGGGAGCCGTTCATCGACGTCGACGATCTCGCCGACGTGGCGGTGGCCGCATTGACTCGAACCGACCTCCTTGGCCGAGTTCTCGAGGTGACAGGTCCGGAGTTGCTCACTTTCGCGGCGGCGGTGGATGCGATTTCGACGGCGTCGGGTCGTCTCGTGACATTCGAAAGAATTGGACTCAAACAGTTTTCCGACGGCATGGCGGAGGTCGGCGTCCCGAGTGACGTCGTGGAGTTACTCAGGTACCTGTTTGCCGAGGTTCTCGACGGACGAAATCAAAGTGTGACCGGCGCCGTCGAAGAGGTCCTGGAACGACCCGCTCGAGATTTCACCACTTTTGCCGCCGAGGCTGCCCGAACGGGGGTCTGGTCGTGAAGAAATCCGAGATTTTCTTGGAGCTGCTGCTCGGGGTGACTGCGCTCGGCGCGCTCGTCGCCGGTGGTGCGTTGTTTGCCTTCTCGTCCTTCGTGATGCCCGCTCTGCGGTCGGTCGATGCACATACCGCGATCACGTCGATGCAGGCGATCAACGTCGAAGCGCCGCGTAGTGCGTTGATGCTGCCGCTGGTCGGATCGGCGCTCACCGCGATCGCCGCTGGAATCTGGGCAGCGATCTCCAGACCGGACGGCTGGGTCCTTGCTGTCGTTGGTTGCGTCGGGGTGCTCGCGTCCTTCGCGGTGACCGCGATCTACCACGTCCCTCGCAACGACGCGTTTGCCTCGGTCAGCACTACCGACGCGGCCGCATGGGCGTCGTACGAGGCGGGTTGGACTATGTGGAATCACGTTCGGGTCGGGCTGTACCTGCTGTCGGGAATCGTGCTCGCGGTGGCCGCGGTGCTACCAGCAACAAACGCGGTGGACACGGCCCAGTAGTCTTGTACCCCGTGAGTGATGTAGAAGCCCAGCCAGTCGACGACACCCCCGAGCAGCTCCGTATCCGGCGCGAGAAGCGTGAACGGATCCTGGCGCAGGGGCAGGAGGCGTACCCGGTTTCGGTCGATCGCACCCACACGCTCGCGCAGATCCGCGCGGAGTACCCGGAACTCGAGCCGGACACGGCGACTGGTGTGCTGGTCGGCGTCGTCGGCCGCGTCATCTTCATGCGCAACACCGGCAAGTTGTGCTTCGCGACTCTGCAGGAAGGCGACGGTACCCAGCTGCAGGCCATGATCAGCCTCGCCGGCGTCGGCGAAGAGGCACTGGCTGCCTGGAAGTCCGACGTCGACCTCGGCGACTTCGTCTTCATCCACGGTGAGGTCATCAGCTCCCGTCGCGGCGAGCTCAGCGTGATGGCTGACGCGTGGCAGATCGCGTCCAAGTCGCTGCGCCCCCTGCCGGTTGCTCACAAGGAAATGAGCGAAGAGTCCCGGGTGCGTCAGCGCTACGCGGATCTGATCGTTCGCCCCGAGGCTCGGGACAACGCCCGCAAGCGCGTCGCTGTTGTCCGTGCGCTGCGCAATGCACTCGAGAGCCGCGGCTTCCTCGAGGTCGAGACGCCGATGCTGCAGACGCTGCACGGCGGCGCGGCAGCTCGCCCGTTCGTCACGCATTCGAACGCCCTCGACATCGACCTGTACCTGCGTATCGCGCCGGAACTGTTCCTCAAGCGTTGCGTCGTCGGCGGTATCGAGAAGGTCTTCGAGATCAACCGCAACTTCCGCAACGAGGGCGTCGACTCCACTCACTCGCCCGAGTTCGCGATGCTCGAGACGTACGAGGCCTACGGCACGTACGACGATTCCGCGAAGATGATTCGTGAACTCGTCCAGGAAGTTGCGCAGGAAGCATTCGGCACGCAGGTCCTCACCCTCGCCGACGGTTCCGAGTACGACGTCAGTGGCGAGTGGCAGGTTCTCGAGATGTACCCGTCGCTGTCGGCTGCCATCGGCACCGAGGTCACGCCGGATACGACGGTCGACGAGCTTCTCGCTCTGGCGGAGAAGGTCGGCCTCGAGGTTCCCAAGGACAAGGGCTACGGCCACGGCAAGCTCGTCGAGGAGTTGTGGGAACACCAGTGCGGCGATCAGCTGTACGGGCCGACGTTCGTCCGTGACTTCCCGGTCGAGACGTCGCCCCTGACCCGTGATCACCGCAGCAAGAAGGGTGTCACCGAGAAGTGGGACCTCTACATCCGCGGATTCGAATTGGCGACCGGCTACTCCGAACTGGTCGACCCGGTCATCCAGCGTGAGCGCTTTGTCGACCAGGCGCGCCTCGCGTCGGCAGGCGACGACGAAGCGATGGTGCTGGACGAGGAGTTCCTCGCCGCGATGGAACAGGGCATGCCGCCGACCACCGGCACCGGCATGGGAATCGATCGACTGCTGATGGCTTTGACTGGTCTCGGTATTCGCGAGACGATCCTCTTCCCGATCGTTCGTCCGTCCGCTCGCTAGCTTTACTTCGATCAAGGTTCGGCCGCACATGTTGCGGCTGAACCTTTTTCAGTTGGGGCGCTCCCAAGGTATTCGATAGTTCCCAACGACGTTCGCCTGCGGCAAAGGATTCATCCATGCGCGGTCGCCCGAGTTTCGGACTTACGAATTGTTGCGATGATTTGGTCGATCGTGCCCTGGTTGAGTGCGTCAGGTAGTCCCTGATCCGACTGGACAAGGAAGACCATGACCTCGGCTGTGGAGTATCCGGGTGTGGTGACGACATCGAATTGTGCTGAGGGCGGATCGCATTCGTTGTCCGCCGGGATATTTGTGACGGTTGCGGTGTACCGGATCGCAGGGCGTCCGGAGATGGTGAAATTCGTGGGTCCGCCGTAAGCGATACTGGCGAGAGTGCTGTTCTTGGAGGCGAAGATTGCGCTCGGTAGAGGTCTTTTCTCGAGCCGTCGTCTGTCATGATTCCCCCGTCTGGATGCATCCCCCGATGCGTCGCGAGGAGTGTATCGGCACTGTCCTTGTCGCAAGACAAGTCGACCGGCATACCCGGCGGCGAGAAGTCCCAATCATCCTGACGAGCCAAGACAGGACGTTTGTCCAGGTGCTATTGTCGCTGCTTATCGAAGGATCTGGGGAGGAATGGTCGTGGTGAAAAAGGTTGTTGTCACGATGGTTGACGATCTGGACAAAAAATCGCCCGCGGACGAAACTGTGGAGTTTTCCGTCGACGGAGTTGCTTACGAAATCGATCTCACCGCCGCCCACGCCGCGGAACTGCGCGATGCACTGAAAAAGTGGATTCCTCATGCGAGAAAGTCGAATTCCGCCAAATCAGTCAACGGAGCGGTGACCAAATCCCGTCCCGTTGCGGACCGCGATCAGAGTGCCGCCATCCGCGAATGGGCCAAGGGTGCCGGCTTCGAGATTTCGGCCCGCGGTCGTATTTCCGCCGAGGTGCGCCGAGCCTACGAAAAGGCCGTCTGAAATGGATCGCGAATGGATTCGGGCGCATTTTGCCGAAACGGATTGATAACGCGTTCTAGTTTGTTAGCGTCTGCACGGTTCGCATCTCTCGTAGAGGAGTCGGTCGTGCACAGAAACAGGTTGTTCGGGGGCGTGGTTCTTGCCGCTCTGATGCTCGTCGGGTTCACCTCCGTGGCTTCGGCTCAGGCCCCGTTGCCCGTGCCCAATGCCTTCCTTGCCGGTGTTCCTCAGGAGTTGGGAAATCCTGGCGGTTCAGCTCCTGGATCCAATGACTTTTCGTGTAAACCGACTGCCGAACATCCCAATCCGGTTGTGCTCGTTCACGGAACGGGTGGAAACAGGCAGACCAACTGGGCCACCTATGCGCCGTTGCTCGCCAACGAGGGCTACTGCGTCTTCGCGCTGACATACGGCAACTTCCCCGAGCAGCCGTGGCCGTTGTCGGCCATCGGTGGAATGCAGGAAATTCCTTCCAGCGCAGCGCAATTGTCGAATTTTGTCGATCAAGTACTTGATGCCACGGGTGCTACATCGGTAGATCTGATCGGACATTCCCAGGGCACCATCATCAACGGGTACTACGCGAAGTTCCTCGGTGGTGCCGACAAAGTGGACAACATCGTCTCGGTGGCGTCGCTGTGGAAGGGAACGCTCGGAAACGAGCAGGCAAGTGTCGGCCGCAGCCTTCGCGAACTCGGGGTATCCGAGGCAGCGCAGGCCGGATTCCCGATCTGCAAGGCATGTCTGAACATGGGGGCAGGCTCGGAGTTCATCGAAAATCTCCGTGCGGGAGGCGTTTACGCGCCGGGTGTTCACTATACGAACATCACGACCCGCTACGACGAACTGGTGCTGCCGTATACAAATGGGCTGGAGCCTGGGCCGAACGCCACCAACATCGTCGTCCAGGACGGTTGTGAGCAAGACATCTCCGATCACCTCGCCATCGCGGCATCGCTGCGCGCCGCGACTTTTGCTCTCAATGCACTCGACCCCGCGCATCAGCGGCCGGTACCGTGCAACTCGGTATTGCCCGTCGTGGGTTGATCACTATGCGGAGGCCTTCGGTGGGGATTCGAACATGCGTGGGCGCTCTCGCTGTGGCGGGAGCCGTGGCCGTGTCCGCGCCGTCTCTTGCGTCGGCGAACGAACCTCTTCCCGTTCCGTCCGGTTTCTTCAGCGGAATCGCCCTCGAAGCGACCAACCCGGGCGGATCGGCCCCTGGCACCAACGACTTCTCGTGCACGCCTTCCGCTGCTCATCCTGATCCAGTCGTCCTGGTGCACGGGACGGCGGCCAACCGTCAGACCAATTGGGGTGTACTCGCACCCGTACTGGCCAACGAGGGATACTGCGTTTTCGCGCTCACCTTCGGGAATCGAACGGACCAGCCGTGGCCGATTTCCGCAGCCGGCGGTCTCGCACCACTCGGAGACAGCGCAGGGCAGCTGTCGGACTTCGTCGACGACGTTCTCTCTGCGACGGGTGCCTCGAAGGTCGACCTGATCGGACACTCTCAGGGGACGACGGTCAGTGCGTACTACGCCAAGTTCCTCGGCGGCGACACGCACGTTTCCAAGATCGTCTCCATCGCTCCGTTGTGGGACGGCTCGGAGGTCGGCCCGCCGGAAGGCGTCGGGGGACCGGATTTCGACAACGCCAGCTTCGTCACCGAACTGCGCGACGCGGGCGTCTACTCCGATGACGTCGAGTACACCAACATCGTGACTCGGTTCGATCAAGTGGTCGTTCCGTACAGCAGCGGAATACTGGCCGCGTCGAACGCGTCGAACATAGTTGTTCAGGACGGTTGCGAGCAGGACCTGTCGGATCACATCGCGCTGGTGGCGTCGCGGCGAACGGCGACTCTGACGCTCAACGCGCTGGATCCGTCGGATCCGCGTGAGGTGCCGTGCGCTCGGGTACTCCCGATATTCGGCTGATCAGGCGTCGAAAATCGCTGTTCGCTTCAGGCGTACAGGAACCGGGAAACGATTCCCTCAGCTGCGACGTTGTGAACGGTAAGCAGTCCGGCTTCCGCCGCCAATCGGGTGGAGGAGCAGCAGGTGGACTTCGCGCCCTCTAGAGTAATAAGTGGGGTCGTGCAACCTTTGTCGATTCGTGGACGTCAGTCCGCTGACCGGCGAGGCGATCAGTCTGTAGTGCCGGAGCGAAACGCGGCGACCAGGGACGAGACATCCGGTCTCGAACCTGCCCGCCGGAGAGTGTGAGGGAGAGCGATGTTCGAGAGGTTCACCGATCGCGCGCGGCGCGTTGTTGTCCTGGCTCAAGAAGAAGCCAGGATGCTCAACCACAACTACATCGGCACGGAGCACATCCTTCTCGGCCTCATTCACGAGGGCGAAGGTGTCGCAGCCAAGTCGTTGGAGTCGTTGGGTATCTCCCTCGAGGGAGTCCGCAGCCAGGTCGAGGAGATCATCGGCCAGGGCCAGCAGGCTCCGTCCGGTCACATCCCCTTCACACCGCGCGCCAAGAAAGTCCTCGAGCTGAGTCTGCGCGAAGCGCTGCAGCTCGGACACAACTACATCGGTACGGAGCACATCCTGCTCGGTCTCATCCGTGAGGGTGAGGGCGTAGCAGCCCAGGTTCTGGTCAAGCTCGGTGCCGATCTCAACCGCGTCCGCCAGCAGGTCATCCAGCTGCTGTCGGGCTACCAGGGCAAAGAGCCCACCGAAACCGGTGGCACCCGCGGAGAGGCCGGCACGCCGTCCACCTCGCTCGTGCTCGACCAGTTCGGTCGCAACCTGACGCAAGCTGCCCTCGAAGGCAAGCTGGACCCGGTCATCGGCCGCTCGAAGGAAATCGAGCGTGTCATGCAGGTTCTCTCGCGTCGTACCAAGAACAACCCGGTTCTCATCGGTGAACCCGGTGTCGGTAAGACCGCTGTGGTCGAGGGCCTGGCTCAGGCAATCGTCAACGGTGAGGTCCCCGAGACCCTCAAGGACAAGCAGCTGTACACGCTCGACCTCGGGTCGCTCGTGGCCGGCAGCCGTTACCGCGGTGACTTCGAAGAGCGCCTGAAGAAGGTTCTCAAGGAGATCAACACCCGCGGCGACATCATCCTGTTCATCGACGAGCTGCACACCCTCGTGGGTGCGGGCGCGGCCGAGGGCGCTATCGACGCGGCCTCCATCCTCAAGCCCAAGCTTGCTCGCGGTGAGCTGCAGACCATCGGTGCCACCACGCTCGACGAGTACCGCAAGTACATCGAGAAGGATGCTGCCCTCGAGCGTCGTTTCCAGCCCGTTCAGGTGGGCGAGCCGACCGTCGAGCACACCATCGAGATCCTCAAGGGTCTTCGTGACCGCTACGAGGCTCACCACCGTGTCTCCATCACGGACGGTGCTCTCGTGGCAGCGGCGACGCTGGCCGACCGCTACATCAACGACCGCTTCTTGCCGGACAAGGCGATCGACCTCATCGACGAGGCGGGCGCGCGAATGCGCATCCGTCGGATGACTGCACCGCCGGACCTGCGCGAATTCGACGATCGCATCGCCGACGCGCGTCGCGAGAAGGAGTCCGCTATCGACGCGCAGGACTTCGAGAAGGCTGCGAACCTGCGTGACAAGGAGAAGACCCTCGTTGCTCAGCGCGCTGAGCGTGAGAAGCAGTGGCGTGCGGGCGACCTGGACGTCATTGCCGAGGTCGACGACGAGCAGATCGCCGAGGTTCTGGGCAACTGGACCGGTATCCCCGTCTTCAAGCTCACCGAGGAGGAGACCACTCGTCTGCTCCGCATGGAAGAGGAACTGCACAAGCGGATCATCGGCCAGGAGGAGGCGGTCAAGTCCGTCTCGAAGGCGATCCGTCGTACGCGTGCAGGTCTGAAGGATCCCAAGCGTCCCTCGGGCTCGTTCATCTTCGCCGGCCCGTCCGGTGTCGGTAAGACGGAGCTCGCGAAGTCGCTCGCCAACTTCCTGTTCGGCGACGACGACGCTCTGATCCAGATCGACATGGGCGAGTTCCACGACCGCTTCACCGCTTCGCGTCTGTTCGGTGCCCCTCCCGGGTACGTCGGGTACGAAGAGGGTGGCCAGCTCACCGAGAAGGTGCGCCGCAAGCCGTTCAGCGTCGTGCTGTTCGACGAGATCGAGAAGGCACACCAGGAGATCTACAACACCCTCCTGCAGGTGCTCGAGGACGGCCGTCTCACCGACGGTCAGGGACGTACCGTCGACTTCAAGAACACGGTGCTGATCTTCACGTCCAACCTCGGTACGTCTGACATCTCCAAGGCAGTCGGCCTGGGCTTCAGCTCGGGAACGGGCACGGAGTCGAACTACGAGCGCATGAAGCTCAAGGTTCACGACGAGCTGAAGAAGCACTTCCGTCCCGAGTTCTTGAACCGTATCGACGACATCGTCGTCTTCCATCAGCTCACGAACGAGCAGATCGTTCAGATGGTCGACCTGATGCTCGCTCGCGTCGAGGCGGCACTCAAGAACAAGGACATGGCCATGGAGGTCACCGACAAGGCCAAGTCGCTTCTGGCCAAGCGCGGATTCGATCCGGTACTGGGTGCACGACCGCTGCGTCGCACCATCCAGCGCGAGATCGAGGACCAGATGTCCGAGAAGATCCTCTTCGGAGAGATCGGACCCGGCCACATCGTGCTCGTCGACGTCGAGAACTGGGACGGCGAAGGCTCGGGCGAGGACGCGAAGTTCACGTTCACGCCTACCAAGAAGCCGATCGACGTGCCGGACGCACCGCCGATCGAGCTGACCAAGGCCGGCGAAAGCGAAAGCGCAGCAGAGTAGTACAGCAGAGTAGGTAACGAACGGGCGGCACCTCACCGGTGCCGCCCGTTTCGTGTATCACGGGAGAGGGCGTACACATGAACGACATCGAACTGGGTCACCTGCGTCGTTGCGTCGAATTGGCAACGGAAGCATTGGATGCGGGCGACGAACCTTTCGGTTCCGTCCTGGCAGCGGCCGACGGAACATTTCTGGCGGAAGATCGAAACCGGATCGCGGGCGGCGACAACACTCGCCACCCCGAGTTCGAGCTGGCTCGGTGGGCGGCCCAGTATCTGACGCCGGACGAGCGTTCGACGGCAACGGTGTTCACCTCGGGAGAGCACTGCGCGATGTGTTCGGCCGCGCACGCGTGGGTGGGCCTCGGACGGATCGTCTACATCTGCTCTTCGGCTCAACTCGGCGACTGGCTCGCGGAGTGGGGTGTGTCCCCGGCGCCGGTGAAGTCTCTGTCCGTCAACGAGGTTGCGCCGAACGTCCCGGTCGAAGGCCCGGTGCCGGAGTTGGTTCCGCTGGTGCGAGAACTGCATCGGAAGTTGCATTCGCCGAGTGCTTGACGGGCACACACAAACGGGCGGCACCTCGCTGGAGGTGCCGCCCGTTTGCGTGTGAAGTCAGGAAACTGCGTCGACCGCTCGAACCTTCTCTCGCAGTTCACCCTTGACGACCTTGCCGCTTGCATTGCGCGGCAGTGCTTCCACGACGACGATGTCCTTCGGGTGCTTGTAGCGCGCGAGACGATCGTTGAGGAAGCTGCTCAGCTCCTCGATGGTCAGGTCCACGGCTGAACCTGGCGCCATCGCGACGATCGCTACCGGCACCTCGCCCCACTTGGTGTCGGGGCGACCGACGACGGCCGCTTCGACGATCAATTCGTGTTCGTAGAGAACGTTTTCCACCTCCGCGCAGTAGATGTTCTCTCCGCCGGAGATGATCATGTCCTTCTTGCGATCCACGACGTAGACGAAGCCTTCGTCGTCGACTCGAACGAGATCGCCGGAGTGGAACCATCCACCGTGGAAGGCGTCAGCGGTGGCGGTGGGGTTGTTCCAGTATTCGCTCATCATCGTGGGCCCGCGGTAGACGATTTCACCGATTTCACCGGGTGCCACGTCGTCCATGTTCTCGTCGACGACCCTGGCCGAGATGGTCGGGATGACCCGACCGACGGATCCGAGCTTACGAATCGCATCCTCGCCGTCGAGAACGCAAGTGATGGGCGACATCTCGGTCTGACCGAAGACCGCGACATTGAATGCGTCCGGGAAGGTTTCGGCCATTGCCCGCAGGATCGTATCGGACGACGGTGCGGCGCCCCACGAGATGTTCTTCAGCGACAGTGCTCGAGGTTGCGCCTTCTGTACTGCGCACACGGCCTGCCATTGCACGGGCACGAGGAACAAGCTGGTGACCTTCTCGGCTTCCAGAATGTCGAGTAGTTGACCCGGGTCGAATGCGCCGACCGGATGGATCACCGTGGTCGTGCCGAGTTGCAGGCTCGGCGCTATGGAACCGAGGGCTGCGATGTGGAACATGGGCGACGCACAGAAGCCGATGGAATCGGCATTGAACAGGTGGAAGGCCCTGATACAGGTCAATGCTTGCGAAGACAGGTTGGAGTGGGAGAGCACCGAGCCCTTGGGGCGACCGGTGGTTCCCGAGGTGTACATGATGAGTGCAGGAGTGTCGTCCGGGATGTCGACGAACGCGTGCGACTCGCCCTCTTCGCTGATCAAGTCCTCGTAATTCAGGCTGTCACCCTCGGCGGGGGCGCCTACGGTGATGGAGATGTCGATACCCTCGGACGCGGCTCGCGCAGCTCCGGCCAACGGAGCCAACGGTCCTTCGGCGACAATGACTTTGGAGCCGGAGTCGTTTACCAGATAAGCGACCTCGGGTGGTGTCAGACGGAAGTTCACCGGAACAGCGATGGCGCCCAGTGCGTTGGTCGCGAGCACGACCTCGAGGTATTCGGGGCGGTTGAGCATCAGGATGAGCACGCGGTCGCCGAAGCTGACGCCGCGTCGGGCAAGAGCGTCCGCCAGCTTCTCGACGCGTGCGTCGAGGGTGCTCCAGGTGATGGAATCGCCCAGGAATCGCAGTGCGGTGCGATCGGGAATCATCTGCGCATGCCTGGCGATCTGATTGTTCCAGTTGGTGCGGCGTGAACGCTGCGCCTCGGAGACTGCATCGGTGGAGGCCATCGATGGGTTCCTCTCATGCGTGGGTGATTGTGTGACTCAGGCTACAGTGAGCCGTCGATTCGTACAGTGGTTTTGTTAACGAAAATTCGCAGTGATTACTTGAAGTGGGGTGCGCGTTTCTGCAGCATCGCCATCGCGCCTTCTTTGAAGTCCTCGCCAGTGAGAAGTTCTGCCTGACCGGTATTTTCGAGCTCCAGCGCAGCATCGAGGCGGTCCAGTGTCGCCGCATTGAGTGCGCGCTTGGTGAGTTCGAGGGCGCGTCGGGGAGCCTTCGACGTGCGATCGACGACGGAGTCGACGAGTGCGTCGAACGCGTCGTCGGCGACGGTGCGGGACACGAGCCCGAACCGCTCTGCGTCCTCGGCGGAAACTCGCTCGCCCAGCAATGCCATCTCGGCCGCTCGGGCGCGTCCGATCGCTGCCGGTACCAACGCACTGGCGCCGCCGTCGGGCATCAGACCGATGTTGACGAAGGAGAGGAGGAAATAGGCGCTCGATGCGGCGTACGTCAGGTCCGCGGCTAGAGCGATGGACACTCCGACGCCGGCGGCCGGGCCGTTGACCGCGGCGATCACCGGGACCGGGGCGCTGGTGATGGCGCGAATCAGCGACGTCGCCGCATCCATGACGACTTTCGGGTCTGCGGGGTTGACGGCCGCTGCGGCGAGGTCGGCTCCGGTGCAGAACGCTCGACCGGATCCGGTGATGACGATGGTGCGAACGGCCGGGTCTGCGCCGCCGTCGTGGACGGCAGCTGCGAAAGCAGTCATCGTGGGCAGATCGATCGCGTTCATCCGCTTCGGGCGGTCGAAGGTCAATCGCAGTACACCGTCGGTGATTTCGGAGCGAAAGCCCGTCTCGACGGTGGCGGTCATGCCGCGCTCACAGCGGTGACGAATCCGGAAAGCCGTGAAGTGATGAGGTGTTCGGCCTCCGAGACCATGCGGTCGATCATGTCTGCGACGGTCGGGATGTCGTTGATCAATCCTTGGCTCTGTCCGGCGGACCAGATGCCTGCATCGAGGTCGCCGTCCTCGAAGACCTTGCGTCCGCGGGCTCCGGCTACCAGATGCTGAATGTCGCTGAACTGCGCGTCGCCACGTGCTTCGATGTCGACGACCTCGGCACTGATCGCATTCGCGGCTACGCGCGCGGTGTTGTGAAGGGTCCGGAAGATCAGCTTGGTGTCGCGTTCGGTGTTTGCGACAATCTGCTCTTTAACCGATTGTGCGACAGGGGATTCCGCGGTACACATGAAGCGAGTTCCCATGTTGACGCCGTCTGCTCCGAGCGCAAGCGCCGCGACGAGTCCACGTGAATCTGCGATTCCGCCTGAAGCGATCACCGGAATCGTGAGTTGCTGCGTGGCCGCCGGAATCAGAATGAGCCCTGGTATGTCGTCCTCGCCTGGGTGCCCGGCGCATTCGAAGCCGTCGATGCTGACGGCGTCGACGCCCAGTCTCTCGGCTTTGACCGCATGTCGAACTGCAGTGCACTTGTGGATAACCTTCACGCCCGCGTCCTTGAAATGCGGAAGATGATCGATCGGATTGGAACCGGCGGTTTCGACGATCTTGATCCCGGATTCGATGATCGCCTGGCGGTATTCGGCGTACGGCGGCGGCGTGATCGACGGCAGAATAGTGAGATTGACGCCGAAAGGCTTGTCGGTGAGATCGCGGGTTCGAGCAATTTCCTTGACGAGGTCTTCCGGTGTGGGTTGAGTGAGGCCCGTCAAGAACCCGAGGGCGCCGGAATTTGCCGTGGCCGCAACAAGTTCTGCCCGTCCCACCCACATCATGCCCCCTTGCACGATGGGATGGTCAACGCCGAACATTTCGGTGAAGCGAGTGCGAATCATCTGCTCACAACTACTTTCTTACGGTCGGTCATTCGGCATCGAACCCTCTTGCGGGCGAAGAAAACTTCACGCCGCAGGGAACGAGCCCGCCAGCGGACTACGTGCGAGGTTGTGCGAATCGTCACTAACATAACACCGCTGAGAGAGCGGGTGTCAAGACTCTTTTTCCGGAATCCGTCCGCCGCTACAACTGCGTTGTAGGGTTTCGGGTGAAGCAGTACCGGGCGCGAATTGCGACCTTCGCGACGGTTAACATGATCCGTTCGGACTCGCGCCCGTGGAAGTGCGGTGCAGCGGACGAAGGCAGTGCAAGAGAAAGCAACGGAAGTGGAGGGTCAGGTGCCCGGACAGACACGCGTCTCCGTGCGTGGCGGCGACCCTGCACCACGGACGCGTCCGAAGAATCGGAAGGCGCAAATCGCGGCCGCTGCTGCGGAAGCATTCAGCGAACGTGGCTACCACGCGGTGGGCATCGACGAGATCGCAGCGAAGGTCGGAATTTCCGGTCCGGCCCTCTATCGTCATTTCCCCACGAAATACGCCCTGTTCGTCTACACCGTGAACAACCTGACGCAGGCGTTGTTGGATGCCAGCGATCCAGCTGTGCACGGAAACGAAAATCCACGCGAGCAGTTGAACTCCACGATGGTGGGTGTCATCCGCGCGACGATCGAGAATCGGCGCCGGGGAGGGCTCTACCGATGGGAGGGCAGGTATCTGGTCGACGAGGATCGTGAGCAATTGCGGGTGGGAATGCGCACGCTCAATCTTCGGATCGCCGAGCCGCTGGCAGCGGTTCGTCCGGAACTCGACCCGGCGGATGTAGAACTCATCGCGCCCGCCGTGCTCAGTGTGATCGCCAGTATCACCGGTCATCGATCCGCGTTGTCCGCCAAGCAGATCGAAGCGCTGATTCTTGCGGCATGCTGGTCCGTCATCGGCGTCGAATTGCCCGCTGCCGAGGAGGACGGCGCGAGGGCAGGGGCGTCCGAACGCAAAACAGGCCTCGTACGGACGTCGAAACGCGAAGTGCTGCTTCAGGAAGCAGTGTTGCTGTTCTATCAGCGCGGCTACCACGACGTGAGCATCGAGGAGATCGGTGCCGCGGCGGGTATCAACGCGTCGAGTGTGTATCGGCACTTCGCGAGCAAGGCTGACCTTCTTGCTGCGGCCTTCCACCGTGCGTCCGATCGTCTGACTATGACGTTGGGCTCGGCGTTGGCTGAGTCGGAGACTCCTCTCGCGGCCGTCGAGACGTTGGCGAAGATGTACGTCGAGGTTTCGTTCGGAACCAGCGAACTGTTGGCCGTGTACTTTGCCGAGATCGGCAGCTTGCCGGATCGATCACGGACCGAGTTGCGCAACATTCAGCGTTTGAACGTCGAGGAGTGGGCGCACTTGTGTGTCGAGGCGCGTCCGGAGTTGACGATCGTCCAAGCGCGGTTCCTCGTTCACGCGGCGCTCGGACTGGTCTTCGACATCGGCCGAATCGTGCACTTTTCCTCGGAGAACTCCGCGCAGGCCCGCGTCGAGAAACTGCTGTCCGCGACGCTCCTCGGGTAGTCCCGCCCGAAACAGTAGGTGTGACTTCACGTATCGCGGGTAGGTTCGTGATCGCAAGGCGTTCACCGAATCATGTGAAGACGGAAGTAGGGACAGCAATGCCAACTCGTACCGCACGCACCGCCTGGAACGGCACCCTCGAGGCCGGATCGGGACAGGTGGAACTCACCAGCTCGGGCGTCGCCACCTTCGACGTGTCGTTCCCCAAGCGCGCAGCTGAGGAGGCCGGCGGAACCACCAGCCCCGAGGAACTCATCGCCGCGGCGCATTCGTCCTGCTACGCGATGCAGTTGTCGGCCCTGATCGCCGAGGCCGGCGGGACCCCCCAGAGCCTCGACATCACCGCGGACGTGTCACTCGGCCCCGACACGGTCGGATTCAAGCTCACCGGAATCAAGCTCACCGTTCGCGCCGAGGTCGACGGCCTCGACGCCGACGGTTTTGCCAAGGTTGCCCAGGCGGCCAAGGAAACCTGCCCGGTCAGCAAGGCACTGACCGGCGTCGACATCACGTTGGATGCGGCCCTGGACTGATCATCTCGCGCTCGGGCGCCCCCTCCGGCGCCCGAGTGCGGTGGTGTGTGACGACCAGATAGCTCGCGAACAGGATCGGGAGCACCCACAGGTCCGAGGGATCGCGATAGACCAGGATCGGCAAGAGATCTCCGCGGAATCCTCCTGCGGTCAGGCGGAGAAACCCGATCACCCACTCGTATGCGTCGCCGATCGGCGATATCACCTTCACGGCGGCGAAGCCGATCCCCGTGACTGCGATGGACCAGGCGATCGCTGCTCGCCCCACCAGACTTCGCCTGAGCACCTCGAGAACCGAGAGCAGAAGCAGGGGAAGCAGGAACACACCGGCAACGTCGGACAGCTTGCCCGTCATCGTGTTCCCGAATGCCCCTTTGAGTACGTGGTCGTTGATCAAGATGACGGCCACCGAGACCAGTGCCCACGGATTCAGCAGCAGATCGCCCGGACGGTTCACGACAGGTTGATGGTTGCCGAGCCGGACGAGAACAGATCGCACTTGAACTGAAGGCGCAGACCGGTGGCGGCTTCGGGGACCTCGTACGCCAATTCGCCTCGTTTGGCAGCGCCCGGCGCGAGCTCTCCGTCGACACTCGAAGTGCTGCTGTCGGTGAACGTGATGTTGTACGACTTGTTTGCCGAGTCCTGCAGTTCGAAGCACATCATCGACGAGACCGTCGACGGCTTGTCACTGTTGTTGGTGACCTCGGTGTCGACCACGACGTAGCGGTTTCCGGGATCAGCGGTGATGAACTGATTGGTCGAGACGTAGGGATCGACGACGCCGTGTACCTGGACGCGCCAGTCGCCCAGTTCGACGACGTCACCGATTCCGAAGGCGGCCGCAGGTGCGGCGGAAGAACCGTTGTCGTCGACCTCCTTCGCTTCGTCGGTCTCGCCCGAGGCGATGGTTGCGAACAGGGCTGCGCCGACGGCGAGGAGGGCGAGGGGAGTGCGGAGTGATCGCATGATGTGCGCCTTTCGAGAGTTGGTATGGCACAAGTCAACGATGTGAGGACTGCTCACCGCTTCGGTCGAAAGATCGGTCCGCCTCATCCTTTCGGTCGGAGCCTGGCGGTTCGTCCACCCGTTCGGCTGATTCGAGGCGTCGGTGGCGGTGGATACGCTTGCTCGGTGATCACCACCAAAGGAACCGTTGTGCGACGACGCGTATGGACTACCGCCGCTGTCGCGTTCAGCCTTTTCTGTTCCTTCATGACGGTGGGCATCGCAGGCGCGTCGGGAAATATGCCACCGGTATTGGTCGGTATCGGGTTCGTCCTGGGCGTGGCCGGTGGGATATCGCTTGTGTGGCGCCATCAGTATCCCTGGGTGGTTCTGGCGATCACGCTGGTCGGCCCGTTGTTCTTCCCCACCGATGCGACGGCGGCGCTCATCGCATTGTTCGCCGTTGCTCGGATCGCGCGTGGGCCTCGGCTTGCTGCCGCTGCGGCAGCTGTCTTCGTCGCGTGCGGAATTTCGTTGACCTACGACGCTTTTCGCAATCGTGAGTACTCCGTTCTCACGATGGGAACGATGAAACCCAAGGACGGTTCGGCGGTTGTTCAATACGACGTCGCCATCTGGATCCCGTGGCTCGTCGCAGCCGTCATGGTCGGCATCGTCGTGGCGCTCTCGCTCCTGATTCGGACCAGAACCGAACTCGTCGAGGCAGAGCACGTACGGGATCTTGCCACCGAGAAAACCGATGTGATGCGCGACGAGATGATTCGCACCGAGGAACGAACGCGGATCGCTCGCGACATGCACGACACGATCGCGGCCAGTTTGAGCCGGATCTCATTGTTCGCCGGCGGGTTGCAGGTCAGCGCGGCAGACAATCCCGAGAAGGTCGTCAACACCGCAGCGATGATCAGAACCACCGCGCACGAGGCTTTGGACGAATTGAAGGGAATCGTCGGAGTGCTCAGGGGAAGCGGCGATCGCCGCGAACACGGTGGGCACCAGGGGATCGACGCGATCGGTGACCTGGTCAACAGTGCACGCGCGGCAGGCATCCACTGCCGTCTCGAATCGGAGTTGCTCCCGGGTGATGTCGGAATGCTGGCGGGGCACGTCTGTTATCGCGTCGTTCAGGAATCGTTGACCAACGTCCAGAAGTACGCGAGCGACCAGATGCTCGTCGTTTCGGTGACCGGGTCGCCGCACGACGGAATTCGTATCCTCGCACGCAACAAGCTGAGCGAGCTTGCACCCATGACGTCGATCGGTTCACGGTCCGGCCTACGCGGGTTGGCCGAACAGGCAAGAGAGATCGGCGGCAAGGTGGAGGCAGGCGCGCTGGGGGACGATTTCCTCGTCAGTTGCTGGGTGCCCTGGTCGTCGTAACCCTCCCACCCTCCGACTGTCGGGGGCTCTGGGTAATCTGAGCGCACTATGGACGCTGACTCGCGCATCACAGTTTTGATCGTCGACAACGACGCCTGGGTTCGGCGCGGAATGAAGGACATCCTGGAAGCAGCGCCGGACATCGTGGTGGTTGCCGAGGCCGAGGACGGCGATCAGGTCGCAGCCAAAGTCACTCGGTTTCGTCCGCACGTGGTGCTGATGGATCTGAAGATGGCACGGGTCGGTGGCTTGGAGGCCACCCGAGAGTTGATGACCATGAGCAATCCGCCGAAGGTCATTGCGATGACCGCCTTCGACGTCGACGACATGGTCGTGCAGGCGGTCGAGGCGGGCGCGCACAGTTTTCTGAGCAAGGACGCGGCCCCACAGGCGTTCCAGCAGGCAGTACGGGTGGTGGCGTCGGACCACTCGTTGTTCAGCTCCGATTCTCTACGTGCCATCGTGGCCTCGGCACCGCGTCGGCAAACACCCGACCTGACTCCCCTCGCTTCGCTCACCGAGCGTGAGCGCGAAGTGTTGACAATCCTGGCGACAGGCGCGGCCAACAGCGTCATCGCGGAGCGGCTGTACCTCGGTGAGACCACCGTCAAGACGCATATCTCCTCGTTGTTCGCCAAGCTGGGTGTGCCCAACCGGGTGAGTGCGTCGTTGATCGCGTTCCGGTGTGGTCTGGTCACGTGATTCTGTGACCTCGTGACGTGAGCCGGGACTAATCCCGGCCCTGTTCGTTGTTGCACCTTCGGTGACTGATCAAATCGTGATTGACCAAGACGTGACCATCGAAGTGTGGTCTGACGTCGCTTGTCCGTGGTGCTACATCGGAAAGACCAGGTTCCTTTCGGCTCTGGATCGTTTCGAGAACAAGGACCGCGTCAACGTCATCTGGCGCTCGTACCAGCTCGCTCCGGAGACCCCGGTGGGAGAGGGACGAACCGAACTCGACGCCTTGGTCGAGATGAAGGGGATGGCGCCTGAACAGGTACGTCAGATGTTCGCCCACGTCAGCGCGACGGCAGCCGAGGTCGGCTTGACCTTGGACTTCGACACCGTGATCGCCGCCAACACCTTTGATGCGCACAGGTTGCTGCATCTCGCGGGTGAGCGGCAGAACGAACTCCTCGAAGCGCTGTTCAAAGCGCACTTCAGCGACGGCAAGGTGATCGACGACCGTGAGGTGCTGGTCGAGTTGGCCGTGAGCGTCGGCCTCGACGCCGACGTCGTGCGCGAGCAACTGGGCTCCGATGCCGCAGCCGAGGCTGTTCGCGAAGATCTGTCCATGGCCCGCCAACTGCAGGTCAGCGGCGTTCCGTTCTTCGTCGCCAACCGTGCGGTCGCAGTATCCGGCGCTCAACCCGAAGAGGTGTTTCTGCAGTTGCTTACTCAGGCCTCCGAACCGGCCTGAGTAAGGCGAGCGGCACGAACTGCCGGGGCGTTCGAGAACGGCAACAGATGTGCACCGTCGTCGGGGCAGGAAAGCGTGACGTGCGCTGCATCGACGAACCGGTACGGCTGCGCTGCAACAACTCCGGCAAGGTTCTTGCGCAGACGCGACATCTCGGCCCGCGCGGTCACCGTGCGGGCCGGGTCACCGAAAAGATCCTGCGCCAACCGCGATGCGGTCAGTCCACGCCTCTCGGATCCGAGGAGAAACAGAATCTCCGCATGCCGCTGGGTCGGGGAGTAGGCCCATTCGCCCAACCCCGACGTGACGGTCACCGACATGTTCTCGGAATCGCGCAGATCGATATGCACCGTGGGCGCACTGATTTTCTCGCCGGTGACGATCGGCCGGACCACCCACCCGCCGGGAAGTGGATCCAGTTCGCACAGACCCAAAGCGGGGAACCACGTCCTGCCGGGAGCCAAAGCCGCGGGGAGCAGCACGCGCGAGCGATGAGGTAGCGCATCGACCGCCGCTACCCAGCCATGAGTATCGATCACCAATGCCGGTGATCCGCTACGTGCAAGCATCGGCCCTGCAACAGAACGCAATTGATCGAGATTGTCCCGATGCTTGTCGCGTAGGTGTGATTGCGCGAGGCGTGCGACGGCGTCGACCAGAGCGAGTGTGGTGGGGTGGACGGTCTTGGCGGGACCACTGATGTCGACGACGCCGATGACACGGTCGTCCCGCGGATCGCGGATGGGTGCCCCCGCGCAGGTCCACGGATGATGGCTGCGCGCATAGTGTTCCGCCGAGAAGATCTGAACCGCCTGTCGTGACACCAATGCCGTTCCGATGGCGTTGGTGCCGACGCTGTCCTCGGCCCAGTTCGCACCCTCGACAAATCCCAGACGCGCAGCTTGGTCCAGTACTCGATGGGACCCGCTGCGCCACAGTACAGTTCCGCGAAGATCTGCGACGACCATGATGTTCTCACCGCTCGCGGTAACCGATTCGAGTCCACGCGTCACGTCGTCGAGCACGTCGTACAGTCCGGACTCACGACGACGGAGATCGAGTTCGGCGACGTCCATGGACGGTTCGACCCGGTTGTGTTCGGGGTCGATACCTAACTCGCGCAGGCGTTGCCACGATTGGCGGACCACGTCCCTGGGGCGGGCCGGTGCGCGGTCTCCGGCCATCGTCGCGTCGTACACCGCGGCGAGGGTCCTCGCGTAGTCGCGAGGATCCTCGCCGGGCGGCATCGCGGGCTCGGGCAACCGCTTTTTCAGCGAAGATACCGTTTTCAGCGAAGACACCGCTTTCAGTGAAGACACCGCGGTCAGCGGTAGACGAGGCCGCCGTCGATGAGACCGGCCTGACCGGTCATGTAGTCGGAATCGGGCCCGGCAAGGTACGAGACGAAACCGGCGACATCGTCGGGGGTTTCAGCTCGACCCAGCGCAATTCCGCCGACGAACTTCTCGTAGGTGGCGCCCTCTGGTGCACCGGTCAATTCGGCGAACCTCTTGTCGATCGTCACCCACATGTCGGTGCCCACGACGCCGGGGCAGTACGCGTTGACGGTGATTCCGTCGGACGCGTATTCCTTGGCTGCAGCCTGAGTGAGGGCCCTGACCGCGAATTTTGTTGCGCTGTAAACACCTAACATGGCGAACCCGTCGTGACCGGCGATGGATGACGCGTTGATGATCTTTCCGCGCTGACCGAGCGCTTGGAACTTTGCTGCTGCAGCTTGAATTCCCCACAGGACACCGTCGACGTTGACGCTCCAGATCTTGGAGACCTCTTCCGGCGTCGCGTCGGAGATCGGGCCGACGAGAGCGATTCCCGCGTTGTTGACGATGACGTCGAATCCGCCCAATTCCTGGTGTGCATGTTCGACGGCTGCGTGAACCCGCGCGCGATCGCTGACGTCGGCGACAAACGTCGTTGCACGACGGCCGATCTGTCTGATCTCGTCGGCAACCGCATCCAGCTTGGTTTGGTCGAGGTCGACCAACGCGATGTCGGCGCCGTCGTGGGCGAGGCGGAGAGCGATTCCGCGTCCGATGCCTTGGCCGGCGCCGGTGACCAGTACTACCTTGCCCGTGATGCTCATGCAGTTTCTCCTCGTAAGCAGTGAACCGGTTGCCTGGGAACCGGTGAGTGATTTGTATGTGACGGCGACCACAATGCGGAAGGGTTGCACCGTGTTGCAATTCCGCAGAATGGGGCAGCGGTTGCAACCCTCGGCAACCCTCCCGGTATCCCGCGCGACGGCTCCATAGTTGCGCCACCACTTCGCGAATCATCCTGCGAGACAATCTGGGAGAGGGCACATGACCGCTACAGTCGACACACCCACGGAACCGGCCACGCCGAGCCGACAACCGTCACGCCGCTGGATCGGGTTCGGGATCGCGAACCTCGTGATCGTTCTCGTGCTGGCCGTGGCGAGTTGGTACCTTCTGGCCGATCCGACCACCAGTCCCTGGAGTTTCTATCCTCTGCCGTTCAACGCGGCGCTTTTCTGGGCAATCCTTTTTGTGGTGTTCATCGGCTTCAATTGCGAGTTCGCCGGCTTCGACCGACTCCCGCAGCCGGCGAAAGGCCTGGCGATCATGGTCGCGACCGCGGTCTTCGCCGTCGTGGTGACGTGGCTCCTGGCAAACGGCTTGGGGAGTTTGTACCCGGATTTCGCGGCCGATCGTGAGGGCGGCCTCGGATATTTCGCGGGTGCGCTGTTCGTGCTCTTCGGCTTCGGGACCTGGGTGATGGTGGTCCTGAACTGGCAGCATTGGCCGTGGACTTCCCTGGGGATGAAGCAGCCGTTGGTGGGTTTGTGTGAGATCGCGTTTGTCGCCGTCCCGACGCTGGCGCTGTACTTCGTGTTCGGTCTGCCGTCCGTGTCGCTGTCCGCCACGGATCCGTTGATGACCGTCGACACCGTGCTCGGGTGGTTCTACTGCGTCGTGGTGGTCGTGATCCTGACTGGCCAGACGCTCGACAACTGGCCGTGGCGACTGTTCGGCGGTGGGGGAAAGACGGCGCTCGCAGCCACGATCGGTAACTTCGCCGTGGGAACCGGCTTGTACTTCGTGGCGCTTCCAGTGGTTAAGGCACTTTTGGGAAGCGATGCCGTTGCCGAGTTGGGTGGTGTGGTCCATCAGTTCCCGGCGCAGCTCGGGGTGTGCTGGGCATTCTGGATGATCTTCTGGGCCAACGCCTTCGGTAACAAACCCACGGGCTTTGCGGACGGGGTCAACCTGGCGATCCGCGCGCTGCTCACGTTTGTGCTCGCGGTGGTCACATTCTTGTTCTATTACCGCTTTGCAGCAGAGCACATTCTTCACGAGCCGGCAGTTGTCGACGGATTACACGGCAATGCACTGGGTTTCGTGGATTGGGCCGTGTTGTGGACGTTGTTCTACGTTGTGGGATTTCAGTCGCTGGGACTCGGCAGATTCAAGCCTGCTGAGGGGTGAGTCGGTTGCCCGCACATCGGTGCGGGGTAACCGGTATCGGGCGGCGGCACCGCGCCCGCTGATTGCAACAGACTGCAACGCTTGTGACCGGGGCCACTTATGGGATGTGCTGTGTGTCACATTCACAAACAAGGAGAAGTGATGACGCAAACCATCGATTCCGCAGTCACCCCCGAGGTGAAGTTGACGGCGGTGACACCTCAGGAGCGCGTCGACGCCTGGCTGGCGGATTTCGAGTCGGCCCTCGCGGCTCGTGACATCGAGCGTGTGGCAGGCAAATTCGCACTCGACAGCTTCTGGCGAGACCTGGTGTCGTTCACCTGGAACATCAAGACCGTCGAAGGTCGCGAGCAGATCGCCGACATGCTCTCCGCGCGACTCGACGACACCGACCCTTCGGGATTCCGGACCACCGAGACACCCGACGAAGCAGACGGCGTCACGTCAGCCTGGATCGAGTTCGAGACTGCAACCGGTCGCGCGCACGGGCACCTTCGTTTGAAGGGAGATGAAGGTTGGACCCTGCTGACGTCGCTGCAGGAATTGAAGGGACACGAAGAAGGTAAGGGCACTCGTCGTCCGCGCGGCGCCAAGCATGGGGCAGACCCGAACCGCATCACGTGGGCCGAGCAGAAGGAGATCGAAGACCGCGAACTCGGTTACACCACACAGCCTTACGTCGTGATCGTCGGCGGCGGCCAGGGCGGCATCGCGCTCGGCGCCCGGATGCGTCAGCTCGGAGTACCGGCCATCGTGATCGACAGCCACGAGCGACCCGGCGATCAGTGGCGCGGACGCTACAAGTCCCTGTGCCTGCACGATCCGGTTTGGTACGACCACCTGCCCTACATGCCGTTCCCCGACAACTGGCCGGTGTTCGCGCCCAAGGACAAGATCGGCGACTGGCTCGAGATGTACACCAAGGTCATGGAGGTTCCGTACTGGAGTTCCACGACCTGCACCTCGGCGTCGTTCGACGAGAAGACCCAGGAATGGACCGTCGAGGTCAACCGCAACGGCGAGAAGTTGACGTTGCGTCCCAAGCAGTTGGTGATGGCGACGGGTATGTCCGGCAAGGCCAACGTTCCGACGTTCCCCGGGCAGGACAAGTTCCTCGGCGATCAGCACCATTCGAGCAAGCACCCCGGCCCGGATCAGTACGTGGGCAAGAAGGTCGTCGTGGTCGGGGCCAACAACTCCTCGCACGACATCTGCGGCGCACTGTGGGAGAACGGTATCGACGTCACGATGGTGCAGCGCAGCTCGACGCACATCGTGAAGTCGGATTCGCTGATGGATTTGGGCTTGGGCGATCTGTACTCGGAGCGAGCACTGGCCGCCGGCATGACGACACACAAGGCGGACCTCACGTTCGGTTCGCTGCCGTACCGGATCATGCACGAGTTCCAGATCCCGGTGTACGACGCAATCCGTGAGCGCGACAAGGATTTCTACGATCGCCTCGAGAAGGCGGGCTTCGAGCACGACTGGGGCGACGACGGTTCGGGCCTGTTCATGAAGTACCTACGCCGTGGCTCGGGCTACTACATCGATGTCGGCGCTGCCGAACTGGTTGCCAATGGAGACATCAAGCTCGCGCACGGCAACATTCGTGAGCTGACCGAGAACAGCGTGATCCTCGAAGACGGTACGGAATTGCCTGCCGACGTGGTGGTCTACGCGACCGGCTACGGCTCGATGAATGGCTGGGTGGCGGATCTGATCGGTCAGGACACCGCCGACAAGGTCGGCAAGGTGTGGGGCCTGGGCTCGAATACCACCAAGGATCCGGGACCGTGGGAAGGCGAGCAGCGCAACATGTGGAAGCCGACGCAGCAGGAAGCGCTGTGGTTCCACGGAGGCAATCTGCACCAGTCGCGCCACTACTCGCTGTACTTGGCGTTGCAATTGAAGGCGCGTTACGAGGGCATCCCGACGCCGGTGTACGGACTGCAAGAAGTGCATCATCTGAGCTGAAACAGAACTGCTGTGCGCCTTTATTAACCGCGGGAGGTTAATAAAGGCGCACAGCAGGTTCAGCGAAGGGCGTACTTCTTTGCTACTTCGGTGTTCTTGGTCGCGCGCTCGGTGAGGAAGGCGAATGCCAACCCGAGTACGAGCCAGAGCGTCGCCTGCGTAGCGAGCGAGGAAAGTCGGAACTCCCACAGCAGAGTTGCCGGGAAGTCCTCGCCCACCTCGTTGATGCCGGGAAGCGAGACGTAACCGATCGCGACGATCACCAGGAACGCAGCCACCGGAGCAGCGATGCGCACACTGAGGAACTCGTGCCCGGAAACTGCCTTTGCAGCCGCTGCTGCCGCGGTGACGGACAGCAGCCCGAGAATCACGGCGGCCAGCCACAGCAGTGTGCGCTGGTTGATGGTGTCGGGATCTCCGACGGCCGGCGGATTGGCCGGGTACTTGAAAAAGGGGACAGCCTCGATAGCCAGCCAACCACCGACGGCGATGGTGATCGCCAACAACGGCCCGGACATTCCGGTGAGTCGTCGAGCGTAATTGGCAACGACCGAGAAGATCGCCCCGAGCGCCAGTCCGGCAAGCGCCGTGGCCAGGAACAGCCCGGCGCGCTGCCCGTCGCGGCTCACCAGTGGTTCTTCTTCGTCACCGTGCGAATGCCCAGCGGCTTCGCCGGAAACCTCACCGGTGGCGCTGTTGGCTTCTTCGATCGCAATGGCAGCGTTGACGTGCGGTTCACCCAGCACGAATGCAACTCCGCCGGCAAGGATGCCTGCGATCAGACCAGCCAACAAACCACGAATGAGAAGCTTCGTGAAATTGTCGACTAGTGGCACGGCAGGCCCATCAAGTGTCGACCGTCGTGCATCAATTCATGCATGTACATGCCGGTGCGAGAGATAGCGCCCTGGTCGAACCCGACCAGGTAGAGAGCCAGCATCGCGAACAGAACTACTGCAGCGGCGAGGAAAGCAAGACGAGTCGAATCGATCGACGTATCGGGAGAATAGGCGAGAGCCATCGAAGCCTCCTGGGATTTTCGCGTCCCCTAGGTCCATGCGATGGCCGAAGTGTCTGGCTGTCGAAATAGTCGTGCCGAAAAAGGCACTTCACCTCGAATTACAGTGGCGCGACCGCTCCGGGCTTTCACCGGATTCCTGTCGGACCATCGCGTTTACATGCGAACTTTTGCACTACAGCCCGCACCGTGTCAACGCGTGAAGCCGAGATGACCGTCGATTGTGCCCGCCAAGGCAGGCACAATCGCTCGAGATCAGCTCTTTGCGGCGACGTCCAGGACAACTTCGAATTCGAGCAACGACGCACCCGAAGCGACGGGCTTCGCGCGCTCGCCGGAATGGGCTTCACGGGCGGGGCCGTCACGCCAATCGGCGAACGCCTGCTCGGACTCCCACTGAGTCACCACGAAGTAGCGGCTCTCACCGGCGGTGGGGCGGAGGAGTTGGAATCCGAGAAAGCCCGGGGAGTTCTCGACTGCGTGAGCGCGTGCTGCGAAGCGCTTCTCCAGTTCGGGGCCGGCGCCCTCGGGGACCTCGATTGCATTGATCTTCACGACTGCCATGCAAGCGACATTACCCGCGCACCTTCACCGCGTACCGTGACACTCGTGTTGCATGACGAAGGTGGAACGGGACAACCGATTCTGTTGTTGCACGGCCTCATGGGCAGCTCCCGAACGTGGCGTCGCCATGTGCCGTGGATCCGCGAGTTCGGCCACGTCTACACCTTCGACGCTGCCGGTCACGGCAGGCCGGCGCCAGCGGCACTGACTACCGAGGCATTCGTCGAGGACCTGACATCGGCGGTTGCGTCCATCGAGGAGCCGATGATCGTGATCGGTCATTCGATGGGGGCTCTGCATGCGTGGTGCTTCGCCGCCGCGCATCCCGAAAAGGTTTGTGCGCTGGTCCTCGAAGACATGGCCCCGGACTTTCGTGGACGCACCGCTGCGGACTGGGCGCAGATGATCTCGGCGTGGCCGCAGCCGTTTGCTTCCGAGGAGGCGATGAAGGAATTCTTCGGCCCCGTCGCCGGCCAGTACTTTCTCGACTCTTTCGACCGCCGCGACGACGGGTGGTACCTGCACGGCGACGTGTCGACCTTCCGCGACATCTCGGAGGAATGGGGCACGAGGCATTTCTGGGATCAGTGGAAGGCGATCGAGGTGCCGACCTTGCTGATCGAGGGAGAGTTCACCATCACCCCCGAGGGACAGATGCGAGAGATGGCCGAGAGGCCGGGAACTCGGTACGTACGTATTGCCGATGCAGGCCACCTGGTCCACGACGATCAACCGCAGCGCTATCGCGAAGTGGTGACGGAATTCCTTCAGACCGTGAGCTGACTTCGGATCGACGCGCCCACCTGCTCCAGCTCGACGGCTCGCCTGGCGAGGAGTCCAGCAGCGAACTTCGCCTTGTCGCCGCGATGGCGGGGGACGACGTGCAGGTGCGAGTGGAACACGGTTTGGCCCGCGGCACGCCCGTCGTTGACGAGAAAGTTGACTCCGTCAGCGGCGATGTCGCAGCGGCGTAGAGCTCCGGCGATGAGCGTGCCGACGCGGAACATCTCTGCGCCTTCGTGACTTTCGAGAGCATCGAGGTTCTCTGCATGACGCTTGGGGACCACCAGGGTGTGTCCGCGACTCACCGGCCGTGCATCGAGGAATGCGAGAGTTGTCTCGCTCTCGTGAACGAGAATCGCCGGCTCGGTCAGCGCGACGATCTTGCAGAAGACGCAGGAATCGGTGCTCATGCCTACAGAATGTAGTCCGAAATCAGATCCGACCCCGACTACAGCAAGCGCAGTTGGCGTGCCCTCGTGATCGCTTCGTTTCGATTGTGTACGTCGAGCTTCTTGTAGAGAGTGCGCAGTTGAGTCTTGACGGTGTTGACGGACACGTACAGTTTGTCGGCCATCGCAGCCGACCCCATGCCGAGCGCCAGGAGTGAGAGGACTTTCTGTTCGCGTTCGGTCAGCTCCACGATATGTACGAATTCCGGAAAAGATTCCGCAGGAGCCCTTTTCGAGAATTCGGCGAGTGCACGCGATTTCGTTTCGGCCATCGATTCGAGTTTCTCGACGTCCGACGATGCGATGGTCGCGAACGAACGTAGAAGTCCGGTCTGATCCGCGATGCTGCACGCTCTGGACCACTCCTGAGAGGCGAGGCGTGGCTCACCCAGCTCGGAGTGGGCAACCGCTTGCACCAGAAGCGATTCCATCTGTGCCCGCGGATAGGATACGCCAGACCAGTCGAACTGGTGACACAGCGCCACCGCGGCCTCGTTCTGGCCGATCCGCTGACGTAAACGCGCCACCGACGTGAGCGTCCACGGGTTGGCTGCAGGATCGATGATCTCCTTGGCCAGTGCTACGGCATTGTTCCCCTGTCCGAGAGCGAGCAAGAGATCGATCTCTGCGGATTGCAACAGAGGAAGCGCGAAAGATGTAGCCGTGTACTGCTTGGAATGTGCTTCGATCGCATTGTGGAGCAACAGTAGTGCCGCAGTGTGGTCGCCGGAGGTCAAGGCGAATTGGCAATGCGCATAGACGACGAATGCCCACAGTTCCTCGGTGTCGGACGGAAGACCGAGTTCGGTCAATGCGAGACGTGCGTCGTCGAAGTCGAGTGTGTCGAGAGCAGTGAGCGCCCGTGCTGTCAGGCCGGCGATCTTGACCACAGGTTCGAGCCAACCGCCGGGGTCCGGATGCTTCTGTTCGAGTTCGGACCAGTGTGTGGCCTGCCGCGGCTCACCAGCCAGCGCCCAATTCAGGGCGGCACTTCCCGCAGAGTTACGAGCGATGAAGTCGACTCCATGAGACAGGGCGCCGTGGTACGCCATTCGAGCCTTGATCGTGGATTCTGTGAACCTGCCGCTCAATTGAAAATTGATCGCCCATTGAAGTCGCATGAGAGGGAGCTGTGCGCTGACCGCTTCCGGGTTGTTCTCCAGCGCACTGCGACTGAGATGAGACAGGCGCCTGGTGGTTTCTGCTGCGAGCCCGTACTCGCCTGCCATCCTGAGCATGATCGATTGAACGCAGGCAATGCTCAAGGCGTCCTTCGCGACGGCTTCAGCGCCGAGAGCCCACAGTTCTGCCGGCGATTCGGGTAGCAAGTCGACTACCGTCGAGCGCTCGCTCGGATGCATCGTGAACAGTGCGCGCCCTGCCTCCACGGCAGAGTGTTTGTCCGCTGCTTCCGCCGGAATCCGTTGGAGAGCAGAGCGAACCGAGTCCAGATTGTGGACGATCATCGTCACCCAGTGTTGCTCGACGATGTCTACTGCCAGGGTCCAGTTCTGTGCCTCGACCGCGTAGTCCAGCGCCGACGCGTGATGACCGTGGTCGAGTCGGTTGTGTGCGAGGAACGAAAGACGTTGCGCCGGATCGACTCCAGCGCGCTTTTGGTGCGCGAGTATCGATCGACGAATGGCAGGCGGCAGCTCCCAGGTTTCTTCGGCTTCGGTCTCGACCCGTGACAACAACCCGGCTGTCTCCAGTATCGCCAGGCGCACGCGAATCTGATGAACGGTCTCGCCATCCTCAGGGTGTTGGGACTCGAACAGCATGGCGGCGATGTCGACGGTGATCGATCGCGCAAAGGCCGTCGCGAGCAGGAACTCGAGTTGTTTCACATGATCAGCGGTCATGAGAACGGATTTGTTCACGTAGTCGTCGATCGCCTGCGCGATGTTCTTCCTGATCATCTGCTCGCGGTTGCGGCTACCCGATGTCTGGACGGCGGGAACGGCGACACGAACCAGCGCTGGCAGCCCACCTGTCAGGGATGTGATTTGTTCGGCATCACCGTCAGTCGTGTTTACGTCAGCTTGTGCGAGCAAATGGGCGGTATCGGCTCTCGTGAACAACAGCTCACTCGCGCCTATCACCTCGTGGTCCGTGTCGAGCAGGTACGGCTCGGAGAACATGCCGAAGCCCGAGAGCGTGACCACGAGGTCCAGGTTGTGACAGAGGGCGAGGAGTTCGATCAACTGATCGTCCAACTCTGGTTCCGATATCAGATCCGGCCTGATCAGCACGAGCAGCACGGGGCGGCTGAGGGCGTTCAGGGATTTGGCGACAGCGGTGAAAGGATCGGCGAGATCGTCGACGTCGGGCAGTGCGATTCCGGCAGCGTGGATTCGATCGAGGACAACGGCCCAGAAATCTTCGAGTGTCGACGAGGGCCGTGGGGCCGAGACCCAGACGAGTATTCGTTCGGATGCCAAATGGGCGCGCAGCCACGATGCGATCAACGACGATTTCCCGTGGCCGTTCGGTGCACGGACGATTGTCAGCGCGGCACGTCGGTCAAGTTTGTCGAAGAGCGCTTGCCGGGGAATCGACGTCGCGAGGGTGCGCCTTTCGGGAATAGCTGCCCAGTCGTGGCCGTCCATCCCGAACATCAGCGCGGACCCTTTCTGCTTTCGCGCCCCGCAATGATTGAAGAGTTTGGGCGGATTGTCTCGATCCATCTATCTACAGGGAGGAGCGTAGCTGGTGCGAATCCAGAGCGTGCCATCCCGGGCAATTCACCCGGGAATTCACCCCGGCTGAGAGAAGTTCACCCACACAATCACGCCGTCACCATTGGCTTTCGAGTCCCTCGAGCGACTTCTATTGAACGTAGCTCGGGATTCGCCAAATGTGGCCGCGAGCGCCTGTCGGAGGCCCGAGAGTCAGACATCGAAGGAGCGTCGTGAGAACTCGTCTGTCAGAGGTGCGGTCGAAGGCCGTTGTCGTCGGACTCCGGCCGAGAGCGTGGCGCCGAGGAGTGCGAGGTATCGGCATAGTTGTCGTGACCGGAGCTCTGGTGGTCGGCGCTGCTGCGCTCGGCTTGCTGCCGATGCAGTCGGATGTTCGATTGGCGGCCGAGGGAGAGTTCGTGCCTCCCTTCACCGTCGAGCTGACGGCGATTGACGGTGCACCGCCCTTCGATCCCGCTGACGGTCCAGGGCTCGATTCGGGACCGTCCAACGGCATTGTCCGAGAGGGTGATCCGGTGACGTATGTCATCGACATCGGTGTCCGGGGCAACCCGCTCTCCGACGTGGTCGTGCAACTTCCGGTGCCTCGAGGTTTCGTTCTGCCGTCCGTGCCTGATTACTGCGGAGACGGCTCGGGTGTCGACGAGGTCGGATTACATTGCCTGATAGGCAATCTGGAAGCGGACCGGTACTTCACCCGAACGGCGACGATGACTGCGGGAAAGCGGGAAGACGCCGACGGTCTACCGATCGCTGCACTGGTCACCGCAGATCGGGGGGCGGTTCGCGTGCGGTCGGGCGATGTCACGGTGCGGGTGGCGACCACCCCGGGAGTGTGTGATCCGTACGGGATTTCTGTTGGTGGTCAGAGAAGCCAGTGGGCTGCTGTCTCGGCAGATGGACGAATCTCAGGTCTGGTGACATCGGGCATCTCGGAGGCGGTGGTGATCAACGGCGTCGATCAATGCGGGCACGCGACAGCGCGGACGGTGAAACCGTTCGAGGGTCACTTCTCGTTTGTCGGACTGCTACCGGGGACGTATCGCGTCACGGTCGACGGCCGAGCGCCGGTGGATGTGGTGCTGGAACCAGGTGCGATGGCGGTCGGTGGCCTGACGTTCTGATACAGCTTCGCAGGAATGGCAACACTCGTAACAGTCAGTAGCAGTCAATGGAGGATCCAGTGCGTGAAAGCCTGGGCGTTGTATTCGAAAATCAGTCAATTTCAACAGCTCTCGTAGATGCAGACACACCCCTTCTTGGCTCGATCGACGAGTTCCGTCACCCCTGGGGTGCAGACGGGACTGTTCCCTCTCCGCAAGCGTCGGCGCGCGCACTCGCCTCCGCGGCCGAGGTCGCCACCGGTCGAGCTCTGCGCTCGAATCTGTGCCCCACTGTCGTCGGAGTGATGTGCGAGCGTGCGGACGTGCGCGAACTTGTCTCGGATTCGTTGTCCTCCAGTCCTTTCGAGAACGTCGAGTTGGTCAACGGTCTCGACGCACGGCTTGCCTACCTGCGGACGGTCGACGCTCTCATTGGTGTTTCGCCGATTCTCGCGTTCTGGCCGGACGGCAGTGAGACCGTGATCGCGGCCGTCGACCCGAGAGCAGGCGTCGTGGACTCGGCGCATCGTTACGACACGGCCGAGTTGCTTGCGGACAGCTCGACATTTGCTGCGACATTGGACCTCCTCGTCGCCGAACGAGACCCTGTGCCCAAGATGCTCGTCGCGATGCTCGTGAAGGAAGACTCTCGGCAGCCGTCCGCGGAAGCCGCTGAACTGGCAGGTCTCGGCTTCCTGTTTCTCGGCGAGCGGACCCAACTGGCGATAGGGGCTGCGCTGGTAGCGGCCGATCGCGGAAGCGAAGTTCGGTCCGATGGCGGCATGGCTGTCCGGCCCGTCAACAGGGTCCGGTGGGCGGCGGCAATAGTACTGCCGCTTCTACTCATGTTGACGGGGTTGCTGATCGCGCTGTCCCCAGACGGGTCGCGCGCGGTGTCCACGGATAGCCCGAACATCGGCGCCGAGTCGGCGACCTCCACCAGCGGGCCCCCGCCCGGCGCTGCCCTACAGATTCCGACACTTGCGCCTTGCGATCCAGTGGTGCCTGCCGTTCCTGCAGTACTTCGGCGTTCTGATCCGGAAGTCGCACCGCTCCAGACCGACGAACCCACAGCCGAAGAATGCACCCCGCTGCGAGTCGGCTAAGCCGTACCCTCTCCGGCCAGCGCAAACAGGCCGTCGTCGGTCTGCTCGACCAGTCCGTCGACCAGCAGTGAATGCAACGCACGGTCACGCTGACCCGGATCGGCCGGCCAGACGATGTCGAGTTGCGCGCGCTCGACCGGACGGTGACTCTCGCGAAGAACGGCCATCAATTTTCCACGAACCTGGCGATCTGTGCCCGCGAACTTCTGCACCTTCTTGGGTGGTCCGGTGTGTGCCGGTTTGCCCGAAGCGACCCACGCGCAGTTCGGCAAAGGGCAGTTCTCGCAGTTCGGGTTCCGCGCCGTGCAGATCAGTGCACCGAGTTCCATGAGAGCTGCGCTGTAGGTGGCGGCGCGCGCACGCGTCCTCGGCAGCAGCGCCGCCACGTCGGCGAGGTCTCGCGTGTTGGACGGGTTCCCGGGTTCCGCATTGCCGTGGACGGCTCGCGCAACTACGCGTCGTACGTTGGTGTCCACCACAGGCACTCGCTGTCCGTAGGCGAAACACGCGACGGCGCGGGCGGTGTACGAACCGATTCCCGGTAGCGAGAGCAAGGTATCGACGTCTTCCGGGACCACGTCACCGTGCTCGGCAGCCAGGACGCCCGCGCATTCGTGTAACCGCAGCGCGCGTCGTGGATAACCGAGTTTGCCCCACGCGCGAAGCACCTCTGCCTGGCTCGACGCTGCCATCGCCGACGGCACCGGCCAGCGCTCGACCCACTCTTCCCAGATTGGCGCAACGCGCACCACCGGCGTCTGCTGGAGCATGATCTCGCTCATCAGGATCTGCCAGGCACTGACGCCCTCGCGTCGCCACGGCAGGTCGCGAGCCGTCTCGGAGTACCACTTCAGCAGCACCGAAGATTCCACTGCCACTGCTACCGACACACTCCTCGAACCTGTGCTCCTGGTCGACGAAGGACACGTCGACTTGTGGACGCCACTTTATCGGCAGTCGCCGACAGTGATTTCTCGTACCCGAAAACCTGGGGTGAGTGGCATCGAGACCACTCACCCCAGGTTGATCATGATGCGTACTGAGCGTTCGCGGTCTCCACACGGGTGCTTGCGACGGTCGGCGAGGTTCCGGAGTATCGGCGAATGATCACGTAGAGGCAGATCAATCCGATAGCACCGGCAGCGGCGAGGAAGGAACCGACCTTCCATGCGTTGTCCGGATTTCCGTTGATCAGCATCACCATGATCATCGGCGCGAAACCTCCGATGATTGCGGAGATCTGATAACCGAGTGAAGCGCCGGAGAATCGAATCTCCGGTGGGAACAGTTCAGCGAATAGTGTTCCCTGCGTGCCAGTTTGGAGGGACATTGCTACTACGCCGACGATAACCGCGACGGCAAACGGCCAGATCGTGTCCGGGCTGGATCCACCGATCATCAGCCACATCGGGATACCCCAGAGCATCATGGCTGCGGTGCCGAGGCCGAAGACCAGTTTGCGACCGTAGAGGTCGGACAGATATCCCGCCAGCGGAACCAGGGGAATCTGTATTGCACATGCGATCAGGATGTAGGTGAGGACCGTCGACCGCGGTATTTCCAGGTAGGTGGTCGCGAACTGAACCGAACCGGTGATCATCGTGTAGAAGAAGATCACGCCGATGGCATTGGCGCCTGCTGCAGCGAGGACTGTGCCTGGATTCTTCTTGAGCACTTCGAGAATGGGGGACTTCCGAACGACCGGAGATTCGGCGAGTTTTTCTGCGAGTGCCTTGAACTCGGGGGTTTCTTCGAGATAGCGATGGATGAGGAATGCCACTGGAAGCATGACCAAGCTGATCCAGAACGGGATCCTCCATCCCCAGGAGAGGAACGAATCAGCCGCAAGAGTTGCTGTCAGGACCAGGAACACGATATTGCCCAGCACCACACCGATCGGAACACCGAGTTGGGCGAAGCTGCCGAAGAGCCCGCGGCGGTCCGCCGGTGCGTTCTCGGTGGCCAGCAATACGGCCCCGCCCCACTGTGCTCCCACGGCCAAGCCCTGGCAGATTCGCAGCGTCACGAGGATGGCCGGGGCAAGCCACACGACATTGGTGTTGGGGACGAAACCAACCAAGGAGGTTGCCACCGCCATGAGGACCACGGCGGCAACGAGCACCGGCTTTCGGCCGTACCGGTCACCGAAATGACCGGCGAGCACACCACCGATAGGACGGGCGATGAATCCGACTGCGACGGTGGCAAACGAACTCATTGCAGCGACCACCTCGCTGTCGGTGGCGAAGAACGTCGAGTTGAACACGAGCGCGGCGGCAGTCGCGTAGATGAAGAAGTCGTACCACTCCAGGGAAGTGGAGATAGCGGCTGCAAAGGACGCGCGCCGAGATCTGCCCGGGCGCTCCACCGCAGATTCGGTGTTGTTGGTCATCGCGATTCGCTCTCTGTGGGGTCGTTCAGTTGAGTTCGGTCAGGACGTGAGTTGCGGCAAGTTGGGTGTGCGGCCGACGACGAGCTTGTCCCGAGCGCCGGCACCAGACGGAATCGTGCTCGCCGGGTATTGGGTCGAAAGGTGGTGACGCAATATCCAAGTGCGAGTGGGTTCTTCGATACGAGAAGTCATATCTCGCCGCCATTGCCGTACCGGAGGCGCTCGCAAAGTCGGGTGGCGAAGGTGACCACGTCGAGGCCGCCGGCGACGTGTGCAGCGTCATCTCGGGCAATGCGGAGGTGGTCATGTGGCCCGCACTCCTTCGTTCCGAATTTGCCAAACGATCGTTCGGCTGCGAGTCATCATTGACCTAGCGATCGTTAAATGTCAATAGTCGGGAAAAGTGCGTTTTTGCAGCGACTTTCTCCGCGAGGAGGGTGCGATTCGAAATCTGTTGCCAAACGATCGTTCTCCTGAGATGATGATTAGTCAGTGATGCAGGTCTCAGGAATGGAGATACCGATTCGAGCGGCGGGGGTGCGGACGAAAGTCGAGGCACGCTGGTCTCGCACATCGACGGCGTTGAGTGGCTTCAGCCAATGCGACCCTTCAGATCTTCTTTGGCGGAGGTGTCGCCCAGCTCAGCTTGATTCGATCATCGCGGTCGCCAATGCGCAGTACCGAGACGCGATATCTTCCGCATTCATCGGTCCGTCGACGCGCCACCACACACAGACTTGCTGCCCCATGTTGATGATGGCGCGCACGGCATCTCGGGGAAAGGGAGTGTGGAAAGCACCTTCTTCAATGCCGCGTTCGACGACGTCGCGAAACATGCTTTCCTGCTCGTCACGCAGGGTTACGACCAGACGGTGACCCGATTCGTCCAAGCTGCGCAATTCTGTCGCTCCTACGAGGGCGTCTTCGCGCCTGGTCGTATGGAACATGACCCAAGCGCGGACGATTGCTTGCAGTTGGTCTTTCGGGTCGCCGCCGGAGCGCAGCAGTGCAATGCGGGTCATGCTGATGGCGTCGTGGAGCGCCCGAATCATGATTTCTTGAAGGATTTCCTGCTTGGATTTGAAGTGGTGGTAGATGGACGCGACAGTGAGATCGGCGCCGGCGGAGATGTCACGCATGGACGTCCCGTGATAGCCGCGCTCGTTCATGTTTCGGACAGCGGAATCGAGTATGAGTTGCCGGACAACGACTGTCTTCGCCCCACTCATTGTTCGGTTTCCTTCTCATTTCCTCGGTGCCTGCGTCTTGCCCAGCTTAGAGCCGAACAGTCGCGGGACACACCTGATGGAAAGGAACCGTCTTGAACTGCCGATATGGGCAGAATACCGATTATCGTTCGCTGATCGCCACCCGGAGAAAGAGGTACCTGTGGAACACATATCGATGAGTATCGAAGACGGTATCGCCGTGATCACCCTCGATCGACCGGACAAGCTGAACGCATTCACCACGACGATGGAAAACGAGCTCATCGAAGCGTTCGACTCCACCGACGCGAACGACGCTGTGCGCGCGGTGATCCTGACGGGAGCGGGCCGCGCGTTTTGCGCGGGGGCAGATCTGTCCTCGGGGGCAGAGACATTCTCCGAATGGAGCGCCGAGTCGAACGGAACTGACGCGGACGGTGACGATCTACGTCGGGACGGTGACGATCTACGTCGGGACGGCGGCGGACGCGTCGTCCTGCGAATGTTCGATTCATTGAAGCCGATCATTGCGGCCATCAACGGACCGGCGGTCGGCGTGGGTATCACCATGACTCTTGCGGCCGACTTTCGCTTGGCCGCCGACGACGCCAGGATGGGTTTCGTCTTCAATCGGCGAGGACTCGTGCCCGAGTCGTGTTCGTCGTGGTTGCTGCCGAAACTGGTTCCGCTCCAGCGAGCCCTCGACTGGATCTACTCCGGACGGATCTTCACTGCTGCGGAAGCATTTTCGGCCGGGTTGGTCTACCGACTGCATTCGCGCGAAGATCTTCCAGGGGAGGCGACGGCGCTCGCGCATAGCCTGACCCGTGACAGCGCGCCGGTATCGGTTGCCCTGTCGCGTCAGATGATCTGGCGCATGCTGGGAGTCGAACATCCCATGGTCGCGCATCGCGTCGAGAGCATCGGAATTAATGCTCGCGGTGCTCAGGCTGACGTTCGTGAAGGTGTTGCGGCGTTTCTGGAAAAGCGAGAGGCGGTGTTTCCCGACCGTTGCAGTGACGCAATGCCAGATCTGTTCTCATCCCATCTCCCACGCCCCCGGTGGTGAGCCGCTACGACCTTCGAACCGTCGGCGTTGTAGCTCATGCGGTCAACCAGTGCGGCGGGTAAGTGCCCTCCGCTTCTCCAGGGGCGTTGTGGAGAACCAACGCCTACAGCTTCGAGTGAGGGTGCTCGGTTCGGAATAGCCGAGTTGGCGTGACACTTCGGAGAGGGACACGTCTCTGTTCGAGAGAAGACCGAGAGCAAGTTCGCGTCGTGAATCGTCGACGAGCGATTCGAACGCCTTGCCTTCCAACGCCAATCGTCTCTGCAATGTTCGCGGGTGCAGCATCATCAATGTCGCGACTTGCTTCAGTGTGGCTGCACCCGCAGGCAGGGAACGCACGATCAAAGCCGACACCGCGTCGTGGAACGCGACATCCGGATCTCGACCCGCCATGAAACGCACGGCGAAGTCGTAGGCCAACGGATCCACCCGGGGCAGGTGGCGCTGCATGACTCCGCGCGGAAAGGTCAACAGATTCCGATCCGAGCTGAACTCGACGGAACAACCGAAATGCTCTACGTACCTGCGCATTTCGGAGATGCGTGGATGTTGAAACGAGATGTGCGTCGGATGGAAATCCGGGCCGGCCATCATCCGGAACGTCTGAAGCGTTACGCCCATCGCCAGTTCCACGACGTGGGACCGATACGGAAGTCGATGCAGCACGGTATCGAGTCCGTAGGACACCTCGGTGTCGCCGACTGTCAGATCGACCGCCAACGCCGGACTGTACACGTGCGCGTATCGGGCGACGTCATGCAACGCATCTCCGATTGTCTCGGCACTGCGGGCCGCGATGGCAACCGGACCGAGAATGTCCGGGTCCTGTCTGCCTGCGAGCCTGAGTGCGAAGTCGGGCGACTCCAATTCATCCGCGCAGAGTCCGAGCAGCGTGGACAAGGCACTGAACGGCAAGAAGTGGTCGTACGCGCCGATGATGGCCGGATCGATGCCCACACGGTCGAGGAATTCGTACGGATCTCCACCGAGTTCGGAGATCAACTCGGGCAGTCGCGTCAGCGACGAGGCACTGATCAGATCTGCCATGTGTCGAAATGTAAATAAATTGGCGCATGATGTCAATTTTCTCGTCGCCTGAGCAGTGATGATCAACACAGGTTGGCTGGTTCAACGTCGAGCGCCATCCCTGGAGGAGCCAGAAATGACAACACTCACCGACCGCACTGCACTGTTCATCGATGGACTGTGGAGAGCACCGGATACTTCCGAAATCATCCGAGCCGTATCACCTTTCACAGAGCAGCAGATAGGCTCGTTCCCCGCCTCCGTATCGACGGATGTCGACGCAGCTGTATCAGCGGCTCGAAAAGCGTTGCGACGGAATGACTGGGCCGATCTTTCCGCCGCAGAACGTGCGCGTGTCATCCGCAGGTTCGCCGACGAACTCGAGAAACGATCCGAAGACCGCGCGTCGGCGGTCACTCACCAGAACGGCATGCCTATCGAGCTCGCCCGTTTCGCCGAGGGGGCCGCACCCGTCCAGCTTTTGCGCTATTACGCAGGCCTCGCCGAGTCGATGCCTACCGAAGAGCGACGGGCCAGCCAACCGATGCCGGGTACGACAATCGTGCGACGCGAGCCGATCGGTGTCGTTGCTGCCATCGCGCCCTGGAACTTCCCGGCTGTGCTTTCGATGTTCAAGATCGCCCCGGCTCTTGCTGCGGGGTGCACCGTCGTGCTGAAACCCTCTCCCGAAACCACCTTGGACTCTTATATATTGGCCGAGGCCGCCATTGCGGCAGAACTTCCCGCGGGTGTCATCAACATCGTGACTGGCGGACCGGAGATCGGTCAGTATCTCGTGGCGCATCCCGGGATCGACAAGGTAGCCTTCACCGGATCCACTGCGGCCGGTCGACACATCGGCACGGTGTGTGGCGGTATGCTTCGCCCCGTTACCTTGGAGTTGGGTGGCAAGTCGGCGGCCCTGGTCCTCGACGACGCGGATGTCGAGGAGACGGTAACCGGTCTGGCAACTGCATCCCTGCTCAACAGTGGGCAGACGTGCTATATGTCGACTCGAATCTTGGTTCCCCGCAGCCATAGTCGGACGTACGTCGACGCCATTACCGCGATGGCCGAGGGTCTGCAGGTCGGCGACCCGATGGAACCGTCGACGTTCGTCGGCCCGATGGTGAGCGCAAGGCAACAGGAACGTGTGCTGTCCTTGATCGACCAGGGACGCTCGGAGGGCGGAACTGTCACCACGGGTGGCGGACGCCCCGCCGACCTCGACACCGGATTCTTCGTGCAGCCCACGGTGTTCGCCGATGTCGACAACGACAGCACCATCGCACGGCAGGAAGTATTCGGGCCGGTGCTGTCAGTCATTTCATACGACGACGTCGATGAGGCTGTCGCGCTTGCCAACAACTCCGAGTACGGCCTCGGTGGGACTGTATGGACCTCCGACGAGGAACGCGGTATCGCAATTGCTCGACGTGTCGAGACCGGCTCGTTCGGTGTCAACACCTTCAACCTCGACTGGGGTTCACCGTTCGGTGGAGTCAAAGCCAGCGGCCTGGGTCGTGAACTCGGTCCCGAAGGGCTCGCGGCGTACCAGCAGCTCAAATCCATTTTCCTCGCATCCTCGTAAGAATCGAGCCACCATGTCCGACGCAGGACTCGCCGGCGCTCGTGCGCTGGCAGAAAACACAGTGAAAATCGCCGAGCAGTTCGGCACGACCGAGTGGGAAGCAGACAGTGCGTGCCACGGTTGGCGCGTCCACGATCTCATCGGTCACATGGCGTTCTTCTTCAACTTCATCGCCGATCCGGATCTGGTGTTCCCGCCGAACCCCAGTGGAAAGTCCGAGCGGCTCAACGATGCTGCCGTCCGCGAGCGTGCCGATCTACCGCACGAGCAGATCCTGGACTACTACCGGGAACAATCCGAAGCGGGACTCGCGACGTTGGCCGCGCTGCAGACAGAGGAGCTTCGCAACAACACACTCGAGATGCTCGACCTCGGGACTTATCGCCTTCATCAGCTCAGTGACGCAGTGTCGTTCGACCATCTCGTCCATTTGACGTCGGATCTTCTGTCGCCGTTCGGACCGTTTCCTCACGGTGAGATCGACGTGGCGGCCGCTGTCGATCCGGCGATCGACTGGATGGTTGCGGGGCTCCCGCAGATGTGCGGCGAAGCTGTCGCCGCCTCCTTGACATCGCCTGTGGCACTGCGCCTCAACGGCGCCACCGAGCGCACTTTCGTCATCTCTCATGGCGATGGGGGAGTGACCGTCACCGAAGCTGACGACGTGCCGGAGAACGTCGCGACCACCCAGGCCACCGAATTCCTGCGGTGGGGGACCACCCGATCTGCATGGCGGTCTGCCGTCGAGGTTTCCGGCGACCGCAAGACCGTCGCCGCAGTCCTCGATGCCATCGACATCGTCTGACCCACAACGAACCCGAGATCCAGAACAAGAGGAAACAGCTATGTCTCAGTACTTGCAGGACAAGGTCATTCTCATCACCGGTGCAGGCGGTGGGTTCGGTCAACTCATCGCCGAGAAGGTGGCAGCGCAGGGCGCCAAAGTCGTCGGCGTGGACATCAACGAGGCGGGCCTGAAGACTGTATTCGACGGTATCGCGGCCGCGGGATTCACCGGTACCTACAAGATTGCCGACGTCACCGACATGGATCAGGTCATCGCTGCGGCGCAGCACGGCATTTCGGAGTACGGAGCGCTCGACGTACTCGTCAACAACGCAGGCGTCATGCCTCTCGCGTATTTCGCCGATCACGAACGTGCGTGGCAGAAGTGGCACAAGGCAATCGACATCAACATCAAGGGCGTCGTGAACGGAATCTCCGCCGTATACGACCAGATGATCGAGCAGGGACGCGGTCAGGTCGTCAACATCTCGTCGATCTTCGGAAACGCAGGCATCGACGGTTCCGGCGTCTACAGCGCGACCAAGGCTGCAGTCACCACGATCTCGGATTCACTGCGAATCGAAGCCAAGGGCAAGATCAAGGTGACGACGGTCAAGCCCACAGGCGTGACAGGAACAAACTTGGCGAGCTGGATCGTCAATGAGAACGCGATCCTGGGTCTCACCGGTCAACGTGCGGGAACCTACATGGAGAACGTCGGGCATCTAACCGACGGCACCCTCAGCCCCGGGCAGAAGGACGTCGACTCCATCGAATACTGGCTGATCAAGCCCGACGATCTGGCCGACGCTGTTGTTCACATCATTGATCAACCATGGGGTATCAGCATCAGTGACATAACCGTGCGCGCCAGCGGCGAGGATTACCTGTACTGACGACCTGATCGAAAACCGCTCCCTGCCAGTGTGGCTTCGCGAACATCGTCGAGGACGACGGCCCGGGGGCGTCCCGCGGGCAGACGCCATTGCCATGGTCTGCCTGTCGCCGTAGAGTCCTACTTAACGATCGTTAAACTGTTGCTACGGCGGATTCCGTTTGTCAACGAAGTCGCCGGGACCAGTCCGAGGAGTTTGAATGAAAGCAGTCCACTTGATGGAGGCGACGGGGCCCGGAGGTCTGTCGTTGGTCGATGTCGACGAACCTGTCGATCCGGCACTGGTGGTAATTGATCTGCACACCGCCGGAGTGAGTTTCCCCGATCTTCTCCAGACCACGGGCAGCTACCAAACGGTGCGCGAATTACCCTGCGCGCTAGGGGTTGAGGGCGCCGGTACCGTTCGGAGCGCGCCACCCGGGTCCGGCTTCACACCCGGGCGGCGCGTGGCCGTGCTTACGGCCGGGGAAGGTGCGTGGCAGCAGACCGTTGCGGTCGCGCCGTCCAATGTCTTTGCTCTGCCTGATGCGGTCTCGCTCTCGGCCGGCTCGGGATTTCTCCTGAATTATCTGACTGCGCATTTCGCCCTCGACGAACGCGCGCGATACCGTGCCGGCGAGACCGTCCTGATTCACGGCGCGGCCGGTGGATTGGGTACGGCCGCGTTGCATGTCGCGTCAGCGCTCGGTCTGGAGACCGTCGCTGTCGTGAGTACAGGCGAGAAGGAGAAAATCGCCGCGGAGTCCGGGGCAACGCACGTCGTGTCGGTCGACGGGTGGAAGGAACGCGTCCAAGGGATTACGAATGGGCGCGGTGTCGACATCATTCTCGATCCGGTCGGTGGTGACCGCTTCACCGACAGCCTGCGCAGCCTTGCGCCGAACGGGCGCCTGGTCGTTTTGGGATTCACCGGCGGTGATATTCCCACGGTCAAAGTCAATCGACTTCTCCTGAAGAATATTTCGGTTACCGGTGCAGGATGGGGTGAATATCTGAAAACTGATCCCAAGTATCTGGCGCGTCAATGGCAGGAGCTCTACCCCCTGCTCGAGTCGGGAGCTCTGAGGGTGCCCGAGCCCACCCTCTACCCCTTGGCGCGTGCCGCCGATGCATTGAAGTCGTTGCGTGAGCGTACGGCGGTAGGAAAAGTCGCGCTGTCTCTCGAATGATCTCTACACGAACAACTTTGTGAACAAACGACCTTAGCGAACGAACCTTGGAGTAAACCATGTATCCCGGAGCGTATGTTGCGACAAACCCGGATAAGGCCGCGGTAATCGTTGCCGAGACCGGTGAAGCGGTGACGTTCGCGCAATTGGAATCGAATTCGATTCGGATTGCGCGAGTGCTCCACGGACTCGGGTTGCGGCGAGGCGACAACCTGGCCGTGCTCGCCACCAATAACGTTCAGGTCTTCGACATCTACTGGGCGGCTATGCGATCCGGTGTCTACCTGACGATGGTCAACTGGCACCTGACCGCTCCGGAAGGTGCATACATCGTTGAGGACTGCGAGGCAAAGGTAGTCATCGTCGATGCTGCTCTGGGCGAGCTGGCAGAGACGCTGTCCGAACTCGTTCCCCGGCAGGTGACCAGGCTTTCCTTCGGCGGTCAACTAGACGGATACGACTCCCTCGACCAGGCGGCTGACATGGAGTCGGACATACCGCTCCCGGATCAACCGCGCGGCGCCGACATGTTGTACTCGTCGGGAACAACCGGCCGTCCCAAGGGCATCAAACCGGCTCTACCGAATCGCCGGATACAGGATCCCGGCGATCAGATGACGACAATGAACCAAAGTGTTTGGGGTGTAACCGAAGACGACATCTATCTGTCCCCGGCGCCGCTCTATCATGCCGCTCCGCTCCGGACGTGCGCGTCGGTCCAGGCGCTGGGTGGCACCGTAGTGATGATGAATCGGTTCGATCCGGAAAAGGCCCTGGAATACATCGAGCGTTATCGCGTCACGTACAGCCAGTGGGTGCCGACAATGTTCGTGCGCATGCTCAAACTGCCACAGGAAACCCGAGACCGTTACGACATATCGTCTCTGCGACTTGCCGTCCACGCAGCCGCACCGTGCCCTGTCGATGTGAAGCGAAAGATGATCGATTGGTGGGGAACGATTCTGGACGAATATTACTCCTCGACGGAACTCAACGGCATGACCATTGTTCACTCGGACGAGTGGCTGCGAAAGCCGGGCACAGTGGGGCGAGCCGCACTGGGAGTGCTCCACGTATGTGGGGAGAACGGCGAAGATCTACCCTCCGGCGAGGTGGGTACGCTGTACTTCGAACGTGACGAATTGCCCTTCAATTATCACAATGCGCCCGAAAAGACCAAGGAAGCACAGCATCCCGCCCACCCGACCTGGACGACTACGGGTGATGTCGGCTTCATGGATGAGGAGGGTTATCTGTTTCTGACCGACCGTAAGTCCTTCATGATCATCTCGGGTGGTGTGAACATATACCCGCAGGAGATCGAGAACGTGCTGATCGAGCATTCCTCGGTATTGGACGCGGCGGTGATCGGGTTGCCCGACGACGAGATGGGGGAGATAGTGATGGCTGTCGTCGAGCCAGTCCCCGAAGCCGAAGCCGGCGATGCGCTTCGCGACGAACTGCTTTCTCATTTGCGCGGACAGATCGCCAAGTACAAGTTGCCGAGGCGACTCGTGTTCAGTACGGATCTACCTCGAACTCCGACCGGAAAACTGGTCAAAGGGAAACTGCGCGAACACTATTCAGGGGAGGTATCCGTCGGATGAGCGGCCCGATGCACGGTGTTCGCGTGCTGGAACTCGCCGGGTTGGGGCCGGGGCCACACGCTGCGATGATGCTTGCAGATCTCGGAGCGGACGTAGTTCGAGTCGAGCGTCCGTCTGGTGGACTCGAGATCTCGCCACGGGAGCAGGACCAACTTTTGCGGGGGAGACGGTCGGTGGAAGCCGACCTCAAGACCGAGTCAGGCCGAGAGCTGGTGAGAGCCCTCGTCTCGAAAGCCGATGTGCTCCTGGAAGGTTTTCGGCCCGGTGTGACCGAGCGGCTGGGTTTCGGTCCCGACGTGTGCACCGAACTCAACAACCGGCTGATCTACGCACGTATGACCGGATGGGGCCAAGACGGCCCACTCGCGCAGCGGGCGGGGCATGACATTACTTACCTGGCGCTGACCGGAGTCCTGCACGCCATCGGTCCGGCCGAGAAACCCACGGTTCCGCTGAACCTCGTCGGGGACTTCGGCGGTGGCTCCATGTTCTTGATCCTCGGAATCGTCTCTGCCTTGTACGAGCGAGAGAGTTCGGGCAAAGGACAAGTGGTCGATGCCGCAATTGTCGACGGAACTTCGGTGTTGGCGCAGATGATGTGGTCGTTGCGAGGGAGCGGACAGTGGAGTGACTCACGTGCAACCAACCTCCTGGACGGTTCCACGCCGTTCTACGACACCTACGAATGTTCGGACGGCAAGTTCGTAGCAGTCGGTGCCCTCGAACCGCAGTTCTACGCGGCGCTCCTCCAAGGCCTGGATATCGCGCCGGAATCGTTGCCTGAACAGATGGATCGAAGGGGTTGGCCCACAATCCGAGAACGGTTCACGGAGGCGTTTTCGTCGCGCACGCGAGACGCCTGGGCAGCGTTGTTCGAATCGACGGACGCTTGTGTTGCTCCTGTCCTGAGTCTCGCCGAAGCCGCGCTGCACCCGCATCTTGCCCAGCGGGGAACTCTTGTCGAGGCCGACGGAATAGTGCAGGCGGCACCCGCGCCGCGGTTCTCCCGTTCCAGGACTGAGCAGCCGTCAGGTGCTCGGCCACCAGGGGCCGACACCACCGTCGTGACGAAGGATTGGCTGGGCGGCTGAGGGAAGAAGTACAGGTGAGGAATGTCGCGACAGCCTCTCTCGATCGTTCTTACGTTGCCCCCTACTCATCGTCGATGGATCGCGAAGATCAACTTTTGTAGCACAACTCGATCGAGTCTGACTGACAAGGAATTTCAATGACCGAAACGCGACCGGATGTCTACGCGAGCCAAGACGGCGGGGTGCTCCGCATAGTTGTCAACAGGCCAGCGCGAATGAACGCGTTGACTACCGAAACCCTGGAGAGACTTGCCACGATCTTCGTCGAGCACGCACAATCCTCGGACGTGCGGGTGGCGGTTCTCGAAGGAGAGGGCAAGGCCTTTTGCACGGGCGCGGACCTCGCGGACGTGACGTTGTCCGGTCCGCCGTCGGCGGACACGATCGATGCCGCCAATGCCTTGGTGCAGACCATTCGAGAGTTTCCGTTTCCGGTGGTCGCTGCGGTACGAGGCCCTGCCGCAGGTGTGGGTGTTTCGCTGGCTTTGGCGTGCGACCTCGTGCTCGCGGCGGAGTCGAGTTACTTTCTGCTCGCGTTCACCAAGGTGGGATTGATGCCGGACGGTGGAGCTACCGCACTGGTGGCAGCGTCGATCGGTCGCGCGCGCGCGATGCGCATGGCGCTGCTGGCCGAAAGATTATCCGCTCGAGATGCTTTCGACTGCGGCCTGGTCTCACACGTGTGCGAGGACGACGCCTTCGCGGTGGAATTGGCAGACCTGACCCACCGATTGGTCGCCGGGTCGTCCCCTGCTTTTCGGTTTACCAAGAAGGCGATCAACGACGCTACGCTCACCGAACTCGGTGATGCGTTCACACGCGAGCGCGTAGGCCAGATCGACCTGTTGGGTAGTGGTGATTTTGCCGAAGGTGTTGCGGCGTTTCAGGAAAAGCGCGCAGCAGTCTTCGGATAGACGAAGCGAGAACGGCGCTTACAACGACCGTGGTCCCGAACACAGGATGTTCGGGACCACGGTCGTTCTCGGTGCTGATCAACTCTTTGCGATGTCGCGACCGATTATCTCCTTCATGATTTCGGTGGTTCCGCCGTAGATGGTCTGGATTCGGCTGTCTACGTAGGCCCGGGCGATCGGGTACTCCATCATGTAGCCGTATCCACCGTGTAGTTGTACGCAGCGATCCACGACGCGCTTCTGAAGTTCGCTGGCCCACCACTTCGCCTGTGCTGCTTCGACTGCTGACAGTTGGTCGTCGTTGATGGCCAGGACTGCGTTGTCGACGTATGCCTGTGTCACGTCGATCTCGGTCAGCATCTCGGCGAGGGCGAATCGAGTGTTCTGGAAGTCGCCGATCGGCTTGCCGAAGGCGGTGCGGTCGAACGCGTAGTCTTTGGTCCATTCGTAGGCCGCACGCGCGGAACTGATTGCGCTCGCGGCGATCGACAGACGCTCACGGGGAAGACGCTCCATGAGATGAATGAGGCCTCCGCCCTCCTCGCCCAGGAGGTTGCTTGCCGGGACTCTTACGTTGTCGAACGACAACTCGGCTGTGTCTTGACCCGCCAACCCCACCTTGTGGAGTTTGCGACCGCGGGTGAATCCGTCCATCCCGCGTTCGACCACGAGGAGGCTGAATCCCCGCGACCCCGCTTTGCGATCGGTGCGGGCCGCAACGATGACGATGTCGGCGTGAATTCCGCTGGTGATGAACGTCTTCTGTCCGTTCAAGATCCAGTCGTCGCCATCTCGAACAGCGGAGGTCTTGATGCCTTGCAGATCACTGCCGGTACCCGGTTCGGTCATCGCGATGGCGCAGATGAGTTCACCGGCAGCCATACCAGGTAGCCAACGTGCTTTCTGCTCGTCTGTGCCGAGGTCGGCGATGTACGGAATGACGATGTCATCCTGAAGGCCTAGTCCGGCGCCGAACGAGGTGGTGCCGGTACGGGCGATCTCTTCGGCGACCACGTACCGGTACCGGTAGTCGAGTTCACCCGAGCCTCCGTATTGTTCGGGGACGGCCAGGCCGACAATACCCATCTTGCCGGCCGCGAGCCACGCTGATCGGTCGACGAGCCTGGCTTCTTCCCAGCTGTCGTAGTGAGGCGTGATCTCGCGGGCAATGAACTCGCGCACAGTCTCTCGGTAGGCCTCGTGGTCGGCTGTGAACAGTGTTCGACGCATGGGTTGCTCTCCTGTCCTAGACGGAAACGCGTTCGGTCATCGAACGCAAGCGTGCCCCGATGATGGCCTCTGCTTCGGACACCATGCGCTGGACCAACTCGTCGACGGTGGGGATGTCGTGGATCAGCCCCTGTGATGTGCCGACCGTCCAGATACCGGCGTCGGGATTGCCGGTTTCGTATACGCTTCGCCCACGCGCTCCTGCTACCAGGTCGCGCACATCCTCGAATTGTCCGCCGCGGGAGAGTATGTCGACAACCTCTCGGCTGACGATGTTGCTTGCCACGCGTGCAGTGTTGCGGAGTGGTCGGAAGATCAGTTCGGTCTGTGTTTCGTCTGCAGCGACGATGGCTTCTTTGATGTTCTGGTGGATCGGAGACTCGGTGGTGCACATGAATCGCGTACCCATGTTGATGCCGTCTGCTCCGAGCGCCAGCGCGGCGACCAGACCACGTGCATCGGCGAAGCCGCCGGAAGCGATCATGGGTATCGAAATCTTTTCTGCGGCAGCTGGAATCAAGACCAAGCCTGCGACATCGTCTTCCCCTGGATGGCCGGCGCACTCGAATCCGTCGATACTGATTCCGTCGACACCGAGATCCTGTGCTTTGACCGCATGTCGGACTGTTGTGCACTTGTGGAGCACTTTGATTCCGGCGTCATGGAAGATCGGCAGGTGAGGACCGGGATTGGAACCTGCGGTCTCGACGATCTTCACGCCTGAGTCGACGATCACCTGGCGGTACTCGTCGTACGGCGGTGGCGTGATCGACGGCAGAATTGTGAGGTTGACGCCGAACGGTTGGTCGGTCAGGTCGCGGCATCGGGCGATTTCGTTCGCCAGGTCGGCCGGCGTCGGCTGCGTGAGTGCAGTGATGAATCCCAATGCGCCGGCATTGGCAACGGCTGCGACGAGTTCTGCTCTGCCGACCCACTGCATTCCACCTTGGACGATGGGGTGGCGAACGCCGAACGTTTCCGTGAATGCTGTCGAGATCATGAAAATCCTTGTTGTTCTCTCGGGACGAATGGTCAGAGGTGGGATATTCCGGCGAGGTCACTGACGTATTCGCGTGCCCTCGTCGGATCGAAGGAGCGTGAGATCTGCAGTTTCTCGGCCTCGAGTGATCCTTCTGCGTGCGTGGCCAGGACTGACTGATATCCGCCGTAGTCGCGGGCGGTCAGATCCGCAATGAAGTTGAGTAGACGGAGACGCTTTTCGGCAGGAACTGCTGCAGCGTAGTATTTTTCGAGAACTACACGAATTTCGGGATTCTCCCAGTCTTCACCGCCGGGGCCGGTGGCGAGGAGGCCACCTGAGAGATCGGTGAGGATGGCGACCGCGTTGTGGAATCCATGTGCGAAGTGGTATTTGGCCATGTTGACGGCAAGCGGATCTGGTTGCCTGACACCGTGTGCTCCTGGCTTTGATCGAACGGCGGCGAGTTGAGCCAGTCCGCGCACGGTCTCGCTCCAGGTGATCAGTTCGGTGATCTTGCCCTTCACGTGGCCTGCCTTGTTGATGCCGTTGGCCTCGGCGATCAGTGAAGCTGCTCCGACCATGATGTCGAGTAGGGGCAACTTGTAGTTGATGGCGGTGAAACGGTGGTAATCGACAAACGCCAACGCGAGTGGTCCGGCAAGTTCGGGTTGACGGTTGAGGAAGACTCGATTTTTCGGTACTCGGACATCGTTGAAGACGGTGAGCGATTCGAGGAGTTTGTGTTTCGTGGAGATCGGAAATTCGAAGGAGTTGCGTTCTCCGGCTGCGTAGGGAGAGACGTACAGCTCGAGACCTGGTGTGTCGATCGGGATGGCGAAGGACACTGCGTAGTCGGCGTCTTCGGGGCCCATTGCGCGGGTGGGCAGCACGATCAACTCGTCGGCGTTCGCCGAGAACGAAGTGTGGCACTTCGCGCCGCGCACGGTGATGGAGTCGGCGTCCTCGTCGACGATGTGCAGGTAGAGGTCTGGGTCTGCCTGTTGGCGCGGTCCAAGTGACCGGTCACCCTTGACGTCGGTTTGCGCGACGGCGAGTGCGAGATCGCCGTCGCAGACCCGCTTGTAGAAAGCGCGCGCATTCTCGAGACCTTCACCGCTGGTTGCACGAAGAAGGGCGAACAGCGCATCGCTGCCCACCTCTTTGAGGACGATGGTTCCGCCGCCGCGCCGCGATACTTCCTCGATCAGGGCGCCGCGACGAATCAGGTCGTCCGCAGATGTCGGCGCCACGTAGAACGCGCTGACTGGGTCGCCGTCGACATCGGTGACCGCGAGGTCGGGTCGATCGTCGGCGATGTCGTAGCACAGTGCTGAATGATCTACTGCGAGAGTCAGTTCGGGTTCGGCGTAGACATCGGAAATCTTCTTGCCTCGGTAGAAGACTCGGCGATCGTCGCTGAGCCCTTTTCGGTACTGGTCACTGGATCGCACGGCCACTGGATACTTCCTTGATCTTCTGTCGCGGTTATTGCATTCAACTTAGATTAACGATCGTTAAGTAAGTGTGCAATCATCATGTGCTCGACGATTTCCGGCCATTGATGGCGCAGGTGACGAATCAGGCCGTGGTGAAGATCGATTTGGTCTGGAAGTATGCGGCCAGGCCTTCCGGTCCAAGCTCGCGACCGATGCCGCTGGCCTTGGTGCCTCCGAACGGTGCCCCGAAATCGAGTGTGTAGCCGTTGATCCCGAACGAACCGGTATCGACTGAGCGGGCTATTTCCATCCCGCGGTCGAAGTCGGCAGTCCACACGGTTCCACCGAGGCCGTACTCGGAGTCGTTGGCGATTGCGATGGCCTGTGCCTCGTCGGTGTATGGAATGACAGAGAGTACGGGGCCGAAGATCTCTTCGGTTGCAATCGTGTGGTTTGCGGAGACGTTACCGAAAACGGTTGGCTCCAGGAACCATCCGCGCTCGAGTGTGCGCGGTCGTGATCCGCCGGTCGTGATCCGTGCGCCTTCCGCAGTGCCTGCGGCGATGAAGGACTCGACACGTTCGCGCTGCCCGGCGCTCACGAGAGGGCCGATAAAGGTGGTGGGATCCAACGGGTCGCCCACCGGCAGCGACTCGACCATTGCGGTGACGGCATCGAGCACTTCCTCGTAGCGTCCGACGGGCGCGAGAATTCTTGTCGAGGCGTAGCAGGTTTGTCCAGTGTTGATCAACGATGCCGTCGCCAAACCTGCCATCGTCGCGTCGAGGTCCGCATCGTCGAGAATGACTGCGGCGGACTTGCCGCCGAGTTCGAGCGATACCGGACGCAGAAGTCGTCCGCAGGTTGCTCCGATGTGTCGGCCTGCCGGTGTAGAGCCAGTGAACGCGACCTTGTGTACACCCGGATGAGCGACGAGGTATTTGCCGATTTCGGGTCCGCCGGTGACGATGTTGAGAACACCGGCAGGAAGACCGGCCTCCATTGCGGCCTCGGCGAGGACGAACGCGTCGAGCAAGGTCTCGGGTGACGGCTTCAGTACGACGGTGCATCCCGATGCGAGCGCGGGGGCGATTTTCATCATTGCGAGAAGAGATGGGAAGTTCCACGGTGCAATCGCGGCAACAACACCGATCGGTTCTTTCCGAACGATGGTGGTTCCCGTTCCGGCCAGCGCGTGACGGGGTTCTTCGAGCTCGGTCGTGCGGGCAAGCGCGGCGTAATAGCTCAAAAGCCCTGAAGGTCCCTGTCCTTCAGCGACAGTGGAGATCGATACGGGCATTCCGTTCTGCTGGCTGACCAATCGGGCTGTGAGGTCGGCGCGACGCCCCAAGGCTGTGGCAAATCGATCCAAGGCGTCGGCTCGGTCGGCAGGCTCGAGTCGCGACCACGTACGAAAGGCCCGGCCCGCCGCCGCGACGGCAGAATCGACGTCGTTTGTTGCGCTGCCCGGCACGCTGCCGATCTTCTCTTCTGTACTGGCCGAGTGCACCGAGATGGCGTCCGAAATCGTCGGTGATTGCCAGGTTCCGTCTATGTAAAGGGCGGAGTGAGTGAGAATCATGCAGGCTCCTTGCGGTGGGTGGGTGTGCGGGGATCGGGGCGCTCACGTGGACGTAGGCAAACCGCCACACTCATGACTTAGCGATCGTTACATAAGTCATTTGACTCACAAGCTATGTTGCTCCGCCTGTGGATGTCAATGGTCGAGGTGTCCGGCCGTGCATGAGAGTGGTGACCTGATCGGCGGCTTCACTCACGAGCTTGCCCAGTGCGGCGATCCGCTCCCCGGTCAGTGGTGACGGGGCATCGACCAAGCAGAGGATCAGCGCCGGTGTCGAGTCCTGGGCGAAGGCGACGGCATTGACGGACAGCAATTGATAATTGCCGTCGAGGTCGAGTGTTCCGACCGCGACATCCGCGGACAGAAGACGTCGCGCTTCTCTCAGTGCGAGTGCTGCCCTCTGGCCGCCGACTCCCGGGCCGCGCATCTCGGCGACGGCGTCGGAAATTGAACGTTCTTGTTGGCGAAGGCATTCCACGGCGAACCCGCGCTCTCGAATGGCCGTGAGGATTGGCTCGTACTCCGACCGTAGAAGTGCGGCCTCCGTGTCCAATGCCTCCTTGCCGAGGAGAAACCATTCGTGGAGGTCGTTCTCGTCGAGCCATGCGGCAAGGCCTGCACCCAGTGGAGGTGCCATCAGCACATTGTCGCCGATGCGCAACCCGAGAGTTCCGCTGCGCCTGGAGATCGGTTGAATTGCCTCGGCGACAACGAGGTCGGCGCCGGATCGGATGAATCCGAGACAGGCCAGTTCGGATGTGTCGGCCAGTTCTTGCATGACGGTGCGTGAAAGATCGACGACATCGATTGCGCGGGAAGCGGCTTGGCCGATGGGGACTAGCGCCGGGCCGAGTTGGTAGGTCTTGCGGATCGGGTGACGGACGAGCCAGCCGGCCTCGGCGAGAGCGACGACCATGGGGTAGCAGGTCGCCTTTGCGACGCCGAGGTGTCGTGCGATATCGGCGAGGCTCCGCCCCGCCGTGGGGTCGGATGCCAGCAGTTCGGTCAGCATGACGATTCGATCGGTTTGAGGGGAATTTCGTGCCATGTGTTCGCATAATGCCACTCTGGCGTCGCACTGTGACCCACGATACAGTGGAATGACTTAGCGATCGTTAATCAAGCGGCAAACTCCGGAAGGAAATACATGATTGTCAACGGTGGCGAATTACTTGCCAGAGCACTAGCTGAAGCGGGCACAACCGAGGTCTTCACCCTGCACGGAGGGCACTTGGATGCTTTCCTCGTAGCCTGTCGACGTCACGGCATCCGGCTCACCGACACCCGACACGAAGCCACTGCGGGACACGCTGCGGATGCGTACGCGCGAGTGACGGGCAATTACGGCGTTTGTGTAGTCACCTCCGGCCCGGGCTTCACGAATGTCTACACCGCGCTGACCAATGCACTCCTCGATCGCACGCCGACTATCTTCGTCGTCGGTGCTCCGCCGATGCGTGAGACCGAGACGAATCCGCTTCAGGGTGGTTTCGATCAGATTGCCGCAGCTGTTCCGGTGACCAAGTGGGCATACCGCATCACCGATCCGGCACGCGTCCCCGAGATAGTTGCTCTGGCAATTCGTAAGGCGACGACCGGAATTCCGGGGCCGGTGCTGCTCGAAGTGCCGATCGACGTGATGTTCGGTGAAGCCGACGAAGACACCGTGAGATTTCCGGTGAACTACACCGTGAGTGCGAGGTCGGGTCCGACTGCTGCAGCGGTCGAGGCCGCTCTCGATCTGCTCGGTGAAGCGACGAACCCCGCCATTGTGATCGGAGGTGGCGTCACTTTCTCCCATGCGAGCGCGGCGCTGGTGGCGTTCGCGGAAACGGTGGACGTGCCGGTGTTCTACCCCGGGAAGTCCGATGGAGCGGTACCCGCAAGCCATCGACTGGCCGGCGGCGGACTGTTGGCGATCGGCTCGTTGCCTGCCCTTGGGTATCCGACCCCCGACGTGGTATTCGTTGTCGGTGCCCGAGCCGGGATGTTCACCGGCGGACGCACCAGCTTGTTCCCCGGTGCGCGGTTGGTCCAGATCGACGTCGACGCGTCCGAAATCGGGCGTATGCAGGACGTGGACGTTCCGATACTTGCCGACTGTCGAGAAGCGCTCATCGCTTTGAAAACTGCTGCTGATCAACGTCAATGGCCCGATTGGAGTGCCTGGGTCGATGCCGCCACCAGTGCGAAACATGCGCACCGGCATGGTTTCGAGGACGAAGCGACGGAAAGCGGTAAGGCGCATCCGTACTTTGCAGCGCGCGCGATCGTCGAAGCCTGCCCGCCCGGTACTACTTTCGTGATGGACGGTGCCGAGGCGCCGTCGTGGGGCGAGTTCTTCACTACCACCGAAGAGGTTGGTGGTGTCTTGAGGCTCGGCTACCTCGGATGCCTGGGTGTGGGGCCCGGTTTCGCAATCGGCGCACATCGGGCACGACCGGAATCACCCGTTGTGCTCATTACCGGTGACGGCGCGGCAGGATTCCACATCCAGGAATTCGACACAATGGCCCGTCATGGAATACCTGTTGTGACAGTGATATTCAACAATGCAGTGTGGGGGATGTCGATCCACGGCCAGGAAGCGGTGTACGGGGACGAAGGAATTGTCGTATCCGAACTCGCAGACAGCGCATACGAGAAGGTTGCCGAGGCCTTCGGTGGATACGGAGAGCGTGTTAAGGATGTCGCCTCCATCGCCGACGCTATGAAACGCGCGTTCGACGCGGGGGTTCCCGCATGTATCAACGTCGAGGTGGACCCGCACGTAGTCCACCCCATCACGACGATGATGCTCGGTGACGTCACGAGTACGGACGAAATCGTTGTCCCGTACTACGAGAACATTCCTCGCTGATGCCGGGGCGAATGGAAGGTGCAGTAGCCGTCGTGATCGGCGGAGCATCCGGTATCGGTTGGGCAACAGCGCAATTGCTGGCTGCCGAAGGCGTGAGCGTCGTGATAGGCGACATCGACATCGAAGGCGGGCGGAAACGCGCCGTAGAACTCGGTGGGCGAGCTGAAGCAGTCCGGGTCGACGTCGTCGACGAAGAATCGGTCAAGGGGATATTCGAGGGGGCCGAGGCGCAGCATGGTCGGTTGGATATCGCGGTCAATTGTGCCGGGGTGAATCTGCCGGGCTACATAACGGATTTGGAGGCGCAGACTTGGCGGCGCACCGTTGACATCTGTCTCACCGGAGGTTTCTTCGTGATCAAGCACGCGGCGCGTGCCATGACTGCCGGTGGATCGATCGTCTCGATCACCTCATTGAACGCACGGCAGGCGGCTGCAGGTTTTGCAGGATACTGCTCCGCCAAAGCTGGCCTCGCCATGCTCACCGAGGTTGCGGCACTCGAACTCGGAGACCGGGGGATACGCGTCAACGCGGTTTCGCCAGGTCTTGTCGAAACGCCACTTGTCGAGGGTCTCACCGGTGTGCCGGCTATTCAGGCGGACTTCACCGAGAACACTCCGCTCGGACGTAATGGGTTGCCACGCGACGTTGCCGAAGCGGTGTTCTTCCTCGCTTCCGATGCTTCTTCGTGGATCACGGGCGAGGTTCTCGATGTCAACGGGGGTGCCCACTTACGTCGGTACCCGGACGTGATGAAACACATCGAGGCGATGCAATAGCTCGTCGAGAGTTCGTCGGTTCTGATAGCGCCCGGTGTCGTCCACGCGCCCGGGCCGGAAGTTACGTCCAATCCAGAAAGGGCTTTTCACGATGTGCTCGCAATATCGCCTTGCCGATGAGTCTCGACGCCACGCTGCTGCACGACCAGACGCCCTCGCGTTGACAGGTCGAGACGGGTCGATGACGTTTGCCGAGCTCGACCTCCGCACCAGTCGGCTGGCCAACGTTCTTCTCGACCTGGGTTGTAGATCTGGAACCAGGGTGGCTGTGGTGGACAGAGGCTCGACTCAAGTCGTCGAGATCGTACTTGCGGCAGCGAAGATCGGGGCAGTGGCAATCCCGATCAATTGGAGGTTGTCCGGCGCCGAGGTTGCCGAGGTGCTCGCCGACGCGGACGCTCGTGTGTTGTTCTTCCACAGTGAATTCGAGGGTGTGGTCTCGGCGGTGCAGGCATCGGAAGGGGCGAAGCTGCGTGTCGTGAAGATCGACGGTTCCGAGGAGTTCGACTACGAAGCGCGATCGGCAGGCGCAAGTTCGGTCGATCCGGGATGGCGCGGAAGCCTGGACGACGTTGTACTGCAACTGTATACATCCGGAACGACGGCAAAACCCAAAGGTGTTCTCACATCCAACAGGAACCTGGAGGCATGCACGCGAACCGGCGGGCCATGGGGATTCGACGAATCCTCGGTCAGCTTGTGTGCGATGCCCCTGTTCCACATCGGTGGATTGGGTTGGGCGCTCGTGGGACTTGCGAATGGCGCCCATAACGTCGTTCTCCCAGAATTCACACCTGCCGGTCTGTTGGAAGTACTGGAAGGGATGAGTATCACCAATACCTTTCTCGTGCCTTCCGTCATCGGGATGCTGGTCGACGTACCAGGCGCGCGAGAGCGCAATTTCGCAACTCTCCGATCCATCGCTTACGGTTCCTCGCCGATCACACCATGGGTCTTGAAGCGAGCTCTCGAGACGTTCCGCAAGCCCCTGTTCCAGGTCTACGGGCTGACCGAAACGCATGGAGCAGTAACACAACTCGATTCTTGTGACCATGCGGTGGACGGCGAGAAGGTCGGACTGCTGCGCTCGGTCGGAAAACCCTACCCCTGGGTGGACTTGAAGGTGATGTCACCGGAAGGCGAGGAAGTTGCGGTCGGCGAGGCCGGCGAGATCTATGTCAGGTCTCCGCAAACGACCGAAGGTTACTACCGACGGCCGGAAGAGACTGCCGCTGCGATAGATACCGACGGGTGGTTCCATACCGGCGACGTGGGACGGGTCGACAGCGAGGGCTACGTCTACATCACCGATCGGATGAAGGACATGATCATCACGGGTGGAGAGAACGTCTATCCCATCGAAGTCGAATCGGTCATCGCCGACTATCCGGGAGTATCCCAAGTTGCCGTCATTGGAGTGGAGGATCCACTGTGGGGCGAGGCGGTCAAAGCCGTCGTAGTTGCTGCTGCAGGGCATCAACTCGATACCGACTCGATTTCAGGTTTCGTTCGAAGCCGACTTGCCGGCTACAAGTGCCCCAAGTCCATCGAGATAGTCACGGAACTTCCGTTGGGTGCTACGGGCAAGATCCTCAAGCGCGAACTTCGGGCGCGATATTCGACAGTATGAGAATCAACGTGCACGCTTGCGGCCGGGCTTGCATCCAACCGTATTCAGTGCGATGACGGCGTACTTCTGAGCTACCTCTTCCGGGGTGAGTTCTCCCTCGGCGTGATACCAGCGCGGAATCGACTGGCACATCGCGAGAAGTGCGCGGGTGGTCTCGGGCACGTCTGCTACTGAGAAGAGACCTCGTTCCGAACCCTCGGTGACTATGCCGAGCACCAATTCTTCGACGCCCTTGCGTACGACACGATATCGCTGTCGGTGTTCGGGGCTGAGGTAGCGCACTTCCCCCTCGAGGGCTGCCAACCGAGAGCGGGTCGTCATACGAAGCACGATCGCTTCGACGACGTTGGTGAGTTGTTGTCGAGGGTCGTCTCCGCCGTCGGCGTACGCGCTGTGGGCACGAGCGAGGACGTCACTGGTCGAAATCTCCAGCAGAGCAAGGAGGATCCCTTCTTTGCTCTGGTGGTGGTAGTAGAGGGCGGGGATCGTCACGCCGACGCGGCGTGCGATCTCGCGTATCGAAGTACCGTGGAACCCGTTGTCGTAGAATCCTTCGAGGGCGGCTTCCAGGATAGGAGTCAGCTCGAGCGGCTCGATCCGTCGCCAACTGGCTGTGGCGTCCTTCGCCGAATCTTTCGTGGCCATACGTGGTCCCCTAGCTATCGCTCGATAATGCTCGGGGAGATACTACGCCGCGACGAAGTCACAACAACTGCACGTTACTCAGTTTCCACTCGCCGTCCTCGCGGACCAGCGAAAGTTGCATCCGGTTGCGGTCGATTCTCGGATCGGGGGAGTTGGTGTTCGTGATCGTCTGATCGAGGAACACGAGCACCTCGGCGTTGTCGCGATCACTGCTCGCCAGCCCGGCTGAAATGATCTGAGCGGACGAGGTCGCCTGATACTGCACGATCATGTTCTGAAGGTTGGCTGCCACCTGGGCGTACTGACCGGCGAATTCGCCGACAGAATTGTCACGGACCACGGAGAGATTCTGATCGAGGTTCTGGAAGTTGTACGTCGCAAGATCAGTGGCGAATTGCCGTCCGCTGTCCAGGGCGCTGATACGCGCGTTTTCGTCGACCGATTTCTGCCAGGTCGCGAATGCGCCCCATCCGAGCGCCGCGACCACGACCAGGGCGCCGGCAACGATCGCTACGGTCTGCTTGCGAAGCCGCTTGGGCTTGTCGACGATTGTGGGCGTCTGGGGTTCGGTTGTCTCGGTCATTGCGTTCCTTGTACTAGTAGTGCGGCAAACGAGTTGTCACCGAGAACGGTGTTCTGACCACCGTTGAGGCCCAGACGAATCGACATTCCGTCACCGGCTGCGACCGTTCCGAGGGCAGGATCGTATTCAGCAACCCCGTCGATCGTTCCAGTTCCGGTGGGGACGTTCTGCGATCCGCGATTCTGGATCCGGCCCGACTGGTCCGCGCAGTGTTGGTTCTTGTCGAGCGTGGTCGGTGAGGTGTCCTGTACCGATCGCCGGGGCGTGTCGTAGATACAGACCGGTCCGAGTGCTGTGATCAGATCAAGCTGTGCCCGTCCGTCTTTGACGATACTTCCGAACTTCTCGAATCCTTTGGGCACCACCACCAACAAGGCATCGACGGCGGGCATCCGTGCAGTGACGATCTGAGTGGAGACGAGAGAATTGGCCAACAGCAGACTGAACGGCTCACGACTCTGTTCGATGAGAGGCAGTATCTGATTGTCGAGAACACTCGGGCTTCGATCGAGGAGTGTGCGCAGTTGCGGATCGGAGTTTCGTACCTGATCTGTCAATTGGCGAAGTGTGAGTGCAACTTCGGGAAGAGCGTCAACATTTTCCTCGTTCGCAGTGAACAGTGAGCGCGAGTTCTCGACGAGTGTGTTGACACGCGGTTGATCGGATTGGACAGTGCGCGCGAGCACGTCGAAGTTGTCGACGAGCGCCTGCAGATCCGGACCCAATCCGTTCAATCCCTCGCCGAGTTCGTGCGAGAGGGTTCGCAGGTCTGCCGGATCGACGGTGTCGGCAGCAGCGTTGAAATTCGCAATCACGGTTCCCAACGCGACCGGGATCGAAGTGCGCTCAGTCGGAACGACGGAACCTTCAACCAGATACGGGCCGCCGTCGGTCTGCGAGGACAACTGAACTTTCAATACCGGAACGGCGGTGTCCTGGCCGATGGCCACATGCGAATCGTTGGGGATCTGTTTGTCGGCGGCGATGCTCAACGTCATCACGACGAGGTCCTGGGCAGAGTCCACCTCCACCGACTCGACGTCGCCGACGGTGACTCCGCGATAGGCCACTTCCGAACCGGGAGCGATTCCGGCCGCGTTCTCCAATTCGACGATGACCGAGAAGGTTCCGGTGAACGGATCTCCGGCACCGACTTGCCGGAGTACGTACGTCGTGCTGACCACCGCGATGAGGAGAAAGGCGGCGATCTCGAAATAGACGGTTCGGTTCTTCATCGCGTTCCTCCTTGCAGGGGTGTCGTGATCGGCAGTTCCCGATCGGAGGCGGGCAGAGGTGGCAGTGGCGGTGCGGCGCCCGGGATTATCTCGTTGAGCACTCCGGTCACGGTGCCCTCGACATCGACGTCGAGGTCGATGTTCACGTAATCGCCTGGGCTGGCACGCTCGAGGAGCACTCTTGCGTTGTCCAGGTTGGCCATCGTCTCACCCAGTGTCGGCCCCATTGCCGAGAACTGGTCGAGGATGGGTGACAGTCGTCCGGTGATCTCGGAAATCTGGTCGGCCGACTGGTCGAGTACGGAATTGGTTGCGGTACTGAGCCGATCGGTTTCGTCGAGTAGATCGAGGAGCGGTTGTCGTTGGTCGGCGATCACGCTCAATGCGGGTGTGAGTGTGCGCAAGCCTTCGTCGATGGTGGCGCTCTCGTCTCCGATCAGAGCGCTGAGCCGGTTCAGTGAATCCAGTGCCGAATTGATCGATTCCTTTCGGTCGTCAAGTGTTCCGAGAAAAGTGTCAAGGCGTGCAAGCAGATCGCGGATCGTCTCCTCCCTGCCGTCGAGAATCTGATCAGCCTCGCTGACGATGTTCTTGACCTGCGCCAACCCACTGCCGTTCAACAGAGTTCCGACGGCGCCGAGCAGTTGTGCGACATCGGGTCCGCGCACGGTCTCCGATCGCTCGATGGTGGAACCTGGTTCGAGAATGGGGCCCGCTGGATCGACCGGAACTTCGAGGTTGACGAACGCATCGCCGATCGGGGTCGACAGTTCGATCCGAGCGCGGGTGCCGACAGGTAGTTCGATGTCCGACGCGATTTCGGTATGTACCACGGCTGCAAAGGTTTGCGCGCTCATCGACGTGACTCTGCCGACCACTGCCTGGCCGATCCGCACCTCGCCGCCGACGGGAAGTAACGACGCGTCGACGAATTCCATGTTCAGCGGGTACGACTCTCCTGGCAGACCGCGTCCGAGGGGGAGGTGCTGGAAGTTGAGACTGCAGCCGGTCAATGGCGCGGCGATGACAAGTGCCACGACAACGCTCACCACGGACTTGTTCGACGCCATCAGTTACCCCCACCGAGGATGCGTGCCAGGTCGGAGCTGCCTGCCGAAGGAAATTCGATGGGATTGACGATTCCCGGCCCTGTGCACAGCGGTATCGGCATCTTCTCGCACAGTTCTCTCGTCGTGTCGAACTGTGAGAGATCGGTGGCGACGTTCAATCGTGCTCTGGCTCGGCCTTCTTCGGTGACGAGGTTGGCGACGTTCTCGAATCCCGTTGGTGCCGTTTCGATGATCTCGCGCAGTTGATCCTGTTTGGTCGCGACTGCACCGGCCAACTGTGCGAGCGTACCCAGATCGGCGGTGACCGCCTCGCCGTGTTCGGCGAGTAGCGCTGAGACCTGTCCGAGCAACGTGGTCAGGGAATCGAGCGCCCCGCTGATGTCTTCTCGCTGGGCGCTGAACGTGCGGGCGGTGACTGTCACCGAGTTCGACAGAGAGTCGACCTTGGTCTGGTTGTCCGCGATCAACTGCACGAGGGTGTTCAGGTTCTTCACCAGTTCGGAGATGTCGGGACTTGCACCCGCCAGTACCGAACTGGCCTGTGAGATGGACCGAACGGCATCGTTGAATGCTTGCCCGTTGCCGTCCAACGCGTGGGCGCCTTCTCCGATGAGGTCACCGATCCCGCCGCCGTCGGCGCCAGGGCCGAGCGCCACCGTCAATTCGTTCACCGATGCGGTGAGTTGGTCCCACGTCAGCGGGGAGTGAGTGCGTTCGAGAGGGATCACCGCGCCGTCGGTGAGGAACTCACCGTCCTCGTAGCCGGGGCCGAGTTCGATCGTGCGGTCACTGATGACCGAGGGAGACAGGACCCAGGCCTGCGCGTCGGCGGGTATACGTGTTCCGGATGGCAGGCTCAGCGCCACTCGTACCCGGGACCCTTCCGGCGTGACGCTCTCGACCCTCCCGCTGGGAACTCCCAGAATCGTCACTGTGTTCCCGGTGAAGATAGCGTCGGTCGAGGTGAATTCGGCGGTGAGAGTGAGTCTGTGTTCGTCACGCGTGACGACCAGGACGGCACCGATCGCGCAGATCACTATCGCTGCCAGCACGGCGAGTTTCTTGACGGTCGTGGTCATCGACACCCCTGAACGAGCCCGACGACGCACAACCAGTTGTCCGGGATGAGGGTGGAGGGTGAGTTGAGGTCGAGCCAGTTGCCGTTACCGGTTGCGTTGGTGACGTAGCGGACGCTGGGGGCGAAGTTGTCGAGCAGTGTGGTCAGTGATTGTTCGTTCTCGGACAGAACTCCCGTCACCACGTGGATGTCTCCCATGACCGAGTCGATCAAAGCCTGGTTGTCGCCCAGGAACTGGGCAAGTGTGGTGCTCAACTGATTCAGGTCTTGTACAAGCGCATTCAGCACATCTCGCCGGTCGGCGATCGTGGACATCACCAGATCCGCATTCCCCAGAAGGGTTTCCAGAGTGTCCTTCTGCTCGATCAGTGTTGCGGTCGTCTGCTGCGCTCCGGTGAGAAGGGAACGGAGCGCAACGTCGTTGTCGTTGACTACTCCGGAGAGTGCGTCGATTCCCTCGAGTGAGCGTCGAATGAGTTCGGGATCGTCCGGTGAATTGTCGGACACCACGGTCAGCATATTTCGCAGTTGTTGCAGATCAAGGTTTTCCGACGTGGATTGTGCTCCTCGACCGAGATCGTCGAGAGTGAACGGAACGCTCGTGTTCTCGATGGGGATGGTCGAACGTGCGGGTAACGAGCGCGATCCGTTCGGAGTGACGTCGAGCGAGCGTCGGCCGAGCAGAGTCGAGATCTTGATGTCCGCACGGGAGTCTTCGCCGAGAGTGACGCCGTCGTCGAGTCGGAAGGTGACTTCAACCGAGTTGCCGCTGACCGCCAACGAGGTGACCACCCCGCTCGGGACTCCCGCGACGTTGACCGGATCGTCCTGCGTCAACCCAGTGGCGTTGGTAAAGACGGCGTGGTACTCGTTGGTCTTGACCTTCAAGATCAGTTGAGGGACAACGAGTGCGGCCAGAACCACACCGACTCCGACGAGGATGCAGATGATTCCGTTGCGGACCGGGTTCTTGACGGTGAGCCAGTTCATCGGCACACCGCCGAACGCTCGGGGCCGCCGAGGGTCACCGATTGGTCCAGCGCGCTGAGCCGGAAGTTGCAGATGTAGATGTTCGCCCAGCTTCCGTAGCTCATCGCGATCCCCAACTGGGTGAACAGTTGATCGAAAGCGGTGATACCGGTCGCCAGCGACTCACGATTGTCGACGACGACGCGAGCCGACTGATCGATCGAAGTCAGCGCGCCAGCCAAGTCCGGTTCCACGCCCGTCACCAAGTCCTGAAGTGAAGAAGTCAGGGCGCCTGCGGAATCCACTGCGGCCGAGATCTGTTGGCGGTCCTGTGCCAAACCGCCGACCAGTGCGTCGAGCGTGTTGATCATCTCGACGAAGTTGGGTCGATTCGTCGTGGTCACGGTAAGGACCCGGTCGAGGTTGTTCAGTAGTTGGTCCAAGATCGCGTCCCGGGACGTCAGGTTCTCGGTGACGGCAACAGTGCGCTCCAGCAGGCTTTCGATGGTGGAACCTTGTCCTTGGAATACCTGGACGACCTGTGCGGCAAGCTCGTTGACTTCTGCGGGGTCAAGTGCGTCGAACAGGGGACGGAATCCGCCGAGGATGTCGGTGAGGTCGATCGCCGGCTGAGTCTGTTCCATGGGAATTGTGGCCCCGGGGGAGAGGTAGTTGCCTGTTGCGCGTTCGGCCTGTCCGGGTTCGATCGAAATTGTTCGCGCTCCCAACAGGTCTGCGTACCTCACCACAGCGCGACCGTCGGACGGAATACGTTGTGCAGATTCGAGTTCGAAGCCGACGACGGCTTGGTTGTTCACCAACTCGACGCTGTCGACGCGCCCTACTCGCACCCCGGCGATCTGAACATCGCTGCCGGTGACCAGGCCGGAGGCATTGACGAAGACGGCCCGGTACTGCGAACTCGACCCGGAGACTGGGTTGATCAGGGTGCTCACCACAACCACGGTGGCGAGAATCGACAGTGCAGCATACAGTCCGAACCTGATCAGAGATTTCTTCACGCTCATCCGCCCACCACCGTCGTGCCGCGAAATACCGGCCCCGCCACGAGAGTGTCCAAAGCTGTACCGCCCTGGGTGAGAGCCGAGATCAGGGACTGTTCGGCAGGGCTGCCGACCGGGCCGACGGTTCCGCCGAACGCGGTCGCGGCGGCAGGACAGTTGGGTCCGCGGGTTCCGTCGTACCGTGGGCAGTCGGTCTTTCCGTACGGATACAGATCTGTGACGGACAGCCGTAGATCGGTGCTGAGCCACGGACCATGCGCCAACGCGGGCGGGAGCTTGATCGTGAGATTGCGCAGGCCGTTGTAGAAGGTGGTGATGTGGTCCGGCCGCGAAGTGATTGCGCCGGTCAGGGAATCGGCGTCGTCGACCAAGGTGATCATGCGGTCGCGATTGTCACCGATCAGACTCGTGGCAGCAGCTCCCGTGCTGGTGCCGGCACGCAGAAGCCCCGCCAACCCGTCGGATTTCTCGACGACGGTCTTGGATGTGGTGATGGAGTTCTCGAATGCTGCGAGCATGTCCGGCGCACTCGTCGAGAGACTGTCGGCGAGGGTGGCTATGTCGTCGAGGTCGTCACCGAGTCCGTCGATGACGGGCTGCGCACCGACCAACGCTTGGTGGACTGAATCGAGCGATTCGCCGATCTGGTTTCCCTTGCCGCTCAACGCGTCCGAGACTGCCGTGAGTGCGACGTTGATGTCGGCGGGGTCGAGGGAAGAAACGAGCGAGTAGATCCGTGAGATCGATTGGTAGAGCTGGACCGCGACTTCGGACTGATCGGATACCAATTCGGTACCCGGCACGAGAGCAGGACCACGCGAGAGTCCGTCAGGTTGAATCAAGTCTACGAAGAAGTCACCGAAGATGTTGCGGGGCATCAGTCGCACCTGACTTGTCGACGGTATGTCCTCGAACGCTCCCTCGTCGATCGCGAGTGAGACAGTCGAAGCGGTGGTGCCCGGCTCGATCTCGGCCACAGCGCCGACGACGACGCCGCGGTACTGTACCGAGGATCCGACTCGCAGCGCACCGGCACTGGCGGGGACGACAGCACTGACCTGCGGTGTGGAACCGGTGGAGTCCGTACCTCTGCTGAACAAGAAGACGTAGGCGAGGATCAGGATGACCACGGCGAGTAAACCCCGCAGTGCCAGGGTGATTCGGCTGGAATTCGTGACGATCATCCGGTCAGCCCGGGTACGTGAGGTTTGAGTCCCCACAGCGCAATGGTCATCGCGACGTCGGTGAATGCAAGGAAGACGATGCTGGTGCGCAACGCTCGTCCGGCGGCTCGTCCGACGCCTTCGGGTCCACCCGTCGCGGTGTAACCGTAGTAGCAGTGCACGAGGGTCACGACGACCGCGAACACCATGACTTTTATCAAGGACAACCAGATGTCGTTGGGAGAGAGGAAAAGACTGAAGTAGTAGCCGTACGTTCCCTCCGACTGGCCTTTGACCCGGATCACCGCAAGCGCCGTTGCCATGTACGAAGCAAACAGGCCGACCAGGTACAGCGGGACCACCGCGATGAGCGCCGCGATCATTCGGGTGGTGACCAGGTACCGCAGCGAGGGAATCGCCATGACTTCGAGCGCGTCGATTTCCTCGGAGATCCGCATCGCTCCGAGCTGCGCGGTGAATCCGGTTCCGACCTTGGCTGCCAGGGTGATTGCGGCAACGAGTGGTGCCACCTCGCGAGTATTCGCGATGGCGGACATCACGCCGGACAGCGGTGCGAGGCCGACGAGATTGAGTCCGCGGTAGCCCTCGAGTCCGATCTGGGAACCGGCGAAGAACGAGATCGCGAAGATCACGACGACGCTGCCGCCTCCGGCGAGCAGGGTGCCCGAACCGAATGCCACCTGGGCGACGAGACGGGCGACTTCACGCCAATAGCGCTTGAGGGTTGCGGGAATCGAGGTGATGACACGCGCGTGGAACGTGAACTGATCGCCGAGTCGACTCAGGCCGTCGACGGTCCGCGAACTGACCCGCTTGGCACGAATTGCGATGGGCAGGTGCATCAATAGGCACCTTTCACCGAGACGAACAGTGGGTAGAACTGAGTAATTGCGAGGTTGGCGACAAACACGAGGACAAACGAGAGCACGACGGTCTCGTTGACTGCGTCGCCGACGCCTTGAGCTCCGCGCTTGACGGTCAGGCCCTTGTAGCAGGCCACGATTCCCGAGATGAGAGCAAAGGCAACGGCTTTGATGCCGGAGACGACGAAGTCGCTGGGTTGACTGAATTGAACGAGATTGCGCAGGAAACTCTGTGCGTTGCCGTCGAGTATCAGGACGTGAACGAAGAGGCTTGCGCCCAAACCGATTACGAGAACTATCGAGTTCAGTAGGAGGCAGACGACGGCAATGGCGATCATCCGGGGTACGACCAGGCGTTCGAGCACGGGTAGACCGAGCACTTCGAGTGCATCGATTTCCTCGCGTATCGTTCGCGCTCCCAAATCTGCGCAGATTGCGGAACCGCCGACACCGGCGATGATCAGGGCGCACACCAGGGGGCCGGCCTGTCCGATGATGAGGAACGCGACGACGGCACCGCTGTACGCACCCGCGCCGATTTGATCTGCGAGCGCACCGATCTGCAGTGCTACCCCGACACCGAGGGGAATCATCACCAGAGCGGACGCGACCGAGGTGACGTGGGCGAGAAACCACATCTGGTCGAGCGCCTCACGCCAGGCGAGGCGCTTGTGTCGAAGAGATGTGAACGCCGCAACGCACACGCGAACGGTGAAGGTGAAGAGCAGTCCGATCTCGGAGAGCAGGTTCGAGAACATGTTCGTCTTGGCGGGGGAGACAGCAGTTGTTTCCCCGGTTGTTCCATTCCCGGTCGTCGTAGCTTCGGTGCTCACGCCATCCCCCTCTCCGGCCGAATCGTTCTGGTCGGGTTTCTTCGATCACACTCGGGAGCTCGAAGTGCTCCAGGTCACGTTCGGAGACGGTATCAGGAAACTGACTCTGAAGTAAGTTCCATTTCGGCCACTTCATCACCGGGCGCGAATGTCGACGCGGAACTTTCGTTTGCGTCCACGCAACCTTCCCGGCGAGAGCCCGAAATGCGGCGGGTGCACAATGAGTGAATGCCACGATCAAGCCCCATTTCCGCTTGGAAGTCCCTTCGCGAAGGCAACGAGCGATTTGTCAACGACGCGTCCATTCACCCCAGCCAGGGAATCGCGGACCGCGCGAAACTCGTCGATGGGCAGCACCCCACAGCGGTGCTGTTCGGTTGCGGTGATTCGCGCGTAGCCGCCGAGATCATCTTCGACCAGGGTCTCGGCGACATGTTCGTCGTGCGCACTGCAGGTCACGTGCTCGACGATTCGGTGCTCGGTTCCATCGAGTACGCGGTTCACGTGCTCAACGTGCCGCTCATCGTCGTCCTCGGGCACGACGGTTGCGGTGCCGTGAAGGCAACGCTCGACGCCCTGGACGAGGGCGCAGTTCCCGACGGATTCATCCGCAGTGTGGTCGAGCGTGTTGCTCCGTCCATCCTGATGGGCCGCAACGAGGGCTTGTCCACCGTGGACGAACTCGAAGGCCGTCACGTCGTGGAGACCGGCTCGCTGATCATGCAGAGGTCGCGGATCATCGCCGACAAGGTGGACAAGGGTGCGTGCGCGATCGTCGGCGTCACGTACACGTTGTCCGACGGTCACATGCGAGTTCAGGGCGCGGTCGGCGACATCGGCGAGAGCGTCGAGACCGTCGAGGGTTAGATCTTCCGGGGCAGTGGTACCTGGCAGCAGACAATGGGTACCGACACGCCGCCTCAGCTGACGGTTAGTGGACCCTGCGCCAACTACCGTTGAGTCCGTGTTGGAACCTAATGGACCACTGCCCCCCGAGATCTACTGGCGTCGCCGGGCGCTGGCCATTGGTGCCGCCGTCATTGCACTGGCGTTGATCATCTGGGCGGCGTCCGCCCTCTTCGGCGGTGGAAGTGATACCCCGGAGGCCGATTCGGCCGCTGCGAGTTCCTCGCTGACGACGGACGTCTCCTTCACCCCCAACCCTTCCGGCTCCAACGCGCCGGACGGTGGCGGTGGCTCGGGTGGCGGCGCTGCCGGTGGATCAGGTGGCTCGGGCACGCAGGCTTCGGGATCGTCTTCGTCTTCGTCTTCGTCTTCGACCACCGGGGCTCCGGTCCCGGCCGGTCAGTGCGCCGACTCGTCGCTGGCAGTCAAGGCCACCGCAGACAAGGCGACCTTCGCTCCCGGCGAAGAGCCGTCGTTCACGATCGTCATCACCAACATCGGTTCGGCACCCTGTGATCGAGATCTGGCCGGCGGCCTTCAGCAGGTGCTCGTCTACAGCATCGACGGCAAGACCCGGTTGTGGTCCAACGTCGACTGCTACCCACAGCCCGCAGCCGACGTACGCAATCTCGCGCCCGGCGAGCAAGCTGCGTTCAAGGTCGCCTGGTCGGCCACGACGTCGACCCCCGAGTGCGCGACCGCGCAGAACCCCGAGCGCAATCCGGTGGGCGCAGGCGCTTACACGGTTGTCGGGCAGCTCGGTGCACTGCGAAGCTCCCCGGAGCCGTTCAACATCGCATGAGCGCGGGCAAGCCCGAACAGGCCCGCTAGTTGAAGGATCCGGTGATCGACGTCTCCGCGAGCCGGGAAAGTCCCTCACGGATGTGACGAGCCCACAGCCCGCCGATGCCCTCGACCGACTGCAGATCGGCAGCCGTAGCGGCCAGCAGCGACTGGAGAGTGCCGAAGGATCCGACCAACCGGTGGATCTGATGGAACTGCAATCGAGGTACACGCATCAGCACGCGATATCCGCGAGGAGTCATCGGAGTGTCGAGAGCTTCGATCGTGCCTGGATAACCGAGAACACGCGCAAGAGTCGTGAGATCGAGTAGATCGGCGTCGGTGACGCGATCGAGTGCGACGAGGACGTTGTCCATCGCCGCGGTGCCGATGGGTTCGGGACCGGCAAGATAGTCCCGAACGATGAGTTGACGTGCAATGTCGTTGTCGCCGACCAGTTCTTCGAGCTGCAGTGCCAACTGGCGACCGTCGGTGCCGAGTTCGAGGACATCCTGTTCGATTTCGATCGACACGCGGCGAACCATTTCGAGGCGCTGTACGACGGTCAACGCGTCGCGCAGAGTCACGAAATCCTCGATCTCGACCACCGACAGTTGCCGTGTCACTTCGTCGAGTCGCGCTTTGTATCGTTCGAGCGTCGCGACGGCCTGGTTGGCGCGCGAAAGTATGGTGGCCGAGCCGTCGATGACGTGCCGGATGCCGCCGACGTACACACTGACGATCGACATCGACTGACTGACCGAGACCACGGGATAGCCGGTCTGAATTGCCGTGCGCTCGGCAGCGCGGTGCCTCGTGCCGGATTCGACGGTGGGAATCTTGTGATCGGGAACCAGCTGGACGTTGGCACGCACGATGCGTGTGCCGTCCGTCGAGAGGACAACCGCGCCGTCCATCTTCGACAGCTCACGCAATCGGGTCGGTGCGAACTCCACGTCGAGGTTGAATCCGCCGTCACACAGCGCTTCCATTTCCTCGTCGTATCCGAGGACGATCAGCGCGCCGGTACGGCCGCGCAGAATTCGTTCGAGCCCGTCTCGCAAAGCGGTACCCGGCGCCAACCTGGCGATGGTCTCTCGCAATGCCGACGACGACTGTGTGTCCGCCATCGCACTGATCATTGAGAAACTCCCTGCTGAGGTCGATGTCACTTCGGTCGGGTCCGATGCCTGCGCCGGACGGATCCCCGTTTAGATTACCTATCCATGACAATGTCTCGTATTTGATGGTCGCCTGAGCGCTTGCGATGACAGTCATTCCGATAACGAATTGGCGCGACTCGCCCGTAGCATTCACCTCGGTGGTAACACAGATCGGTATGAATTCTTA